>CAXAHI010000044.1:0-18408 GCA_963968645.1 uncultured Gammaproteobacteria bacterium | reverse complement strand
AGTTCAGTAGACTTCTTTTTATTTTAGAACAAGTAAAAACCGTGCCTAACGGCCGTTTTTTACTGTTGAGCTCCGCATGCCGCTCAAAAGGAAAAAAATAGAACTACTATTTGGCTCAAAGGAAAAATTGGACGTAAAGTTTGATGTAAGTGCAGCACAAAA
This sequence comes from uncultured Gammaproteobacteria bacterium, assembly GCA_963968645.1. GTDB lineage: Bacteria > Pseudomonadota > Gammaproteobacteria > Pseudomonadales > UBA7434 > UBA7434. The sequence goes on along the minus strand of CAXAHI010000044.1, from coordinate 18,246 downwards.
AAAGTACCCCCTATACCGCTTGGCGATAAACCCTCTGGAACTGCTGGACAGAAAACACTTAGAGATGCACCCGTCGTGCTCAAGCTTCGTCGTAAGGTTGCGGCATTTTTTGGTTACTTTTTGTTGCTGTAGACAAAAAGTGACTGGCTGTCGGGCCACCCCCGACGACCTTGAATTTAAAACTTAAAAAATAGAAGCAAACAACCAGAATATAAGAGCACTATCAGGTGGGGCGTAAAGATCTAGATTCTGGCATGTCGGGCCACCCCCGACGGTCTTGAACTGAAAAATCAAACAAATAAACTAAAAAACCAGAATATAACAACACTATCAGGCAGAGCTAAAAGATCTAGATTCTGGCTGTCGCACCCGACGACCTTGAATTTAAAACTTAAAAAATAGAAGCAAACAACCAGAATATAAGAGCACTATCAGGTGGGGCGTAAAGATCTAGATTCTGGCATGTCGGGCCACCTCCGACGACCTTGAACTGAAAACTCAAACCAATAAAGTAAAAAACCAGAATGTAAGATTACCGTTAGAGATTAAAGGACTAAATTCAAACGCGTGATAACGAACTCGTAATCCCCGCACATCCCGCTGCAGGAATCGCCAAAGGCTTCCGTAACGTAATCGTCACCTCACTAATCCGCTCATGCTGCTCAAGCAAATACTGCAACAAAGACTCCAACAACGTCTCAATCAACAAACAACTTTGCGCCTGCGTAAAATCTATCACCTGCTGCGCAACAGCTGCATAATCCACCGTGCCATCAATATTGTCACCACTGGCAGCACCATTAATATCTACCTGCATATCAATATCAAAATGCAACGTCTGCTTTACATGCTTTTCCCACTCACATAAACCAATGACTGTATCTACTTTTAAATCTTCAATAAAAACTGTTGCCATGAAACACCTTACTTTTATTTATTTAAATACTATTCAATTACTATTCAATTACTATTGAATCGAACCATTTCAACATGGAACTGCTTTTTAATTTAAGCCAGCTTCTCTAAATCTTCAAGCGGCCAACGCGGTTTCACTTTCACTTCAAGCGCCTCAACATGCCCCGCCTCTAATCGCAACGCACCCGCCAAAGCGATCATTGCACCGTTATCCGTACAATACTCTGGCCGCGCATAAAACACCTGTGAACGTTGGGCTGCTGTCATTACTTCTAAGGCTTCACGCAAACGCTGGTTAGCACTAACACCGCCCGCAATAACTAATCGTTTTAAACCTGTTTGTTTTAATGCGCGCTTACACTTTATAGATAAAGTACTCACAACGGCTTCTTCAAAGGCACAAGCAATATCCGCCTTCGTCTGCTCATCTAAGTAATCTTCAGCAACACATTTAGCAATGGTGTTTTTAGTAAATGTTTTTAAACCACTAAAACTAAAATCCAAACCCGGACGATTCACCATAGGCCTTGGAAAATCAAAACGCCCGACAACACCAGACTTTGCCAAACGCGCAATTTGCGGACCACCAGGATAAGGCAAACCCAACATTTTCGCGGCTTTATCAAAAGCCTCTCCGGCAGCATCATCTAACGATTCACCTAAGAGCGTATAATCACCTAACTGCTTCACTTCAACCAATTGCGTATGACCGCCAGAAACCAGCAAGGCAACAAAAGGAAACTCAGGAGGATTATTTTCTAGCATTGGCGCTAATAAATGGCCTTCCATATGATGAACACCAACCGCCGGAACATTCCAAGCCATCGCCAACGAACGCCCTAGTGACGCCCCCACTAATAATGCGCCTATCAAACCAGGGCCCGCTGTATACGCAATACCATCGATAGCGTTTTTATCGACACCGGCCTCTTCCATTAACTGACGAATCATCGGCAATGTTTTACGAATGTGATCTCGCGAAGCTAACTCCGGCACTACGCCACCAAACTCAACATGCAAATCAATCTGACTGTGCAGAGCATCGGCCACTAAGCCGTGCTCTGTGTCATACAATGCAATACCTGTCTCATCACAAGACGTTTCAATCCCTAACACTAACATTAAGCTGTACTACCGTTTTTTATTTGAGCCAACATTTTTTATTTGAGCAAACATTAATAACGCGTGCTCGCTAATTTAGTTACGCGAAATGTACCACCCTGCGATAACAACTTAACCGCATCGCCCGCCATAATAGGCGCAGCTTTTGGATCCACCGCCTGCACAACTGAAATCACTTCACCATCATCTAATTTAATAGTGTATTCCATACCTTCCGCTTTAGTCAGCGCACTCTCAGCTTTAGCACCCACTGCTGCACCTGCTGCGCCAACAATCACTGCAGCAATATCAGCCGTTGCGCCGTCATCGATGGTTGAGCCAGCAAGACCACCTACCACACCACCCAGCACGCCACCTACACCGCTTTTTGTGCCTTCAATCATCACTGGCGTTGCATCAATAATGGTGCCTAGCTTTACATTTTGTACGGTACGAGCTTCATCACGTGAATAGCTAGTACCCGTTTGCTGTGAGGGTACGCAAGCCGCCACGCTAACTATAAATAAACTGATTAATAAGTGCTTTGCTATAGCGCTTAACTTCAATACTAATTTCAGTGGGGCTACATTCAATAATGTGTTCATCTCAATATCTCCAAACGGTTTATTACGGATAAATGATTTTTAACAGATGCTCTTTACAGATACTATTTATTGCTATCTATAACTGCTTCAATAACTAGAAGCAAAGCTTAACGACTTGCTTCTATTAACTAATGACTGCTACCAACTATGACATGCCGAATCATGAGCTGTTGGGCTTTGACCAAACGCCTAATAAGAGGTTTCTTGCTAAACCGCAATTAAAGAGGCTGCTATTATGCGGGCATTACTATGAAAAACAACGGCCTATCCCCTTCAATAACGCCTTAAGAGGGCTAATCCAGAAACCAATACTGTCTACTTTTCACTTTAAAAAGGCCTAATAGAGTGCCTATTTTAGTCAAATTCAGCCTCTAAACCACTAAACCAAGGTAATCTGCTGTGAAAGTCGACGATAGATCTCCTCTATTTATCTATTAATGGCCATTTCATGCGTTTAAAAGGTAGAAAAGCCCTCGAATGCCTTTGCAATTTATCGCAAGCCTGTATAGAATTGCCGCCCTTGCAAAAGCAGACCTTTGGTTGTGCCTGACAATAGATTTCATTGTCGCAATATATATTTAACCTTATTCCAAGTAGATGAGTTTTTATGCCACAAGTTAGAGTAAAAGATAACGAGCCCTTTGATATCGCATTACGTCGTTTTAAACGATCTTGCGAAAAAGCTGGCGTCATTGCCGAAGTTCGCCGTCGCGAATTCTACGAAAAGCCAACGGCTGTTCGTAAGCGTAAAGCTGCTGCTGCTGTTAAGCGTCATCAGAAGAAAGTGGGCCGTGAAATTCGCTCAAGAGTTCGCATGTACTAGCAGATCAATTCTGCAACATGCTCACAAAAACCCGGCCTAGTGTCGGGTTTTTTGTTTTTAAAGGCATATAACCCCCGTTTCGCTCCCTGTATACTCCTAATGCTAACAAAGTAGATACGGCGAGCTAAGCACCTAACGCCGCCACTCAACCGTTATTAAACCCAGCTTTAAACCGAGGATAGCCTGTGAGCAAGTGTGATCATAAAATCACCATCGAAACCGCTATGAAAGCCGCTATGCGTGCCAAAGACAAGCCAACGCTTGGCACTATTCGCCTAATTCTTGCCGACATTAAGCGTATTGAAGTCGATGAACGCATTGATGTCGATAACGACCGCGTTATCGTCGTACTCGATAAAATGCTTAAGCAGCGTCGCGACTCGATAGAGCAATACCGCGCCGCAAGCCGAGAAGACCTAGCCGTTATTGAAGAAACTGAAATGGTTGTGATTCAAAAATTCTTACCTGAGCAGCTAAGCGAACAGGAAATTACTGATCTCATTACTGCAGCTATTAGTGCTTCGGGAGCTGAAAGCATGAAGGACATGGGTAAAGTAATGGGCATTCTTAAGCCTCAGCTACAAGGCCGCGCCGATGTGGGCGCTGTTAGTGGCAAAATTAAAGCGGCTCTTGCTTAAATACTACCTTAGCGATAGCAAACCAAACTATTTAGAGTAATTTATGGCCGGACTTATTCCTCAACAATTTATCGATGATGTGCTCGATCGCGTCGATATTGTCGAGGTCATTGACCGTCGCGTATCACTCAAAAAAAGTGGCCGCAACTACACGGCCTGCTGTCCGTTCCACGACGAAAAAAATCCATCATTTAGTGTTAATCCCGATAAACAATTCTTTTACTGCTTTGGCTGTGGCGCCGGCGGTAATAGTGTTGGCTTTATTATGGATTACGAGAATATCGACTTCCCCGCTGCCGTAGAATCACTGGCAGCCATGGTGGGACTCGACGTGCCGCGCGAAAACTCTGGCGGCGACAGTGAATTACAGCGCAAACGTAAAAGTCAGTCACAAAGCCTTTATGACGTACTCGCTTGGACAGCCCACCACTTTCAAACCCAGCTGCGCCAGCACAGCAATAAAAAACAAGCCATTGAATACCTAAAGAATCGCGGCCTCAGCGGCGAAATTGCGCGTGATTTCGGTATTGGCTATGCGCCGCCAGGCTGGGATAATCTTTTGCAGGCCATTGAAGAAACCGATGGCGACAGTAATAAGGCTAAAACGCGACAACAAAAAGTGGCGCAACTCGAAACCTGCGGCATGCTGGTCAAAAAAGATAATGGCGACTTTTATGATCGCTTTCGCGAACGCATTATCTTTCCCATTCGTGATAATCGCGGTCGCGTTATCGCCTTTGGTGGCCGCGTACTTAACGATGACAAACCCAAATATTTAAACTCCCCAGAAACGCCCGTTTTCCATAAACAGCGCGAACTGTACGGCCTTTACGAAGCACGCAAAGCGAATCGACAGCTCGATTATCTGTTAATGGTCGAAGGCTATATGGATGTCGTGTCACTGGTGCAATTTGGTATTAGCAACGCTGTTGCTACTCTCGGCACGGCTAGCAGTATTTATCATCTTGAAAAAATCTTTCGTCATACCAGCAAGTTAGTGGTTTGCTTTGACGGCGATGCCGCGGGCAAAAAAGCCGCTGCGCGATTACTCGAAACTGCGCTGCCAGCGATGTCCGATGGACGCGAGGTCTGCTTTTTGTTTTTACCTGATGGTGAAGACCCCGATACCTATGTGCGCAGCAATGGCAAAGAAGCGTTTTTTCACACCGTAGAACAAGCGATGCCGCTAGAAACATTGCTTTTTCAAACGGCCAGCGAAGGTATTAATCTTGATTCAGGTGCTGGTAAAGCCAAGCTCAGCCAACGTGCGTTACCGCTTATTCAACAGCTACCACATGGCGTATTTAAGCAGTTAATGCTCACTAAGCTTGCCAATGAAACCGGTGCGGATATTAGCTTACTGAAATCTCGCGAAGCTGAAATCACGGCGAGTAAAGCGCCCTCATCGAGTAAAGCATCGGCAGCAACACCAACTGACCGCAATCAACGCAACAGCGATAGATCCAATAAAGGTCAACAGCCCAGCAATAATGCAAACGACACAACAGCGAGCAAACCTAAAAAACCCGCCAGCACGGAATTAGGTTTAGAAAAAACACCCATGGTTTGGGCTATCGCATTGCTGCTTCACTATCCTCAATTAGCCAAAACGTCTGAGCTTCCTGACTGTGTAAAGTCTATAGACAGCAAAGAAGCCAAGCTTCTGCTTAAACTATTTATGCATATTAAAGCGCAAACTCAAACCGTTACTACCAGCATGCTACTCGGCTACTGGCATGGTACTACCGAAGCGGCAGCACTTAATCACTGTGCTAGTCGGCATAAACCCTCAGAACAAGAAGCCGTTGCCACGCACGAATTCTCAGATGTTCTGGAAAGAATTAAAGAACAATTTGAAGGACGTGAACTCAGCCAATTTATTGCGGAACTCGAGCGTAAACCATTGTCAGACTTAAGCGAAGATGAACGAAACAAACTGAAGTCGATTGGTCTAAACAAAAGCAAGTAGGTAGCCAAGAAAGTAGACGAGTAAGCAGACAAGCAGGCAGGTAGACAAGAAAGTAGATAGATGAGTAGCGAAGCCGATAGGGTTTCAACGTAAATAGGTAGGTATTCAGCTAGGTATTCAGGCAGGCCGTCAGCATCATTCTCCTCCCGTCTCGCATCAGCTCACATCATCCTAAGCAGTAATACTGCCTATAGAAGTGAGCATGAGAACAGGATGATCGGCTCTAAAACCGTCTAATCGAACAATTTAACGGTAAATAACCGTTTTTTACTACCTTTTTGCCCCCTAACGCCTTTTATCGTTATACGATTTGGTGACTATACGTTATAATGTCCGGCTAATTTTTAGCCTTATCCATAAGGCACAGGCATATTTCAGTAGCCATCAATCATCACTAGAAGCGCTACAGAAGTACTGTTACAGCGAGAAATTGTTAGCTTATTGTCGTTTTCTTCGCATCGATAGTTCATTTAACGACTATCATGAATATAGGTACGGTCACAATCATGATATCTGTATGAGTAATGCATAAGTCATGATTGCAATAAGCATCAATTGTAAGCACGTTTGTCTGGATTAGAGAGTGTGAATACACTAAAGACAATGATAAATCACACAGTTATAACTAAACCAGCTTTGATATTTTTCAGGAAGTAAGCACATGTCTGACGAGAAACAATCTCGCATTAAGGAATTAATCACTCGAGGGAAGGAGCAAGGTTACTTAACCTATGCCGAGGTCAACGATCACCTACCCGAAGATATTTCCGATCCAGATCAGGTCGAAGATATTATTCAGATGATTAATGACATGGGTATTAAGGTGTTTGAAACAGCACCCGATGCCGATGAGTTATTACTTGCCGAAAACGATTCAACCGATGATATCGCCGCCGCCGAAGCTGCCGCCGCATTAGCTGCCGTAGAAACTGAAGCTGGCCGAACTACTGACCCTGTCCGCATGTACATGCGTGAAATGGGCACCGTAGAATTATTAACGCGCGAAGGCGAAATTGCCATAGCCAAACGTATTGAAGAAGGCATACGTGAAATGATGGCAGCTCTGGCTTGCTATCCCAATGCCGTTAACAATATTTTAATTGAATACGCATTAACAGAAACCGAAGAGAAGAAACTCTCTGACGTATTAATTGGCTACTTAAACCCAGCCGACTCAGTGCCTTCAGCGCAAGAAATTGCCGACGCACAAGCCGCTAAAACAGCAAAAGCTGCCAGTGGCGAAGCCGAAGATGAAGTAGTCGATAACGGTCCTGATCCTGAAGAAGCCAAACTGCGCTTTGATGAAATTGCCGAATATCATGTAAAAGCTGAACGCGCCATTAAACGCTATGGTCGTGAAGCTGCTTCATCGATTAAGAATTTGCAAGAACTCGGTGAAAAGTTCAAGTACTTGAAGTTAGTCCCACGTATTCTTGAACCTGTCATGAACGCACCACGCGTGACGCTGTATCAAATTCGTGAGCAAGAGCGTGAAATTATGCGCCTTTGTATCAAAATCTCAAAAATGCCACGCAAAGATTTTATTAAAGCATTTATTGGTCATGAAACTGACCCAGCATGGATTAACGACATTGTTGATGCCAACGAACAACCGTTTGCTAGAAAGCTAGGCACCGTTCGTGAAGACGTTCTTCGAGCGCAACGTAAAATTGCTAGTATTGAAGTAAGCGCTGAGCTCAGCATTACTGAAATTAAAGATATCAACCGTCGCATGTCTTTAGGTGAAGCTAGAGCACGTCGCGCCAAGAAAGAAATGGTTGAAGCGAATTTACGTCTGGTTATTTCGATTGCTAAAAAATACACCAACCGTGGTTTACAGTTCCTCGATTTAATTCAAGAAGGTAACATCGGCTTAATGAAAGCGGTCGATAAATTTGAATACCGTCGTGGTTATAAATTCTCGACTTACGCAACATGGTGGATTCGTCAGGCCATTACTCGTTCTATTGCGGATCAGGCCCGAACCATTCGTATTCCAGTGCATATGATTGAGACGATTAATAAGCTCAATCGTATTTCGCGTCAGATGTTACAAGAAATTGGTCGCGAGCCAACGCCTGAAGAGTTAGGCGAGCGCATGGAAATGCCAGAAGATAAAGTCCGTAAAGTCTTAAAGATTGCGAAAGAGCCTATCTCAATGGAAACACCCATTGGTGATGACGAAGATTCGCACCTAGGTGACTTTATTGAAGACGGCACTGTTGACTCACCCATTGATTCAGCAACCGATCAAAGCCTTCGTGACGCAACTACTGATGTATTAGGTAGCTTAACCGCACGTGAAGCGAAAGTATTACGCATGCGCTTTGGTATCGAAATGAATACCGACCACACCTTAGAAGAAGTCGGCAAACAGTTTGATGTAACGCGTGAGCGAATTCGTCAAATTGAAGCCAAAGCATTACGTAAATTGCGTCATCCATCGCGCTCTGATCATCTACGTAGCTTCCTCGACGAATAAATTTTTAATGCACGTTAAAAAGATTTACAAAAGGCCGGTTTACCGGCCTTTTGTTTTTCTATAACTTAGACATTCTGAGTCTTAATTCGCCGAGGAAAACGCTATGAAAGTATTTGAAGACAACAGCCTATCAATTGGCGGTACCCCGCTTATTAAAATCAATCGCATCAGCAGTGGCAACATCTACGCAAAAATAGAAAGCCGCAACCCGGCCAACTGCGTTAAGTGTCGTATTGGCGCGAGTATGATTTGGGATGCTGAGAAATCTGGCGCACTCAAACCCGGCATGGAAATTATTGAGCCCACCAGCGGCAACACAGGCATAGCACTCGCCTTTGTCGGCGCATCCAAGGGCTATAAAGTCACCTTAACCATGCCCAGCACCATGAGCCTAGAGCGACGACAACTCATAAAAGCGTTTGGCGCTAACGTAGTATTAACCGAAGGCGCAAAAGGCATTAAAGCCGCCATTGAAAAAGCCGAAGCGCTGGTAGCCGAATCACCCGATACACGCTGGATGCCCAGCCAATTTGATAATCCCGCCAACCCATTAATACATGAACAAACCACCGGCCCAGAAATTTGGGACGACACCGACGGTGAAATTGATATGTTAATTTGTGGCGTAGGCACCGGCGGCACGCTAACCGGCATTTCTCGCTACATTAAAAACACCCAAGGCAAAGCCATTACCTCGGTAGCCGTTGAACCAGAATCATCAACTATGATAACGGCCGCAAAAGCCGGTGAAGAGCCCGTGCATGCACCGCATAAGATACAAGGCATTGGCGCCGGCATACTGCCAGCCAATCTCGATTTGAGTATGGTTGATCAAGTTGAACAGGTAGGCAATGAAGAGGCCATGCAATGGGCTCACAAGCTGATGACGCAAGAAGGGATATTAGCGGGCATATCGAGTGGTGCCGCCATGGCCATTGCCGATAGAGTCTCTCAGCAGCCAGAGCATCAAGGCAAGACTATTGTTGTTATTTTGCCCGATTCAGCCGAACGCTACCTGAGCACGCCATTATTTGAAGATACATTTAGCGAAAACGAGACTGTGCAATAAAATCTATTGGCAAAGTCATTACGGCTGCTTATACTGCGCGGCCTTACAAGTAAATCAGCGACTTTAACGTGGTTGATCAAAGTTAAGGGCCCTTAGCTCAGTTGGTTAGAGCATCCGACTCATAATCGGCAGGTCCCGTGTTCGAGTCACGGAGGGCCCACCATTCTATCTAGCATGCGTCTGTTTATTATCAGACTATCCAAGACGCATGATTGATAAATTCAACACTCGAATCCCTTCTAAACCTCCAAGCCCCTTATTGCGATGGGATTCCAGAATTTAATACAGCATTCACGCCGCACTAACATGTAATTTTATGCCTTCATGCTGACGAACAGCCGTAAGCACTTGTGACATATTATCAATGCTTGGATTACCTTTATCGCTGAGCATACGCATAAGACTGGTTGGCTTTTTGTTGACGATATTAGCAAGCTCCTGAAATCCAAGCGTAGCATTAACATCCAAGCGAAGCGTTAACATCCAAGCGAAGCGTTAACATAGTCACGCAACAGGGTTTTCGCAACAGCTGTTTCGTTGTTGAGCAAACACTCTGCCGCCTCTGTGAGTAAACCAAGACGAAACTCAGCGTCTGTTTTCGCACGCTCTAAAATGGTTTCTTTAAAATCTCTTGTTAAAGCCATTATCAATCACTTTCCTTAGGTATCCATTTTCAATATGACAAAGGCTGCCAACAATACAATGACCCACAGGCAGCTAACCTCAAGACCGCGCAATTGCGTCAAGGTTCGGAAAAATTCAAATAGTGATTATTTTTACAGAGATCCCAAAACTTAGACGCCGCATAAAAAGAACAGCGTCTAAGTGGTTAGGTTTAGTGCCGTTTAATAAAAATAAATATTATCCAAATACAGAGAGTCACTGGTAGTACCCCACAACTGCATACCTAATTGAGTAAGCGCAGAAGCAGTAATATTCTGTACGTCTTGCATCTGACTAAAAGGAATATCAATCGTCACCCACTGACCTTTTGCAAAGCTCGGTATCGTATAAAGAGCAGTGCCAGTGATCGATAATAATTGGAATTTAACCTCCGTTATTCCACTGGTTGCAAACATATCAAATCGAATCCGTGTAGCACCCGATGCATTAAATGGACCAGACTCAATACCATACTGAATACCGGTAATCCCGCCTTGAGTTCCATCAGGCACAATCTGCAATCGAGCGATCTTATCGCTGCCCAGCGTCAACTCAGAGAATACTGGTGGGTTCCACCAAGGATCCGACCAAAATGATATGTTCCTATCAACCGTTAAAGCATCGCTGTAGATCACAAACGCATCGGCGTTACTTGTTGGAGGTATTGGCGCAGAAATGGTTGGACCTGGATTCGATGCGATGACATTAATGGTCATTGCAGCAGAACCACCTTGGATAGTTTTGTTCGATTGCGCTAAGCCATATCCGGACGCATCAACTTTCACTTTATGCTCACCCTGAGGCAGATTCAGTGTTGCCACTCCCGATGCATTAGTGACAGCAGAGACTTCACCAACCGATACCGTCGCTCCAGCAATAAGCTGTGATTGGTTATTTCTTATCGTCACATCCAAATCATAAAAATTAGCGGCACCAGAAAAAAAGATGTTATCAACATAAAGAGCCGTATCTGCGCTTCCCCAAAGCTGAATGCCCGCGGCCTGCAAACTACCCGCGTTAAGAACACCTTGACCGTTTTGAGTCATCGTATTAAACGGAATAGCATAACTAACCCATTGTCCCGTAGTAGGATTATTAATGTTATAAGTCGCACTGCCATCAGAAGAAACCAGCTGCAACGATACTTTCGTAATGCCTGGCTCAACATACAAATCTATATGCCAGGTTGTAGCAGTAGAGGCATCCAAAGGACCCACTTCAAAACCATACTCCAAGCCAGTAATACCGCCTGCAGTACCACCATCGGTAATTTTATATTTGGCAAAATAATTGCCATCAATATCGCCCTCAAAATAGACAGGCGCATTCCACCAGTTGGCATTCCAAACCGAGATGAAAGAATCCTCAGTAAGACTATCGCTATACAAAACGATAACGTCTGCATTGTTATACGGTGCTGGAATTGGCGCCGCTTCAGGCGGGCCTGTAACAGGCTCTCCCTCTAAAGTGGTGAAGTACACATCCGCCAGCAATACTGTGCCTGAGTCACCAATAAAATTAAGCGCCAACCAGGTCATCGCTGTAAAATCGCTTGGTATCGGCACTTCCATCTCAATCCAACCGTTACCCAAACTCGTCCCACGAGTCAGGCTATAAGTTACTTCGCTATTTACCGCTGACTCGCTTTGAAAATATACCTGCACCTGGGTAAAGGTCGAGGTTTTAACTTTGAATCGAGCATGAGTGTACGCAGAAATATCAATAGCGTTTGCCGGTAGATTTCCCCATGCAATCACGGTTCCCCAATCGGGCCCTTTAGTCAGTTCAAGTGCTTTTGCATATGTGGTATCTGAAGGTTGGTTGGTGTATGAAGTGTTTGAACCCCATGTATCTCCCCAATTTTCCATGTAGTAAGAATCTTCATACTCAGAATGGAAGATATAGGCGTCAGTCGATACGACGGGGGGTGGAACAGGAATTTCAGCAATTAAATGAATACGTGTCGAAGAACCAGCATTCAAGTCCATGGGCAAGAAAGTCACCGCCAGCAACATTAATGCGCCGGTATTACGACGCGCGGCCGCAGAACCAGAAAAAACAAAAAAGAGAGCCATGACAAGCATGCCGAGCAAGCCCAACATCGGAATATTCTCCTCGATAGAGACACTCGGATCGCCAGGCTGAGAATCAGCGCTATTCGGATCAGAGCCAAAAGCAATCTCTAATGCATCGCTCACGCCATCGTTATCCGAATCAATACCGGATGAGTCCGGTGTTGGTACACCCGTGCCCACAGAACCTTGAGCAGCATCTACAGTCGCTACTACCTCTAACGGCACAAGAATATCGACATCAACAGATTGGCCTGCCACTGTACCGGAAACCGTAATCGTTAAATCGCCTGAATCGCCTAAGGACGCACCTGGAGCAATAGTAAACTCGACAGCAGCAATGTCGCTGCTACTCGCTGCTATCGATGCAGGAATAATCGTTGCCGAAGCCGCGCTAACAATGCCCGGCGCGGTATTGGTGACACTTATCGAATCGTAATCATCACCAGTATTAAGGTTGCGCAACAGGATATAAACACTGTTATTGGCGCTATCAGCCTCAACATCGTAGGCGTGAGCATTAGCGCCCAGCCCAATGCTTAAGCAAAAAGATACAATTATGGTTACTAACGAACGGCTGATAAGGCAAGGTTTGTCAAACATCAAAATTTCTCTCTAAGTATTTTTATTAGGTTTTGTTAGAACAGAACGTATATTTATTCACCAAATATTAGACGAAAGTATCAATTTTATCTAGTTATTTGCGTTCGAATAGAGTAACCCCAACGCGTTTATGAGTTAATCGAAGTGATTTTAGCGGCAGTAAGGAATAAAGGAATAAAGGAATATAGGAAGGCAGCATCGTCGACGAATAATTATTGCTTCAGCACCTTTTACTGAGCTTTATCACTGAGCTTTATCAAGTGAAGGGCCCCTAGATCAGTTGGTTAGAGCATACGACTCATAATCGGTAGATTCCACGCTCAAGTCACGGAAGGCCCACCAATTCCAACCACCATGCGTCTTTTATTTGTTCAATGGATTTAAGATGTGTGGTTGAGTTATTTAAAACTCAAATATTATTTCTGATTAAGCAATATTGTTACTGGTTCTGTTCACTATGACTTCATGGCCATATGAGTTATCAATTGAGCATAACCAAACACCACTTTTTTTATTAAAAACGTAAGTCGCTTTACGCTCCGTATCCGGTAAATTTGGCGCTGATAAAATAGTGTTTGCCAAGACGAGAGCTGTATCGCCAGTCTCTAATATTTCCATGTCATTCTGTGCTACTTGCAAACCATTTTTAAAATACACTGCTATATGCTCAAAGGCCTTTCTAATAGCGTCTTTACCAATAGCATTATTTCCTGGCTCGATGACTAAAACGGCATCGTCAGTATAAATACCCATCAAGGTATCAAAATCTTCGGCGATGATAGCCTTATCTGCTTTCTCTATTTGAGCTTTTATCTGATGCATATGCTCGTTTTCTCCCTATGCTTAACAGCGAAGAGGATCAGTAGGAATGTTTTCTGACCGGCTTGCCTTTCAACCGTTCACTCATACTTAAATCTGCTAGAGACTTTAATATTCAAATTACGAAATTTTTTGAAAAATCTAAACGGCAAGGAGAACATTATTTCCTTAACACGTAGTATTAAAAAATATTTTTATCACGCACAAAATTAACAATCTTTACTCTAATGCATCTAAAGATGAAGAGTAGGCAGCATGCTTTGATGCAGAATACGAAAAATTTCTACGCCAGTTTCATTAGGCGCATAAAAAATGCAATGGGATTCTATGGGGTACTGAAAATAATTTCTGGTATCGGGATCAAAACGCCTACCCAGTTTCGGGTTGAGTGCTAAATCCTTAAAAGCCTGATCAATGTCATAAACATATTGCACCGCACGAGCAAAACCAAACTGCTCAACGCTATAATCAAAAATACTTTCAAGATCGCTATCCGCTTTTTCATGAACATAAAAAATCGGAGAATTAGACATTATGTTTTTTTCTCATCCGAGCAACAAATCCGTCCGCACTCCAATCTTCAATAACAGCGCTGTTTTCACCTTCGCGCACTAACTGTCGTAACTGGCTAAGTTTAGATTTCGCCTGCTGCTCTTGGAGTAATCTTATCGCCGCTCGAATCACCTCGCTCTGACTGGCAAAGTCGCCTGACTCGATAATACCGTCAATAAACCCACCTTGCTCTTCTGTGGGTCTAAAAGTAATGGAACTAGCCATCGCATACCTCCTATACAAATATGTAAGCATATGTCTTACGCCAACTATAAAGGAAGATAGACTTAATTAGCAAGCTCGAGTGTCATTATTTTGAATTAAGAAAGAAGATAAGCAAAAAACATTTTCAATGAGTCATTCAACGTTTAAGTGGTCAGCACACTTGGCTATTTTTTATTAACTGAATGATGCGAGTACAACAATATGTTTTATAAAACGACGATAGGGTGCGTTAGCACCCTATCGTCATCAATCGCTGCCGTTAATCTATTTAACGCTTACAACGATTTCAAGAAATAAATCATCAACGCTTTATCACCGGCACTCATTGCATCGTAAGCAGCTCGTGAAGTTGCTCCTTCACCACCGTGCCACATAATCGCTTCGTCTAATGTTCTTGCGCGACCATCGTGAAGATAAGCTTCGTGTGGACTACAACTTTCGCCCCCTTCTCTGCCCGATGGATTAACGACACCGCCAATAACACACGGAGCCAAACCTATTCCCCATAGCGGAGTCGTTCGCCACTCGCTGCCACTTGCTTCACCTTCACCTAAGGTGTCGGCAAGTCCAGGACCCATATCATGCAATAACATATCGCTATAGGGGTGAATGGTTTGGTTACGCACTTCAGCCAATGGATGGTACTCACTGGTCTGGAAAGTTTCGGTATGACAATCTACACAGCCTTTGTCTCTAAATAACTCTCGGCCCTGTAATACTTGCGTGTCTTCAACACCTTGCTTCCAAACACGCTGCGGACGAACACCCAAACCAGAAAGATACATAACCAGATTATCTAAATTCTCTTCTGGCATCAACGGACTGTTTTCACCGCAATTATTTTGTGCAGAACCACAATCCGGATTAGGCATCACCGAAGTACGCACACCTAAATCAGTACTAAGCGCTGCTGCCGCTTGATGCTTCACCGTCGGTTGCGCCGCTTTCCAGCCAAAACGACCGATACGGTTTTCACCGGTAATGGCATCGCTAACAATACTAATACGACCAGAAATACCATCGCCATTACTATCACCAGGATCGGCCAATGCTTCGATGTCCGACTCAACAATCGCCTCTAACAGGCCTAAACCCACTAAGCGTGGTGCAATTCGTGCAGAGAACTTAGCCGGTGTGCCGCCAGTAAATTGGTAGTTAGGTTTACGTAAGCCATTGCTTAACTCTGTCCATGAAGCAATAGAAACACTGCCTTCACCTGCACTGCCATTAGGCTGCAATACATTGCCACGGTTTGGATCGGCTTCGCCATTAACATCGCCTACTTTAAATACCCAGCGATCTAGCAACTCACCATTACCAGCAACAGGTGCACCGCCATTTCGCTCATGACAATCAGAACAACGCTCATTAATGTAACGCGTACCCGCCAAACCAGCGTTGCTGGTTAGCACGCCATTCGCCGGATCTTCATCATGCGAGCCGTTAACAAAAGAAGAATGGTGTACACGACGACCTAATAAAAAGGTTTGTCCGTTGTCGTAACCTAAGTTCGTTGCCATCTGTAAGAAATGATCATTCGGTTCATCTGAGTATTGGTAATGCATACTCGTCTGTCCGCCTAACAAATATTCTTCAGGAATCTTTTCACTGTCTTCGTTTCCTGCTTTCGCATACCAAGGCACAATGCCTTCTCCAACAATATACAAAAACACCGTACCGTAATAATTTACCTGACCACGAGGAATACCCGCTGCACTGAATTGACTCACCTCAAACTCTAGGCGATCACCCACTGCAATATCTCGGCCTTTACGCGGATTATAAGTAGCCGTTTTCTGGTAGTTATAATAGCTTCCATCAAAGCCCTTAAACTCCATAATGGTATTGCTCATGTAGGTTGCATTAGGGCTAGCAAACCACCATCTGTTCTCAGCTTGAGTATTACTCAGCGGAAAAATAGTCCGCACATTCATTTCAATCGTGTCGCCACCTTTAGCAACATAATCGATAATTTCAATATTGCTTGAGCGATCTTCAAAATAAAATTTAACGTAATGGTCATAAGACTGGAACTCATCTTCACGCGAATGACGCGTGCGCGGACGATCAGACCATCGAGTCACCAAGGCATCCGCCGTTTCAAACTGCGTGTCCGGCTCTAGCGCTGTCGTACTATCAAATAAGTTCGCATAGGTCTGCGTATAAGCTACCGTATGCCAAACGCCGCCAGCACCATCACCATTGGTGTCACCCACAACGGAGTCATTAATAAAGTAATAGAGAGGACGACCATTATAAGTTGCTTGCTGCGTACCATCGGCTCGCTCAACAATACCAAGATCAGACACACCTGACGCAACACCATCGACCACTAATACCGGCGGCCAGTTAGCTGCACAACCGCCATTACATACGCTGGCACTGCCATCGGATGGATCGTTATCAAACACATATAGCGTCAAACCTGGCTGGCTAGCACCGCCGCCACCGGCAAGAATATTATTAATTGAAGCCACTTCATTAACGTAAATAACAATGACACAACCCGCCGCATCGACAAAAGCGCCTGCCGTTGTACTTGGACAGCTATCGGCGCTATCAGGCACGCCGTCACCATCACTATCCGGAATAGCGCAACCGACTTCATCAATAGAAATACCTGCAGCTGTATTCGGACATTGATCCATGCCGTCGGCAACGCCGTCGTTATCACTATCGGCAAGCGCATAGCCATACACTTCCATCTCCCAGATGGAATAGCCATAAACGTTTCCAGCAGGACGAGTTTGACCATACATACGAACATAACGATAACTGCCTGATACGGCCAAGGTATCGGTGCGTCTCACGCCAGTACCCGGATCCCAAATGCCGCCTGAAAAAGAAGCCACAGAATGGGTCCATGTACTGCCGTCTAACGAACCATCAATTCGATAAGAAGCAGCATTAGCAGCCTCCCATTTAATAATAACTTCTGATAATGAATAAGCGGCCCCTAAATCGACGGTAAGGGATTGAGGATCAACGCGGTGGGTAGACTCCCAACGAGTAGCGATATTGCCATCAAAAGCGCGCGCCGCAGGTGTTAATTGAGAGCTAGCGGTAAAACTAGAACCCGACAATAACTCGGGTAACGGCGGCGGAACAGGAATGTCAGCAATTAAATGAATACGCGTCGCCGAACCTGCACTCAAATCCATAGGCAGTAAAGTAACTGTCATAATTAGAAATACACTCGCATTGCGACGTGCAGCAGTAGAACCAAAACCGACAAAAAGTACGCCCATGATTATCATGCCGAGCAAGCCCAGCATGGGAATATTCTCTTCTATTAATTCAATTAAATCGCCAGGCTGAGAATCGGCACTATTTGGATTAGAGCCAAAAGCGGTTTCAAGCGCATCGCTGACCCCATCGCCATCAGTATCAACGCCACCAGCATATGGGGCTGGCAAACCAGTACCCACATAACCCTGCGCAGCGGCAACATTGGCAACCACTGTAAGCGGAACCGTGGTCACCACCTCAACAGCCTGACCAGCAACACTACCTGAAACCGTAATTTCAAGATCGCCGCTAGCACCAAGATAAGCTCCAGCAGCCACAGTAAAATCGAGTGAAACAATATCGCTGCCACTCGCATTAACAGATGCAGGAATAATATTAGCATTGGCAGCGCTAACAATGCCTGGCGCTATGTTAGTGACACTAATCGAATCGTAGGAGTCGCCCTCATTGAGGTTACGAAG
>CAXAHI010000043.1:0-18477 GCA_963968645.1 uncultured Gammaproteobacteria bacterium | reverse complement strand
ATTAATACTTTAGCATCACGAAGAATTGCTCGAGCAATGGCTAAGCGCTGACGCTGGCCACCAGAAAGCATTACGCCATTTTCACCAACCATAGTTTGGTAACCATCACTTAGCGCTTGAATAAACTCATCGGCATTAGCAGCTTTTGCTGCAGTCTTTATATCTTCCGGAGTAGCATCGTCGACGCCGTAAGCAATATTCGCAAGAATCGTATCATTGAATAATGTCACCTGTTGAGAAACTGTAGCGATATTTTTTCTTAGAAAGCCTAGGCGATAGTCAGTAATCGGCAGGCCGTCTAATGTAATCTCACCCGCATCTAATTCATAGAAGCGTGGTATTAAATTAACTAATGTTGACTTACCGCCACCAGAACGCCCAACAACGGCCAATGTTTGGCCCGCAGTGACGTCAAAATTCATATTATTCAAAACCGGCTTGTCGCTACTCTGATATGAAAAAACCACCTGCTTAAACGATAAATTACCCGACAACTCAACGTCAGAAACTTTACCAGCATCAAGCTCTTGGGCGAAATCAATATGCTTAAAGACCTCTTCGGCCGCAACAACCGCCTGCAATAACTGAGGATGCACGGCACTTAAGCTTCTAATAGGTTTAGGCAATAAACCTGCTGCTGTCACATAAGCAATAAGCTCTGCCGCCTCCATTGTGCCGCGAGATAACAAAACAATGTACATGACCAAAGCCATTGCCATAACAATAAGCATTTGCATTAAGGGAGTATAAATAGAACTCACTTTTGCCAACTTCAAACCAATTTTTTTAGCTGTATCACTGGCATTGTGAAACCTAGCGTTAGCTTTTCCTTCTCCTGAGGTAGATTTAACCAATCGAATACCGCTGAATACCTCAGTCGATACATGGTTAAATTCACCAATAGATTCTTGTATGCCACGACCTA
Source organism: uncultured Gammaproteobacteria bacterium (assembly GCA_963968645.1). Taxonomy (GTDB): domain Bacteria; phylum Pseudomonadota; class Gammaproteobacteria; order Pseudomonadales; family UBA7434; genus UBA7434. Next base: position 17,552 of record CAXAHI010000043.1, on the reverse strand, counting down.
AAGTCTTTATTTTTTTACCTATCCAACTAATAGCCAACCCTAATGGCGGAGCAAGAATAAAAAACACAAGCGTAAGCTGAAAATTTTGATAAAAAAGGTAGGTAAACAAAGCAATAACAGTAAGACCTTCGCGAACAATCGTCGTTAATGCCTGCGTAGCAAAATTAACCATTACACCTGTGTTATAAGTGAACAGTGCCACTAAGCGACCGCTTTTGTTTTCATCGAAAAAAGAAAGAGGAAGAGCGACAAGATTGCTAAATAACTCACATCGAATTCGGTGTACGACATTAGCGCTGGCTTTACTCATATAGTAATTACCTAGGTAACTACCAAGACCACGAAGCAATGCAATACCAATACAACCCAAGGGAATGATATAGAGACCATCTACATATTCGCCATCTAACGCTCTAACAAAGGCTTCCATTAAAACCGCAAAGCCTGGCTGAGAAATAGCAAATAACAAAAAACCAAAGAAGGCGATTAGAAAATAGGTTGAGAATGGCAATAAATATTTCAGTATCCGCTGAGAAATATCTTTTGTTAAAACAGTATCTGATTTTAGCTCATTTGTTTTTGTCATTTTTTTTACAATCTACCTGCAACGCTTTGTCTTTAATGTGAAATAAACAGATGGTACAAACAATATAAAACTAATTAACAATATAAATGAACCCAAAACAAATGAGAGCTATAAAGGGAAAAAATCTAAACGTGCGTCTTAGATACCTACAAATAGACCTCTTCATGACAGAATCAAGAGTCTCTAATTTAGGCTTTTTTCTCTCTAGGAACTGAAAAACCGGTGAATCTGATTGAAAAAACGCCTGATGGCTCGACAGATCCTTTCCAAGAATTTTATCACTAATCCAACGGTTTAAATGAATCAATTCCTCTGAAGGTCCCTTTGCTTGGGTAATCTCGAAATTATACATGGCTTTTAAGCGATACTGAGCGAGAAAAGCATCTTGCACAATACATTTTAAACGTTTAGCTAAACTCAAAGCTTCTATTTTGAATCTAATGTAAAAAGATAGCCGCTTATTTCGAATTTTAGATCCAACACCGAAGACGTTACCACCATGTTGTCGATAATGGATCAGCTTTTCACCCATAAAGCTTAATCGACCCGAATAGGCTGCATGATACCCAAGCCACCAATCGTGCGGTAAAGATTCAGGGAAAGGCAGAGCTGTTTCGAGCAGCTGGCGACGTATCATTAAGGTGCATCCAGTCACGCAGTTAGTCAAATAAAATGCACGGCTATCAATTACATCTAAAAGTGACCTTTTGATCAAAGGCGACAATAAACCTATGTTTAAATCCTTCCCATGTGCGTCCACCAAAAAGGCATCGCTAAAAAAGCCAAGGCATTACTAGCTCTTAAATGATCTAATTGAATGGCTATTTTATCTGGCAGCCATATATCATCCTGATCGCAAAAAACGAGATAATCACCACTGCAATAACTGATTGCTCTTTGAAAATTTTTCATATAACCCAAGTTTTCTTGATTATAAAAGGCCTTTATTAACTTTTTTTTCGTCATAAGATCTTAAGATTGAAACGGTCGAATTTGTTGAACAATCATCACAGATAATTATGTCGAGATTGGAATAACTTTGCGCGAAAAGTGACTCTAGCTGCTCGGCTAAAAATCGCTCACCGTTATAGGTTGTCATGAAGACAGAAACTAGCGGTAGCTTACCGCCTAATAATCCTTTTTAGTTCATAATCTTCCCGTGACTAATGTCTAAATTATTTTCATATTGTCAGTATGTATTTACAGTTATTAATTAATATTCAAGTATTATTAAATACAAATACATACCAAGCTAACTCGCTATAAACTTCGCCCTACTTTCTACTGTGGATAGATTCCTGCGTTAACATAGAAGAAATTAAAAACAGATCGACCCTAACTATATTAAGAATACTGATAAATCGAAATAGAAAGATCCAAAAATAATATTTATAAGCACTTCAGCAATCATCCCATGAAGATATATATGCAGATATTTCTATAATAACTGATTAATTAACAAAAAAAATTATTGGCAATCATATAAGTGAAGGTAATATAAAATTATAAACCGTTATCGTGCAATTTTAAAGTAAACGATTTTAATTGATTTTCTCACTTATCCGTATCTAGCCTAGCTAAAAACGGCTCCGTATGACTTCAATTTATTGATTTTCTTTAGAAGTAAAACTTCGCTTTTTAACAATGGCAAAGCATTAGCCTCGACAGACAGGTTTCTTTCGAATTTAATAAGTGTAAATGACCCTATTGACACTATTGACACTATTTTTCCCTAATGCATCCCTCGATTCATGAACCATTTTTTTAGCTTATCGAATTTAGCCCACAATCATGACTTATAAAAAAATATCATTCTCATACCTCAAGTTAGATCTCAATCATTAATTAGTGTATCTTTAGTTTAATCTTTGAATTAACATCTTATGATTATAATTTCAAAAAAACAAAGCTATCCATTCAAGCTTTAACTACAACTACAAAAAAGAATCCATAAAAATGGTCAATCCACATACCTTTTTCTTGCCTGAAAAAATAATACTGGCTAACCGATATAATCTTATTAAAGAAAAACTGTACCCATTGATAAATAATCGTAATATCGCTCATCTTGATATACCGTGTTATTTCAATATCGGTGATTTATTGATTGATGCAGGAACTACACAGTTCATCAAAGAAAGCCATGCTCACTGCATAGGCCGCTATTCCGCACTAGAGTCTCGACGCCTAAATAAATATCCGCTCCCTGTTAATACAACCTTATTACTTCAAGGCGGCGGTAATTTTGGCGACCTCTATCCAGTCCATCAAAAATTTAGATGTGAAATTATTCAGCAATACCCTGAAAATCCAATCATTATTTTACCGCAAAGTGTTAATTATCAAGAGAGTAGTAACTTTATTATTGATGCCAACATCATCAATCAGCACCGTGACATTTTAATTTGCGCACGCGATCAAGTGTCTTTTGATTATCTAAGCAAAGAAATATCAAGCGATAAAATCTGTTTATTGCCCGATATGGCTCTTGGGCTAACGGCTACTATGCCAACGGAGAAACAAGACTCAAATAGCACATTATTTTTTCGTCGCAGAGATAAAGAGATTCCTCTACTTAATTCAGAAGACCCATCTTTTAAAGATGGCTTTGACTGGGATGACATTATCACCCATAAAAACGATCGGCAATTGAGGACGTGTCGTCGTGCATTAAAAAAATCAAATTTTTGGATTTTTCATAAGTATGGACATTCTACCCATCAGAAATTACGTGATGAACTTATCCAAAGCGCGATTCAACATTTTCAAAAATTTAGTCTTATTGACAGTAATCGACTGCATGGATTGATTCTTGGACAACTACTCCAGATACCCACCATTATTCGCGATAACAGCTATGGAAAAAACTCAAACTACTTTAACACTTGGCATAACGAGTGGAATAAATAGATTTTTCTGCGCCGTTTTAATCAATATCATGCGCGCTTATAATACGTTCGTTTTTTCTGACTCTATAAAAACTTACGACGTTTCCTTATTAGCTCAGGCATGTAATACCTTAAACCTAATCCTTTCAACGCAAGAGACTTTAATAAGTCGATCTTATCTACATTATTGAACCCATTCACTCGCTGCCGCTTCACTTCTTTTAATGTATCTAAATATATTTTTACTATCCATAAATTTTTTAGCGACTTATTATTATTGAAATATGCTCTTGTGAAATCTTTATCAGTATAACGCTCCAGTATAACTAGTAAAGAATCTGACGAGAGTGAACCTTTAGAACGCATTTGCTCATGGGTAATTGACCCTTCACGAATACGGTAATAACAAATGATTTTATTTAAGAACGATACATTACCAGCCATCGAAAAAACTCTTGGCACCCACTCTATATCTTCATGGATAACATCTTTTAAAAAAAATAAATCATGCTCTAAAAGATACCTACGTTTATAGATGTTTGAAAATACTGGTATAGGAAACTCACCTGACTTAACATATTTTTTAAAATATTCTGCACCAATTAATATTTCAGAATCCTTTCTATATCGAATCTTCCTAAATAAATTCCTGTCATTAAATACACCGTCTTTAAACACTTCGATATGACATTGAGCAATATCCAAGTTTTTCTTTTTCGCATAATCATAGGCTTCACTCACACCTAAAGCATTAGCAACATCATCAGAATCGACAAAGTAAACATAATCGCCAGTGCAAGCCATTAAACCAACATTTCTGGCAGCAGATAGCCCTGCATTTTTTTGCGTTATCACTTTAATATTTTTATTATCTTTCTGAATACTGACTACAACTTCAAGACTTGTATCAGAGCTTCCATCATTGACGACTATAATTTCAGCATCATCAAGCTGCAACAAACTCTCCAAGCATTCGGCGACATACTCCTCAACATTATAAACGGGCACCACAATACTCAGCATGTTTTATTGCCATCCTGAAGAATATTTATTTTCTTTAATATGCTTTGCAATTCTTTTTTAACCGCTATCTCTCCTAGTAATTCTGACAAGATATCAGGATCTTGCTTTTCGGCCTGCAAGTCACTCATGCTATTTAACGTTTTTAATAATGTTTCTTTATCTTCAAAAAAATAAATATTTAAACCTGCATTCTTTAACGATAATGAAAAATCAGATTTTAACGTGACAATGGGTAAACCTGCACTTAATGCATGAATCAATGCACCAGAAACAATACAACAGCTATCAACATAGGGGATAACAACTGCTTTTGAATTTTCAAAATATCTATTCAATTTATCATCTGATACCCGATGGGAATCAAATCGCACATCGAGAACCCGACTATTACTTAACGTTTTTAACTCACCTGCATAGCTTTCATCTTCAATCTCTCCCGCTACAAGCAGCGGTGTATTTAGAGGCCACATAGTTAGTAATTTATCTACATGTTTATATCGCTTTATTTTTCCAAATACTAAATGGTGTTGTTGATTTTCATCTATATTATTTTCTGCATCGAAGAGCGGATACATGGGGTGTGGAACATAATTGATGCCTAACTTATGTGCCTCTATTTCTGAGTGCATAATCACGGCATCAGATTGATCTTCTAAATATTTAACCGCTTTATTAAATACCTTTATATGTTGCTTTGAAACTTCATCAACAGGCCTACGATTATGTCTTACACAGATTATCTTTAAGCCAAAAAGCTTTAACATGCGAAATTTTAAAACAAAGAGAGGCCAAGCTAGTAAGTTATTTTCAGATTTACGTGCCACATTTTCTTCAAACCAATTGAGCACAACAATACTACCTGAATGGTTGCGCATCGACTTTAATCGCCAAATATCTCTTACATCAGCAATCTCAAAACCTAAATCAGACCAAGCACCTTGCATTAATTCAAGGTAACTGTTTTGCGGACTCTTAAAAGGAAAGTAAAAAACCTGCTTATGCTTACTCAAAATAAAAACCATCTGTGAGTGACAAACACATTAACAGCACAGCATATCGGCGAGACACTATTCATAACTGTATTCAAGAAGTTCAATATCTCGCTTGAAATGCTTACCGACTAAATCTAAGGTCTCTGAATCATAGTAGCTTCGATAATCTGACTTTCTATTATTTGCTACTCGATACTTAGGGAGCTGTTTAGCTTTAATACCTATTTTTTGACAAACAGTATCAAAATCATTTTGTAGATTTTCATAGCGCCCCATAAAATCGATACAAAGATTCCCATGCAGATCTATCAAATAATCTGACTGTAATGATAGTGAGGTTTCAATATGGTATTGATACGGACGGTCTGGATCAAACTTGAATTGCATAAAAGACTTAAAGTCAGTATAGCCATTTAATGCTTCTGGCCTCTCACGCTTAATATGATGAAATGAACTGACTTGTAGATCCCAAGGATTCCGAACAAATCCAAATTTATATAAGCCATTAAAATAGCTCTCTGGCAGCATTTCTTTGGCCGCAATAATATGCGCATGACGCGGGAATTTTAAACCGAGTTTATGTCCAGTGATGCCACTTATTTTATGCGCAGGAAAAGATAAATAATACAGCGGGTCACGCCAGCGCAACGAGTTTAATCCGCCACGAACACTGGTGCCGCCTGTTTTAGCAATATGAACAAATAGAAACTGATAACGATGAGACAATAACATAATTAACCTATAACCAATCTAGCGGGTTTTCTTCAGCGCTAGGCTTGCTGCCTACGCTCTCAACAAATAATTGATGCCAAATACCTATCTGCATCATGCACCAAATATGTCGAGCCACATTTTTACCATTACGCTGTGCTGCAAATAACTGCCTCACACCCTCAATATTAAAGTAACGCATTACCGCGCGATTACTTAGAATTTTTTGTTCCAACTGTTTTAGAAAAGACCCGCTTAACCATTCATTAATGGGCACATGAAAACCACTCTTTGGCCTTGCAAGTAACTCTGCGGGTAACACCGACTGACCCCACTGCCTTAGCAACTGCTTACCCGTAGTGCCTTTCATTTTTAACTGGTCAGGCAGCGCCAATCCAAACTCAACCATACGATGATCTGAAAAAGGCACCCTCCCTTCAAGCCCAAAGCTCATCATTGTACGATCACCTTTAACAAATAAGTTATCGGGCAATGCAGTTAGCAAGTCAATAACCTGGCGACGTTGCATATTACTCCATGATTTAGGCGCTTGCTGCCAAATATCTTTAAATTGACGACGAGTATCTATTACTTTAAGTTCAGCGCATAAAGCCTTAGCAGGCAAGCCATCTTGCCACTGCCCTCTCGTTCTAAAACCTCCTGTCCCTCGAACAACACCTTTTAACCAGTTTTCCACTGACGCGGAGTAACGACGGTAACCGGCAAAGGCTTCATCGCCCCCCTCACCAGAAAAGACGACTTTTATATCTTTTGCCGCTCGCTCACTTAATAGCGAGGTGGGCAACGATGCCATATCTCGCATTAAATCATCCGTACTCCATACGCTATGCACAATACGATTAAATAAATCATCGCGTGTTACTCGCAATGAAACATGCTCGGTATTGAAATGCTTAGCTAACGATTCCGCTTGGTCTAACTCATCTTTCATGGCAACACCGGAATAACCGATGCTATAGGTTCTAATAGGGTCGGCCTGCCAGCGATCTAATGCGGCAAGAATAAGGCTTGAATCAATACCTCCCGAAAGAAAAAGCCCATAAGGTACATCCGAGCGCATATGTTCAGTCATTACCTGTTCAAATAAGCCTTCAAATGAACGCATAGCGCTTAGTTGATCTATCTGCACAGGAAGGATATCGAACGGTGACCAATACTGCTGATAAGTTAAATGTAGTGTAGAGGTATTAATTGAGATGCATTCACCTGGCAGCACCCTATAAATATTTTCGAAAATAGTTTCTCGACCACTATTAAATTGATTCTGTAAATAATCAGCGATCGCTTCTTTTCTTACGCTGGGCTGCTTAGGCATGAGTGCCAGCAGGCCTTTTATTTCCGAAGAAAAAATAACAGCATCATTCAGCTGCGCATAATACAGTGGTTTTATACCTAATCGGTCACGCGCCAATATTACTTGCTGACGGCTCTCATCATGTAAAGCAAACGCAAACATGCCATTAAGTAATTTAATGCCTTCAAGGCCTTTGTCGGCATAAGCATGCAAAATTAATTCGCAATCAGAGTCACTTACAAAGTTATTACCTTGCTGACGATAATCTTTGGCTAACTCAAGGTAATTATAAATTTCACCATTGGCGACTAAATGATAAGAGTTATTATTATTCGAAAAACTTAAGGGTTGATCTCCACCCTCTAAATCAATAATCGCTAAACGTGCATGCACTAACCCTACACCGTTATTAATAAGCTGCGCATGACCGTCTGGTCCACGATGCGCAATTGCAGAAGCCGCTTTACTCAGTAGCGTCTCATCAGGATGGCCACTCGCCATCACAATACCAGCAACGCCACACATTAGTTGATGCTCCCAGAATCCATCGATTCATTATTGACTAAGCTTCTATCAAGAGGGTTATCATCAGAGACTTCAAGCAAGTTAAGATAATGCTTTGCACTAATATTGTCTTTATATTCAGCGACGGCTTCCTTAAGGTCATCAGCAGGCAGAGGCGACTTTAATGTCTGTATTATCGCTTCAGCCATCTCCTCAACATTTCCCATTTCTATTAATGAACCGTATCGGCCTTCAGCTAAAGTTTCGTTAGGCCCACTAGGACAGCGTGTGGAAATAGACGGCACTGCTAACGCTAGCGCTTCAGTTAAAGCGTTAGGTGAACCCTCCCATAGCGAAGATAAAACAAAAATATTAGCGCGTGATAACCAACGATAAGGATTCGCGTCAAACCCAGGCATTAAAATATCTGCCTCTAATTCTAACTCATGTATAAGACGTTCGAGTGAAGGTCGATCACTCCCTTCACCTAAAATAATCAAACGCATCGTTCGTGTTTTTCGCGCCTGTGCAAAAGCATGAATTAATGTAGGGAAATCTTTTTGCTTACTTAAACGGCCCATTCCAAGCACTACAGGAATATCATTATCTTCTAACCAAGTATGCGGGCAATCTTGACTCGCCAGATTAACTAATGCATCGGTGATAACTGGGTTGCGCACCACTTGAACTTTTTCTGGTATTAGACCTGTTAATGCTAAAGTATCTTGACGAACCCCCTCTGAAACAGCAATCACTTTATGAGCCAATGGATACAGATATCGCATGGGTGCGGTTCTTAACCATCGATTGAATGCCGATCGGTGCGCTAATGCAGTAGAGAGATTGGTCCCTAGACGAATAACTATTCGCGTATTCACAGCTGATAACATTTTAGCGATTAATGCCGCTCTACCCGCGCGATCTTTTGCTACCAACATTGCTTCGGGTTTGTTTTTTTTCAAATAACGCGCTAGCTCAGGAATACTAGTTAAGGTGTGTTTAGCATTGAGTTGAATAATATTTACATTGGCAGGAATGTTAGTGAAGTACGGACCCTGTGCGCGTATCAATAATAAATCAACACTGATATGAGGGGACGCTGCAAACTGACGCACAAGATTCATCACCATGCGCTCTACGCCGCCTTGGCCAGAAAAAGAAATAAGAACGGTTAATCGTTTAACCTGCATCGATATTACTCAATACTGGGCGAGTGATATGAGTCATAAAAAAATCATCCGAATAGCGTTTTAACATAATTAATGATAACAAAAGTAGAGGCCTAGCCAAAAATGACACTCGTATTTATTCACGGAGCACTGGCCTGGTAATTTAATAACAAAACACCATGCGCTTACTTATAATAGTTAGTCCAAGTCAAACATTAACTCACCATCATAGCGCTGTATTACATCATCAGGCAGTCGTGAGTTAATCGAGCCATTGCGTAAAGTAATATTAAGTCGCTTACATATTTTGGCGGCTAACTTAAAATCTGGCTCTATCAATCTATTATAATCATTTTGTAGCTGTGATTTATCAACCACCGATTCACTAAAGAATCGGTCACCACCATCAAGATCTAAACCGAGAAATCGAATATCTTCAAAACCCATTGTCACCACTAACTGCAGAGCCAAATAGGCCACTGTGCCAGAAGAAGCATATCCCAACTCAGGATTAAGCGAAAACACATGCTGCTCCTCACAATAAAATCTATCGGCAGGTTTATCAATATCCGGCTTCAATGGTCGTCCATAGGGTCGCTTTGTCTGATTGAATACCACTATCTTTATATCATTTAGCACTCTGGGATCAATTTTTAATACTTCGGATAGTGCGCGATGATCCAACATCACCACTTTTGAAACACTCAGTCCTCGCTTAAATGACTGCCACTGCCTACGAATAAAACCAATATCAGATACTACGTAATAATCTAAGACTCTATCTTGCCCTTGATAGAGTGAATGCGAGCCATTCATTGTAATAATGGGCAATCCCCACTGATCGATTGGCCTCTCCAACAATTTAACCGATGGGCCAGAACACAGTATGATCACTTTCTTTTCATTGATAGAAAGACAGTCGGGCGTGCTCACGCTAAGCCGTAAACCACGATAATCAACGACTTTTTGCTGACCAGCAGGCATCACTTTATAATCACGTCCATAATAACGCCAATGCTGGTATGCTTTCCCTTTAAACAGCAGATATAATCGAAAAATAAGTTTGGTTATCACTTTATAGGTATACCGAGTAACGAATAGCTTTATAGGCTATGCATAATACATTTTTCATTTTTGCATTACCCCATTAATAGTTTGCATTGCCTTATTATTAATAAGGCGCATTGATACTAATGATTTAAATTTTAACCTAATCTCAATAGCCAGAGCCCTACTTTGAACACAATTCTGATAGTCCGTCTTAGCGCCATTGGCGACATCGTTATGGCCTCACCCGTGGCCGAAGCACTGAGTAAGAGCTATCCAGAAGCAACAATATTGTGGTTAACCCAACCAGATTGTGCGGCGCTGGTTCAAGACCACCCCTTTGTCGATGAGGTTATTATTTGGCCTCGTAGCCAATGGCAAGCGCAATGGCGCAAACGGCAGTTTGTTTCTCTCTTTAAAAGCATCTATCAGTTCCGTAAACAGCTAAAATCGCGCAACATCGATATGGCTATTGATCTGCAAGGCCTATTAAAAAGTGGGATCCTAGCGTGGTTATCGGGAGCAAAAAATAAGATTGGGCTCGGCTCTAAAGAGGGTAGCCAATGGCTAGTGGACCGCGTCATTAACCGTGATAGCGGCAATACCGACCTAATCGGTTCAGAATATCGCTGGCTATGCCAGCAAATAGGACTCAAAAGCCTACCTTGGAAAATGACTGTTGGGGCTAGTGAGCAAGCCAGTAAGCGGGCTAATGAATTAATTACACAGACCATCAATACCCCCTATGTCGTTATATGTCCTTTTACTACCCGACCTCAAAAACATTGGTCCGATGCAAGTTGGTTAGCACTCACTCCTAAATTAACCCTCGCCGGACTTAAGGTCGTGATGCTGGGTGGGCCTGGTGATGTCGAATATGCTCGACGGCTCTGCCAAAACAGCGCAATTATTAACCTAGTTGGCGAAACCAAGCTGACAGAAGCCGCGCTTATTATCCAGCAAGCTAAAGCATTAATCGGTGTCGACACCGGCTTAACGCATATGGGCCATATGCATGCCATTCCCACCGTTGCGCTATTTGGCTCTACTCGACCTTATTTGCATACAGACACGCACAATGGCAAGGTGATTTATCATGCCTTGCATTGCTCACCGTGCAAACGCAACCCAACATGTGGTGGCCGCTTTCAATGCCTTACCGATATTTCACCCGATGATATTATGGCGCAACTAAACCCACTACTTAACGACAATAGCCCACTGCACATGAAGGACATTGAATAATGACTCAGCCTTCAGCAGTAATAACCATTGTGCATATTGAGACAGGTATGCATCTATATGGCGGCGCTCAACAAGTTGTTTATATAATAGAAGGACTAGCCAAACGCGGTATTCGCAATATATTAATTGCCCCTCAGGGCAGCGCCATTAGTGAAATGGTAAGCGCTAACGGCAGTGCCGAAGTCATTACCACTCGCCACTCTGGCGACTTAAGTTTTGGATTTTATCGTGAAGTAAAACGGATTCTAAGTAACAATAAAGCCGATCTCGTTCATATTCATAGCCGCCGTGGTGCTGACACACTGGGTGGCTTAGCCGCTAAAGCGGTTGGGGTTCCCGCCTTATTGTCACGTCGAGTCGATAACCGTGAGCACCCTCTAGCCATTCGCTTTAAATACCCTTTATACCAACATATTATTGGTATATCGCAGGCCATCTGTAACGTGTTGGCCAACCAAGGCGTTGAACCTCAAAAACTTAGCTGCGTGCATAGTACTGTTGATACAGCTCGCTTTAATGCCACGCCAGAAGATAAAAAAAGAGCAAGGGCATCATTGGGGCATTTATTTAATATTGCTGATGATAATTTATTAATTGCCGTCGTCGCTCAGCTCATTCCACGTAAAGGCCATAAACATCTACTAGCGGTATTGCCCAGTATCCTGAAAAAAAATTCAAAGATATCCGTGCTTATTTTTGGGCAAGGGCCAGAGCGCGATACCATTGCAAAGCAAATAAGTGTCTTGAATTTAAATCAGCATGTGCAATTGGCAGGCTTTTGTCCTGACCTCGATGACAATTTATCGGGTATTGATATTATTGCTCATCCTGCAGAAAAAGAAGGACTTGGCGTTGCCTTATTAAAGGCTTCAGCAGCCGGCATACCTATTGTTGCCGGTCGCGCAGGCGGCATCCCAGAAATTGTCCAAGAAGGTAAGAACGGCTTATTGTTTACCGCTAATCATCAGCCAGAATTACAGCAGGCGCTAGAAACACTTATTAACAATCCATCTATGCGTGCCGAAATGGGCAAAGCAGGTATACAAATTGCCAAAAATCAATTCTCGATAGACTCCATGGTCGATGGTAACCTTGCTGTTTATAAATCCATATTGAATTAAGTCAGAATCAAAACCTCTACACGCCTACTTAAAACGAGAGAATAAACAGCCGACAATGCATATTAATAAACTACCTGACTTTACCCAAACTCGGCTACTAGTGGCTGGCGACATTATGTTAGATCGCTACTGGAAAGGCGGCACAGAACGCATATCGCCTGAAGCGCCAGTACCTGTCGTAAAAATTGAAGAGTTAGAAGATCGTTTAGGCGGCGCTGCGAATGTTGCCAAAAATCTTAGCACGCTTGGCTGTAAAACTGCTTTATGTGGCGTTATTGGCAATGACGAGGCTGGCGAAACAATTGCTAACTTATTAGTTAATGATGGCATTGATAACGCACTCGTTAAAAATGCTCAGATAAAAACCACTACCAAGTTACGCATCCTCAGTCGGCAACAGCAACTTATTCGTCTCGACTTTGAAGACTTTGTTGCAACTCCCAATACAGAAGAATTACTTCAGCGCTTTAAACAAAATATTGCTAATAGCGATGCGGTAGTTATTTCTGATTACAATAAAGGCGCGCTTGCGAACATTGAGCAGCTTATTATTGCAGCCAGAGAAGCCAACAAACCTATATTAATCGATCCTAAAGGCACTAACTTTGATCGCTATCAAGGCGCAACATTATTAACGCCTAACCTAAGTGAATTTGAAGCGGTTGTTGGAAAGTGCGCAACCGATGCAGCTATCGAAGAACATGCCCTCAAATTAATTAACGCTCTTAATGTCGAAGCCCTACTAATTACTCGTAGCGAAAAAGGCATGTCGCTCTATCAACGTGATGGCACCATCACCCATATTCCGACACGCGCGAAAGAAGTCTATGATGTAACCGGTGCTGGAGATACTGTCATTGCAACTATTGCGGCAGCATTAGCCACTGGCAATAGCCTTATTGAAGCCGTGGCCTTAGCCAATATTGCTGCCGGCATTGTGGTTGGCAAACTTGGCACAGCCACCGTAGCAGCACCAGAATTACAAGAAGCACTTAACCAACAAAATCATATTACCGCTGGCATTTACCAGCAAGCAGCATTGTTAGATTTAGTGAAGCAACGCCGCAGCACTGGCGAAACAATCGTGATGACGAATGGTTGCTTTGATATTTTACATCCGGGGCATATTGCCTACTTACAAAATGCTGCATCATTAGGCGATCGATTAATTGTTGCTGTTAACTCAGATGCATCGGTAAAAGATTTAAAAGGCGATAGCCGTCCAATTAATAATTTGCAAGACAGAATGACAATGTTAGCAGCACTCGCCTGCGTTGATTGGGTTGTCGATTTTAATGAATCAACACCCGAACAATTAATTGAAGCAGTTTTACCGAATATATTGGTAAAAGGTGGCGATTATAAAGCAGAAGAAGTTGCAGGTTATCAAGCAGTCACTAAAGCGGGCGGACAAGTTATTATTGCTGATTTTGTTAACGGCTATTCAACATCATCAACTATTAAACGTATTAACAGTACAGATAAATAATTAATTTTATTTATCTTTTTTTATTTTACCGTTTTTTATTTTCAAATAGTGATTAACAAATTCACTCAAATCATCAAAAACATCTATATTGCTAGGTGTAATAGCATATTTTATATCGCTACTTTCTAACTGTTCTAGCGTTGCCTGTCCTTTTCCCGTTAGCACTAATACAGGTTGGCAGCCCGACGCCATACCTGCCTGTAAATCACGTAAACTATCGCCGACCATAATGGCATCATGAACATCAACAGATAGCGCTTCAGAAATTTTACTGAGTAATCCAGGCTTTGGTTTTCGGCAAGCGCAATGCGCACTGGGCAAATGCGGACAGTAAGCAATATAATCAACAGCAACATCAAACGCCGCTAGTAAATCCGCCAATTTATTATGCATGGCAGATAAAGTACTTTCAGAATAATAGCCTCGACCAATACCACTTTGATTAGTAGCAATCGCCACTTTAAAGCCAGCACGCTTCAACCTTACAATAGCGTTGATACTTCCATCAATTGGCAGCCACTCATCAACCGATTTAATATAATCAGCCGAGTCTTCATTGATCACACCATCGCGATCAAGAATAATCAGCTTTTGAGGATTGTCGTCAACTGAAAGCATTAATGATTTACGCTGTAAATTGCTGATCGATAAGATCGCAAATAGCATGACCTAAAAATGCATGCACTTCTTGAATTCTAGGCGTTTCGCCAGACGGCACACAAAAACAAATATCAGCTTCATCTTTAAGCTGCCCGCCCTTTTGGCCGGTTAGAGCAATCGTTTTACAACCCGCTATTTTAGCCAATTTCACAGCTTCAAGAATATTGGCGCTGTTACCACTCGTAGAGTAGACAATTAAAGCATCACCCGATACAGCTAACGCTTCAACTTGGCGAGCAAAAATTTGATCAAAACCAAAGTCATTACCAATAGCAGTTATTGCAGAAGTGTCTGTCGTTAAAGCAATGGCAGGTAAGCCCTTACGAGTACGTAAATAGCGACCGGTTAATTCCGCTGCAATATGCTGCGCATCGGCAGCACTACCACCATTACCGGCCAGTAAAATTTTATTGCCACCATTAAGGACAGCAACGAGTTGTTCGGCTGCCTCAACTACCTGTTCAAGCAAGGGAGCGGATGCATTAAAGACCGCTATATGGGCTTCTAGCTGTGCATGTAAGCTTTGGTTCACGACTTTCTTCTCGTTCACGACTGTTTTCTGACTCAAAATAAGTTACTCACTAAATACTTAAAATAGATTTGAAATAAATTTAACCAAGACTGCGTATTAAACCGAATTCTAACACAACAAATTTCACAGCTTAAAATATCATTTTCGCTCATAATAGGCTCATGTCGACAACTCAATCAATGCCTAAATCACTCTACCACCCCAAATACGCACTTAGCTGGCTTGCGATCCTGCTGCTACGTATTGTGGCTGCACTCCCCTTTAAAGCCAAGCTCATTGCCGGTCGCTGCCTAGGCTTTCTCGTTTTTCATCTGGTTAAAAAGCGTCGCCATACTGTCCAAACCAATGTTCGACTCTGTTTTCCTGAACTGAATACTGCCCAGCAAGAAAAAATGGTACATGATATTTTTGCCGCTAACGGTATAGGTTTTTTTGAAATAGCCTGGGCTTGGTGGGCGAACATCGACGACATCAAAAACCGCTATGACATTGAGGGCCTTGAACATATTGACGCTGCGAAAGCCGATGGCAATGGCGTATTATTAGTGGGAGCTCACTTTGTCCACCTAGACCTCTGTGGGCTCATGACCAATCATAGTTCTCCAATAAGTGTCATTTATCGCAAAAACAATAACCCTGTCTTCGAATATATAATCACCAAAGGCCGTGAACGTTTTTTTGAGCATGTTATAGAGCGCTCAGATATGCGAAACATTGTCCGCAAGTTACGCGAAGGAAAAACTATCTGGTATTCACCCGATCAAGACTTTGGGCGTGACCAAGCCGTATTTGCTCCTTTTTTCGGCATTCAAGCAGCCACCTTAGTCAGTACTTCTCGACTGGCAAAAATGGGTCGGGCTAAACCAATCGGTATTGCGCATTATCGTGATCCCATCACGCATCGATATCGCATTATAATAAGTCCTGTTGATACGGCTTTTCCAACCGGTGATGATCATAAAGACGCCGTTATAATTAATACCATGCTTGAAAAAGCGATTCGTATGCAACCCGAGCAGTATATGTGGGTGCATCGTCGGTTTAAAACAAGACCTGAAGGTGAGCCATCGCTCTATTAATAGCTAATCTTCCCTGTCTTTGACATGAGTGGCTGTCGGTAATATCTCTCATAGGTTAATGCTTCTAGGGATGGGCAACACTCATAATCTCCAATATAATCTAGCACTGACTAGTCTTCGATCAACATGGTCGCGGGGCTAACAACAATCTCTGTAAGGCAGTATTCTCTCTATAAGATACGCCATTCCAGCGCGCTCAATAAAACCGACAAGACTCACGCTTGCGGGTAAAAATTTTAGGATCGAGTTAATGGCGAATTACCACATAAGTTCAGATGTACTGCCAACATTGGCAGAGTTTTCATTACCCGACGAGTTGGGTTTCGGTGAAGTCAAAGTCCCTATTATGTATCGAGCAGACTATGCTGATGGCGTTTGGCAGCCTGCAGAGTTAACGCCTTATGGCAATATTGAAATCGATCCTGCGGCGAAAGTACTGCATTATGCTCAAGAAGTATTTGAAGGACTTAAAGCCTATAAAGTGGGTGATGGCCGCGCAAACTTCTTCCGCCCATTAGAAAATCTCAAGCGCATGAATATGTCATCTGCACGCATGTGTATGATTGAGATTCCTGAAGATATCTATATGGATGGCATTGGCCTAATGACAGCATATAGTGAGCCATTCATTCCTAACGGGTCTGGCAAGTCATTGTATTTAAGACCATTTTTAATTGGCACACGCTCAAATTTGGGCATGGGTGTATCTGACACCTTTACTTTTATGGTTATCGCTAGCCCATCAGCTATTTATCATGCTGGCCATATGAAAATCCAGATAGAGCGTGAAGCCTGTCGCGCAGCGCGTGGCGGCACCGGAGCAGCAAAAACTGGCGGCAACTATGCCGCATCACTTCAATCGGCACAAAATGTTCAACGTCGCGGCTATGATCAATCGTTATGGCTAGACCCCATCGAAATGAAGTACATCGAAGAATTGTCTGGAATGAATTTCTTTATTCTGCAAAACGGTGAGCTACATACACCTAAGCTGAATGGATCGTTTTTGGCAGGCATCACGCGAGATTCGATTATTTCATTAGCTCGACACAAAGGTATTACTGTTGTTGAACGTGACATTCCGATTCAAGAAGTATTAACCGGTATTCAGTCGGGCGCGGTGAGTGAGATATTTGCTTGCGGTACTGCTGCAATTGTTAGCCCTGTTAGCGTTATCGCTGATGCCGACGG
>CAXAHI010000042.1:0-18555 GCA_963968645.1 uncultured Gammaproteobacteria bacterium | reverse complement strand
ATAATGAGAAAATAATGAGAAGCAGAGAGGAGATTTACAGATTACGAAAAGAATCGATGCTAATATGGGTTTTAATTACGCATTAATGGCTATTTAAAATTGCCCCTTAACATCGAGCCAAATTCAAACAAATAAGGATTAATCGGCAACACTTATATGGTAATTCAACGTTTTATGCTAGGCAGTCATTCATTGAAAACTTCAATATCGTGCACTTCCCTCTCACTGGTTAGTCAACGCTTTTATCAAACGGTAGGCTTAATAACCCACGCCTATCAACACCTACCCAGCTCAACCCTATTGCTAGTAACCACCCTGCTCACCATTTCTAGCCATGCAGAAAGCAGTGCCAGCATAAATATAAATACAGTCAGCGAGCAGACACAAGAACAACGAGAGCAATACAATAAAGCAAAAGCGCTAATCAAAAAGCCGCATTCAATAAACGCCTATAAAAAAATACGCCTCACCCTAAACGACTATCCTTTAGCTGGTCATTTAGATTATTTGTATCACCGACAACATATCAGCAAATTTAATAGTAAAAGCTTAGATAGCTTCACCAACACACATAACAACTCACTGCTCAGCAATAAACTTAAGCGCGCTTGGTTGCAGCATTTAGCCAAACGTAAACAATGGCCCAGTTTTGTAGAGCACTATGACATAGCGCTCGCCACTAGCGCTATGCAATGCCAGCACGCTTGGGCGCTTTATCAAATTGGCGAGCAAGTAAAAGGCTTAGAAGAAGCCAAAACATTATGGATGCATTCAAAATCACGACCCGAAAGTTGTGATGCTATTTTTCATTTATTAATTAAAACAGACAGCATTGATAGCGACCTCGCCTGGCAGCGATTTATTCTGGCTTTTAATGCGCGCCAGCATCAATTGTCTAAGTACCTAACGCGCCTACTCGATGGACAGCAACTCGATGATGCTAATCGGCTGATTAAACTGTATCGACATCCCCAGAAAATCCCCAGCCAATGGCAAGCCGTTAGCCTTATTCCAGGACAAACCGTAGACTTATTTGAAAGCAAATATCAGCTATTAAAAAAACTCGCCCGCAGCCATCCAGAAAAAGCGCGAACCTTTGTATTAGCGATCAAACAAGAGGAAAAAGAAAAACAGGATCAAGCCTTAGCCGATAAAGTGGTCGCGTATTTAATTCAATCACAAGCCATTAAAGGTTACTCTACGATTCCGCAAGATTATGCAGACCTAGGTTCACCGCAAGATGCCAGCTCACTGCAATGGTTGCTACGAGCCCATATTGCACAAGCGAATTGGCAAGGCGTTATTGAAACCGTTCAGCAGCTGCCTACAGAGCTAAAAGAACATGAGCGCTGGCGCTATTGGTATTATCGAGCAAAATCTCTCTCTGGCCGCCTAACCTTACTAGAAGAGCAAGAGCACTATAAAGCCGTGGCAAACAAGGCTAGCTTTTACGGCTTTACCACAGCCGAGAACCTAGGCCTACCCTACGGCTTTGAGCCCATAGCGCATACGCCTAAACCCGAGCATCTTGAGCTCATGCGTAATAATCCTTATATGCAAAGGGCTAGCGAACATTTTGCGCAGCAAGAATACGGCCTAGCGCGCAGTGAATGGCGACGTGGCAGCCAAAATTTTACTACTGAAATGAGAGTTGATTCAGCCTATTATGCGCAAGCCCTAGGCTGGCACCATCAAGCCATTAACACGGCAGCACAAGCTAAAGCATGGCAGCATTATCAATTACGTTTTCCCAACCTTTATAGCGAGCAGTTTGAGCATCAAGCCTCGAAGGCTAAGCACTCTAACCATTGGCCAGCCAACTGGCCTTACGCTATTGCTCGCCAAGAAAGCGCCTTCGCAAGTGATGCGCAATCAGGTGCTGGCGCTATGGGCTTAATGCAAATTTTACCGTCGACAGCCAGAGAAGTAGCGCGCAAGACCAACGTCAAATATCAACGCCACAAACTTTTTAATGCCGATTACAACATTGGTTTAGGCAGTAGTTACTTAAAGCAATTAAATAAGCGCTATCAACATCGAGCACTAACATCCGCCGCTTATAATGCCGGCCCTCGCCGCGCAAATACATGGCTAAAAAATATGGAACAACCACTGCCTATAGATGCCTGGATAGAAACCATCCCCTTTTCAGAAACACGCCAATACGTGCAAAATGTTTTTAGTTTTAGCTTAATTCATAGCTTACTTTATGATGATGCTATTACTAATAAAATAGATACTGATATTGAAACCGATAATAGAAAAGATAAAAAACGAACGCCGTTTATTCAGCATGACGAGCAAATAATTTATCCAAATAATATTCAGCCAGCCGCTAACAAGAACAAATAACCACTCATAAAGGCAAATAACCATTGATTGATATAGGCGCAAACCTTAGCAACCCAACGTTTACTGATGATTTACCCGAAGTACTTCAGCGAGCAAAAGACGCTAAACTTAAAGGCATTATCGTAACCGGCACCAGCGTTGAAAGCAGCAAAGCCGCCTTAGCGTTAGCTGAACAACATCCCAATTTTCTATACGCCACCGCCGGTGTGCATCCGCATGATGCCGATAGCTATAACGATGACATTGAGGCGCAACTCACCGTAATACTAAACAAGCCTAGCATTGTCGCCGTGGGCGAAACGGGCTTAGATTTTAATCGAAATTTTTCAACACCAGATAATCAACGACAAGCCTTTGAAGCACAGATCGCCTTAGCTAACAGCCATCAAAAACCTTTGTTTTTACACGAACGTGATGCCTTTGAAGACTTCTACGCCATTATGGCCGCCAATAAAAAAGACCCTATCCAAGCCGTTGTGCACTGCTTTACCGGTAGCGAAACCGCACTTAAAGCGTATCTTGATTTAGGTTTATACATAGGTATAACCGGCTGGATAAGCGACAAAAAACGTGGCGCCAATTTACGTGACATTATTAAATACGCACCGCTAGATCGCTTAATGATTGAAACCGATGCACCCTATTTAACGCCGCAGCAAGCGGGACTTAAAAACCAACTCAGTAAAAAGAATCGTAATGAGCCATGGACGCTGCCCTTCACTGCCGCCACTTTAGCCGAGTGCCTAGGCGTTGAAACAGAAGCGTTAATTGAGCAAACGACAGAGAACACAAAAAACTTTTTTAACTTAGTCAGCTAATAAGTCTTTAATGCGGCTAGGAGGAAATGGCCAATTAAGCGAAGTGACTTCAGCACTAACGCTATTAATACGGGCCAAAACAGGAATAGTAAAACGATAAAGCTCAGTGAGCTGCGGGTCGGAATCAATATCTACTTTTTCGAGCTGCCAATCACTGTCAGCAATGACTTGCTCAACTAGAGCCTGCGCCTGATCACACAGATGGCAATCCGGACGGGAATATAAAATAACTTGGCGACTGCTAGTCATTTGAAAGCTACCACCATATCAGTCATATCAGCTAAAAATCTCATGATCTATTTAATTAGCTATTTAAACAGCACTTAAACAGCTATTTGAAACGGCTAACGACGCACCTAGTGGCGCGTCGTCCAACTATGTAAGCTTTTAGAAATCACTTTATCAAGGCTTTTCTCAACAGCCGCTTGAGCCGAAACGCCCAACTTTTCTTGCCATGATTTTTTCTGCACATACTTCACTTCAAACACAGAAGTTTCTTTAACACGTTGAGAAATATATTCATCGCTGGTGCTAATACCATCAACCAAAAGCTTCTCTAGCGCCACTTTACCGTACCAAGTTTCACCAGTAGCCACTAACGGAATATCTAACTTAGGTCTAAATTCACCTACAAAGCCTTTAAATAATTCATGCGTCTCTTCAAGGTCATCAATAAACTTCTGACGCCCTGCTTCTGTGTTTTCGCCAAGCATCGTTAATGTACGCTTATACTCACCAGCTGTTAGAACATCATAATCAACATCTAACTTCTTCAATACTTTATTAAAGTTAGGCAAGCTGGCAACCACGCCTATAGAGCCAATAACAGCAAAAGGTGCAGCCAATATTTTATCGGCAATACAGGCCATCATGTAACCGCCACTGGCGGCAACTTTATCAACACAAATAGTCAATGGAATATTTGCCGAACGTATTCTTGCCAGCTGCGAAGACGCTAAGCCATAAGAATGAACCATGCCTCCTGGGCTTTCGAGACGCACTATCACTTCATCTTCAGGTTTAGCTAGAGTTAATACTGTAGTTATTTCTTCACGGAAATTTTCAACTTCTGAGGCTTTCATATCACCATCAAAATCCAATACATAGACGTTACCTTTAACGGGGTCAGTCACGGCATCGTCGGCATCGGAGTCGGTTGATTTTTTAGCCAGCTTTTTAGCTTCTTTCTTAGCGGCTTTATCTTTTTTCTTTTGGCTTTGTTTTTCTTCTTTATCGCGCTGCTTAATGACATGTTCATCAAGCACTGCATGCTGCATTATTTCTTCCATTTGCTTGTAACGGTCATTGAGCTTTTTCACTTCCAAGCGCCCCTCACCTTCACCGCCGCGCTGACCCGCGTTAACAATGACTGAAATCAATAGAACAAGGGCAATAAGAAATGTAGCAATTTTGGCGAAAAACAATCCATATTCAGCAAGTAATTCAATAAACACAGCAAAACCTTTTTAACGAGTGAGTAAAATACGACCATTTTTTTAGGATAGGCGCTTTAAATTATGCGCTATCTGAAAATCTCAGTACCGGCTAGGATTTAGCCAGTTTAAGCGAACACGATTAAACAAGGATTAAGGGTGGATGTCTAGCGAGATGTTGTTTTAATAAAGCCAGATAGGCGGCTGCTTGAGTGATTCATAAACAGCTATTAGCTTGGGGGACTGCTATTTTTCTGCATTTTAAGATCAAGGTCGTCGGGGCAACCCTAAAACCTTAAAAAAAAATCAACTCAACCCCATCGATATATAAATCAAAAAAAACGCCACAAAAATAATCATCGCCAGCGTTTTAACAATATTCTTCACAACAGTCTTATCTTCAGTATGCATAATAAACTCCCTCATCACATTAAAACCAATAACACAATAACGAAAGTTAAAACCCCTAACGTTGATCCAAACAAGCACACGCCAGTAAAGAAAAGTTTATGTCACCGACACCTTCGCTCCAGCAGCAACACGTAATCCATCAATATCTAAAATAGTAATTTCCTTATTATTTACCAATAGAACATGCTGCTTTTGCAAACGACTAATAGTCTCTACCGTTAAGCCCAAATAATTTCCCATATCGCCCCTCGACCTAGGCAACCTAAATACAGTCCCCGACAAACGATTTCGCGACTTGCGCGTAGAGAGGGTTAAAAGAAACGTAGCTGCGCGTTGATCGGCATGACTCTTACCTAACAAGGCCATCAAACGTCTATCCTCAACAATTTCTTGACTCATTATTTGAAAACAATTCTGCTGCAATGATGGAATAGACTGGCTTAACTCACCTAAATAATTGAAAGGAATTTGACACACTGACGAAGTTTCCATAGCAACCGCTGAACTGGCATGCTGATTTTGGCCAATGCCATCCATCCCCAACACCTCACCTGGAAAATAAAAGCCAGTGACTAATTCATCACCATCTTCATCAATAGAATAGGACTTAACACTACCCGAACGAACAGCAAAAATAGATGAAAATAAATCGTGCTGACGGTATATATGACCACCCTTTTGCAAGGACATACCACGCGCAATAATATTGTCCAGCTTTTCAATATCGCCAGCTTCTAACGTAATGGGAGGCAGACATCTCTTAAAGAACAGTCAAGACATGAAATATGTGGTGCTTGGGAACGGAATGAAGACTTCATGATCCAACTTCCTAATTCTAATAGTTAATATCAAGCTCTAAGGTGTTGCTCTATAGATAAAAGGACGCTGCTTTAGAATAACGATTACTGCATCTCATTCAACAATACAGACACTGCAAATGTAAAAACATATAGCCCGCCCTCTTTTTTTATTGACAGCGCCCTTGGCAAAAGCAAACATATAGCCAACCCTCTATATATTAAATAGCTTAAAGGAAACGTGTTATGCATTCGACCAAAAAATTGGATATTGGTTGGGTTATCTATAACCCATGGAAGGTCATAGTATCCACCTTGATGTTTATGACATTTATTGGCTACTTTATGCAATTCGTTGCACCATCAATTTCTTTTAAAGACTTGCTTGGCGAAAGTTGGCCCGGGTTAAAAGACTATAATTTTTTACAAACGGAATATATTGCCGATGATAACTTACTGGTCTATATAGAATCCGTAGAAGGCGATGCTTTTACCCCGTCAATTCTTACTGGTGTTAAAAACATTACCGATGAACTCTGGAAAACACCGTATTCCATTCGTGTCGACTCAATAACTAACTTTCAACACACCACCGCCACCGGCGACAATTTAGCGGTTGGAGACTTAATCCCAACGCCTGAAACACTTAATCAATCAACCCTAGCTAACATTAAACATATTGCACTCAATGATCCTATTGCTTTAAATCGAGTCGTTAATACTGAGGGCAATGTGCTAGCTGTTAACGTCGTTTTTCATTTCCCCATGATCGCCGGGGATGAGAAATTAGTTTCCTATGCTTATGTAGACGAATTAGCGGCTAATTTTAGAGAGGCCTACCCTCAAACACGCGTCTATGTTGGTGGCTTAACTGCACTTGATGCCACAGTAATGAACCTATCAATAAAAGAGACAGGCTTATTTTTAATGCTCGTATTATTGATATCTATTGTGTTGTTATCCGTTTTACTGCGAGCATTTATACCTGTAATTGCCTCAGTCTCGGTTTTATTATTTAGTGTTATTGCCGCATTATCATTATCTGGGATGATGGGCTGGAAACTCACTCCGTTTACCTCTACCGTCCCCATGGTCGTGTTAATTATCGCCATTGCAGATTGCATTCATTTTATTACCGTGTTTATTAAGCGCCTTAATGCAGGTGAGGATAAAAAATTAGCTTTACTCAATTCACTGCGCATTAACAGCAAGGCAATTATTATTACTAGCGTCACAACCGCTATTGGTTTTTTAACCTTTAACTTAAGTGGCTCCGACTCGATAGCGGCGCTTGGCAACGAAGCCGCCTTCGGCATTATGACTGCCTGCATATTATCCCTAACATTTTTGCCCGCTTTACTAGCGCTTTTACCTATTAAGGCTAAAAGAACCAGCCCTTCAAATAAAGCGTACTACGAAGCACTGGCCGCATGGATGCATAAGCGTCGCTTCGGCATTGTTGCTAGTAGCTTGCTCATTGCCTTAATATTTGGGTTTAACATCCCTAAAAACACCTTTGACGATAGCATTCCAACTTACTTTGCCGAAACCCTACCTTGGCGGCAAGCTAACGACTTTAGTGAGCAACAATTCGGTAGCGCTTATAACTTTACTTACTCTCTTTATAGCAGTGAACAGAGCTCAATTTCTGACCCCGCATATTTGCAAAAAGTAGAAGAATTTACTCAGTATCTACGTAGCTTACCGCAAGCTGCATATGTGAAATCGGTTACCGATACGTTTAAACGCCTAAATAAAAGTATGCATGGTGATGACCCCAGCTACTATCGCCTGCCCGATAACAGAGAAGCAGCTGCGCAATACCTATTACTGTATGAAATGTCATTGCCTTATGGACTAGATCTCAATGATCAAATCAATATCGATAAATCAGCCACCAAAGTACTGGCCGCTTTTAAATCGATGTCAGTAGAAGAAGTACTCGCTATGGAATCTCAAATTAATCTATGGCTAGACACCCACTTAGCTGATACACGTTATATAAGTGCTGGCGCACAAATTATGTTTGCCCGCCTTATGTCTCAAGATACAAAAGGCTTAACCATGGGGGCCATTTATGGGCTATTGATAATCTCTGGCCTGCTTATTTTTATTCTTCGTTCATTCAAAATTGGCATGTTAAGCGTTTTACCGAACCTACTTCCTATTCTTATGGCATTTGGCTTATGGGGAATGTTGGTTGGTCAGGTAGGTTTTGGCTTGGCAATGGTATCAGGCATGTCCATTGGCATTATTGTTGACGATACGGTGCACTTTCTAACTAAATACCTTAGCGCTAGGCGTAAACAAGGCCTCAATGCACAACAAGCCGTCGCCTATAGTTTTGAGACCGTCGGATCATCAATAATTTTTACCACCATAGTCTTAGTCTGCGGCTTTTTATCTATGGTCATGTTATCTGAATTTAGGGTCAATACCGATATGGGAAAAATGACCTCAATCATTCTTATCTTTGCAGTATTGTTTGACCTTATAGCCCTACCCGCAATCTTAATGATCTTTGATAAAGAGGAATATGCCGTTGCTAGCGATAAAGGCAGCGATAACGTTGATACTGATGCCTTAGCGCTTAGCCCTAATCCCTAAATTGATAACAGTAAACAACACAATTAAATGGAATAGCCAACCAAACAGGACACTATTATGAGATATATTGCTAGCTTAATATTATTTACAACACTCATTAGCAGCCATAGCTTTGCACAAAATGAATCAGCCCTGGATATTGCTCTGCGAGTTGATCAAGCCGATAGCGGTTGGAAAGATCAAGAGGTTAACGCAACCATGACCTTGTACGCAGCAAATGGTCGCTCAGTCACACGAGCGCTTCGATCACTGAGCTTAGAAAGTAATGAAGGCGACCGATCGCTAGTTATTTTTGATCAGCCAAGAGATGTAAAAGGCACGGTATTTCTTACCCATACATATAAACAAGGTAATGATGACCAATGGCTGTTTCTACCCGCTATTAAACGTATAAAAAGAATTTCCTCAAGTAATCGATCCGGTCCTTTTATGGGCAGTGAATTCGCCTACGAAGATATCTCTTCAGAAGAAATTGAACGCTACACTTATGATGGTTTGCAAGCGAGCCAATGCAGTAATGACAATAACGAAAGCATAGACTGCTATATTTATAATCGTTATCCCGTCGATAAAAGCTCAGGTTATACAAAGCAAATTGTCAGCGTAGATAAATCTCACTACCGCATACTCAATATTGATTATTATGACCGTAAGGACAGCCATCAAAAAACATTAACTCGCGAACAGTACCAAAAATTTGGCAACTACTGGCGCGCATCGCGCTGGCTAATGGTCAACCACCTCAACAATAAAAAAACCACTGTTGAATGGGATGGCTGGCAATTTGCCAGCGGCCTAAGCCCACGAGAATTTGAAAAAGCCGCACTCAAAAACTATTAATGTACAAATATTTTATAGGCATATCTCGCCGGTCAGCTCAAAAAATATGGCTAACCGTACAAGAAAAATCAGTTAGCTATTTACTGCTTAGTGCCCTACTGTTTTCGGCATCTCAGTCGAGTTTATCTCAAGCTGAATCCGCAGCTAATCATAATAGTGAATGGGATAACTTTGGCAAACTCAGTACCGATATACGGTACTTTTTAGAGTCTCCCTCAAACAGCAATCAACTAAGTCATTGGCAGCCATCAATACAAGGAGAATACGAATTCAATTGGCAACGCAGCGATAATCGACGACAGTTTCGCTTTAAACCCTATATCAGATTAGACGGGCAAGACAGTGAGCGAAGCCATCTCGATATTCGTGAATTATTTTTTCGTTTTATAGAAAACGACTGGCAACTAACCGTGGGCATTAACAAAGTTTTTTGGGGCGTTACAGAATCTCGACACTTAATTGACATTATCAATCAAGACGATGTATTAGATGATATTGATGGCGAAGATAAGCTCGGGCAACTTATGCTAAACCTTAACTATCGACAAGATTGGGGAACGCTTGAAGCCTTTTTGTTACCGCATTTTCGAGAACGGTCTTTTCCAGGCTCAAAAGGACGACTACGCGCGTCTCAAATAATTAGCGACAATGCTCGTTACGAATCCAGCGCAGAGCAATGGCGTGGAGATATTGCCCTACGTTATGCTCATACAGTAGGTGATTTAGATTTTGCGGCCTATCTATTTCATGGTACCGCTCGCGAAGCACAATTAATTAAAGACAATCAGCTTAACCAGCTAATACCCTACTATCAAATTATTCAACAGCAGGGGTTTGAATTGCAATATACCCATGACGCCTGGTTATGGAAAATTGAAAGCATACGCCGACAAGGCCAAGAGAAAAGCTTTAATGCCATGGTTGCCGGGTTTGAATATACTTACTACCAGCTCAATGAATCTACGTTTGACCTAGGCATACTCATCGAATACTTGCATGACAACCGAGGAGATCAGGCACCAGCAACAACGCTGCAAAAAGATGTTTTTCTAGGTTTTCGTCTTGCCGCTAATGACACACAGAACTCGACACTTCTAGCCGGAAGCATTGTTGATATAGACAGCAATGAAAGCATTTTTTTTGCCGAACTTGAAAGCCGACTAAGCGCTAGCTGGTTTATGGAGATTGAAGGACGCTTTTTTATTAACAGCAAAAACCATTCACCCATAGAAAATGACAGTTTTATTACCTTACGCGTTAAAAAATATATATGAGCCATGGATAAACAACAGCCCCTACTCTTAAACAGTATTTTTTAAAAAGCATTGACACAAACAAAAAAATGAGTAACGTATAGCAACATGGCTATTCATTATGAAACAACATTAGATAGAACTTTTCATGCATTGGGCGATGGCACAAGGCGGCAAATGCTGGCAATGCTTGCCAATAAAAGTTTCTTATCGGCCAGCGAACTACATGCCCCCTTTGAAGTCTCACAACCCACCATTTCTAAACATATAAAAGTGTTAGAACGCGCCCAACTAATTACCCGAAAAGTTGATGGCCGCGTTCACCGCTTTAAAATCAATACCGAACAACTTGTGCGAGCCCAACAATGGATAGCTGACAACAGCGCATTCTGGGAAGGTGCTCTAGATCAACTGGGTGAGTTTTTACAAAAAAATGAGAAATAACTATGCATGAAATCCCGCTATCTATTACTTTAAAGCGTCTTTTCCCCAACCCTAGAAGCGAAGTATTTAGCGCATTCTCAAGCGCCAGTAATATAGCTAATTGGCTATCACCTAATGTCGATATTGTTATGGAAGTGCTATCCATGGCGTTTGAAATCAATGGTAAGTTTCGCTTTTGCTTTACAGAACCTGATGGCATTAAACGAATATTAGGCGGCCAGTTTAAAGAAATTGACTCGCCAGAAAGATTAGTTTTTTCATGGACATGGGAAGCACCACATATTTATTCAGATATACACACAATTGTCACTGTGGATTTTGTCAATGAAAACAAACAAACTCTCGTCGTACTAAAACACGAACAACTATCATCAGAAGAATCCTGCATGATGCACAAAGTTGGTTGGATTGGCGCCTTATCGCGCCTTGATCAGCATTTACCCGAACACTAACAATGACAGCATACTCAAATCACCAGCAAATCCGAGCTCGCATCCTGTGCCGCGTGATGAATAATTTGCTCTGCAGTGTTCCCAATCACTTTTCCATAAACGCCCTTTCGACCCATAGAGCCAACAACAACACACTGAGCTTTTAATTTTCTAGCAAAGTTATTAACCACTTGCCAAGGTTCACCCTCTTTAATGTGTAAGTGTTTTTTATCAATGTCATAGACATCAAACCAAGATTTAGCTTGCTCACGCACCTCATTTTCGACCTGATGAATTTTCGCGGTCACATCAATCAAATCAAAATCTTTGACTAAAGTAGGAATTTTAATGGCATAACAACAATGTAAAACTGAATCCGTTTGCACCGCAAGCTGGAATGCAGTCTCAAGTAAAGCATTATTCAGTAATTGCTTTTCTTTGCGTTGCGAACGAAGATCTAAAGCAACTAACACAACCTTTTTAGCGGCATGACCTTTGGCTGAAACACAGTACACAGGTACCGTCGACTCACGAAATAATAGCCAATCTGTTGGCGTGTAGAACAATGATTCGCTGCGATGTCCCGTTTTAATAATCAAGTCATAATGCGTTTTCTCGCAATGCAAAAGAACCCATTCATGAATATGCTTTTCCCAAACAATCTCATGACTAATATTCTGACTTGGCTTATTCGCCTTAATAAAATCGTCCCACTTTCTTTGCGTATACTGAATCACTAGATCTTTAAGGCTAATCCCCTTATCATTTTTTCTTGCATCATCATCAATACTATTCAATGATTCATAACAAAAAGAAACCACATGAATATCTGCCACGGTTAGCCGCGCCAATTCAACTGATTTATTAAAAGCACACTGATCACTTCCAAAACGATCGGCTATTACCAATATCTTTTTCATTAGGGTTAACTTCCTTTTCCTTTTACCTTCAAATTTAGTTAATTATTTTTTAATGCGTACCGCTAACACATCACATTGTGCATGATGCAATACACCATCAGCCGTAGAACCAAGCAATAACGCAACGCCATGTTTACCATGACTCCCTAAAACAATAAGATCGACATTTTCGCGCTCAGCCACCTCCACAATCAAATCCGTCGGGCGTCCAAACTCCACCACGGCTGTAGCGTCATTTAACTTATGCGCCTTGGCCATAGACTCAAGCTTAGGTAGTAGATTTTCGCGGATATCATTAAAATCCACATAGTATTCTGGTCCGCCGTAGGCCCCGCCGCCATAAACCCCTGCATAAGTCGGCACAGGGAAGTGACCGACATTTAACAAGAAAATTTTGCTTTCATGGTGACATTGACAAGAGCAATCATCATTGCAATTACAATTGCAGCCTCCGCCAGCCAGCTCTGTGGCTTTAGCCAACACTTGCTCACTACCCCCTTCTAGATCAACAGCGACTAAAATATTTTTATACATAACATCTCCCTCCGTATAGATTCACAACTAACCAATAATATAAGCTAATAAATAAACACTTTTTCGAATGCTGAATTTTAATAAATGATGCGTAAAACAATATAAGGCACAAGATTAAAAAAGATAATAAACAGCTTAAAGCTACCTAAAAAAACATATTGAATAGCGCTAAATTGACTTTCAGTAAATTCAAACCAGGCACTGGAATGACGGTAAATCCATTGTGGCGCCAGTAATACCATGCCAGCCCAATAAACAAAAACACAAAAATTAATAATGCTGCACCAACCAAAAAACGCGATTAAAGTATTGCTATCCATAACAACCTCCATTGATAAATTCAATTAAATAAAATTATTCCCGACCTTTTCCAACATCATCCGTATGATAATTAACAGAAAGACTAAGCTACTCAAAAGCATCATCACTACTATCGAAAAAGAAAATCTCACCGGCAATAAACCAACTGCCAATCATGGCGCTGACCTTCTGCCAACGGTTTTGTCCAACAATGGCAAATTTTACAAACTCACGACCATGAGACAACCCGAATTTAAAATCGTCCCATGCCGCACGTAAATCCCACCCCTCCAATTCAGTAGCATCAATAAAACCGTTGATTTCAGTCTCTTTTACGCCATTTAATGCTGAATCAATTAAGGGCGTCATCACTTTATAATCCTCATGTGTCAGCCTGCCGACACACTTTAAGGTTAAAAAAAATGGTTACTGGTCCTTTCGATACCGATAGCCAGACCATGACGAAGGGCTTTCATTTTGAGACTCCTCAGCGTGGAAATTTCAAATGTAAAGTGAATGTGCTTGAGTGAATTCTAACGAGACAGAGAAGAAGGGAATTGATTTTAATCAATAAAATGCTGTGTTTTTATATCGCTGATATGAACTATTAAGCGAGGGCTTTCGCCGAGAGTGTTTTTTTCTGTGGGCGAAAAGCTTTTGCGAGACTGTAAATAATTCTGTGTAACTGCCAAGTTTAAATATAATCAGTTAAATGGTCTTCGAACTCATTCATAAACCGGTTCATGGGCGTTCGCCAGTTCCTTATCGGCATAGTCCATTTTCTTGATGCCTGCTGTATCGCTAAATACACCACCTTGAGTTACGAACCATATGCACAATACAAAGCTGTACCTGTGTTTTTGGATAAGCGGTATTGATGGCTTCTGGAAAGCCCTTTAGGCCGTCAACGCAGGCAATGAGAATATCTTTAACGCCATGATTTTGTAGCTCTGTGAGCACATTGAGCCAAAATTTAGCGCCCTCATTTTCCGATATCCATAACCCTAGCAATTCCTTTTGGCCTTCTAGGTTAACGCCTAAGGCCAGGTAAATGGCCTTAGGCGTTAACCTGCTTATCTTGGCGTATTTTAAGCACGATACAGTCGAGATAGACGATGGGGCAAATGGCATCCAGCGGGCGAGACTGCCACTCGGTTACTTGATCAATAACGGCATTCGTCATTGTTGAAATTTTGAACTTAAAACCTAAGCATTCACCGCCGATCGACTCTGCCTAAGATCATCAATAATCGATGACAACGCCTTATCAAACAACTGCGCATCCTCAAGCAACAACACCGTCTCATTTGCCAATCGATCAGCAATCTCCTTAACCGTATACTCACCTGCCTTAATGCCGCTTCGACTCGCAAAAATACGCTTACCACTATTACGTAAAATCGCCGCCAAACGACAACGCATCTTCTTACTATCACCCTCGTCCTCAGAAGGATCAATAAACTCAACCCATTGCCCAACACCTAACATTTTAGCTTTAGCGATATAAGGATCGTCACTCTCTTCAGCAATTTTTAAATTAACGGCTTCTTCGTCAACCGAATCAATCATCGAACAGACCGGCACCGTATTCGAGGGAACATTATAATAAGCCATTGACGTCGGACGCTGCATAACATCCAAATGAAAGTGCTCTAAATGCGCGAAAAACTCTCCCGCCGCATAACTATCAAAATTAATACTGTTTAAACCCTGACGCAGAAACTTAAGCATGGCAGGAATACGATGAATAATACCCGCCCTATCCGCCACAAACCGTTCTGGTGCAACCGTCCAAAGTAAATCTTCCATGGCCGCAACCGCATCTGTCCATTCCTGACTATCAACCCCTTTTTTTAAGTAGGTTAAAAACAACATATTATTCCAGCTGTTTTCAATCATGGCGCGTACAAATTCTGGCGCTGTATGCTCTAAGTTTTTCGACTCAATTAATTCCGCTACATAGGTGCGCGCACTCTCCGAACGATCCCGCCCTGCTTCGGCATCTACCACTCGTTTTTCGCGTAAATCGGCTCGCTTTTTTTCGTAATCAACAAAAGAAATAAAATCGGCTAATACATCCGAAAACAATTGGGTATCGTCAACAAACTCATTACTTAAACGCTCAACCGTTGCACAAACACATTGGTATAGGCTGTCATTTTGATAGTTATCTTCGGCTATCCAACCTAAGGCTGCGGTGGTCATTTCATTCAGTAAACGACGCGCTGGATGCGCTTGCTCAGAAAAGAAGCCAGCATCTTGCATGGCAACTTTAATAATAGGAATTTGTAAGCGACTAATCGCTGCTTTCATTGGCTCAGCAAGGCTGCGATCATCTAATACAAATTGAAACAGCAGTGACACAAAGCTAATAACATCACGCTCGCCTTGCCCTATAGAATGATCACCACCATCGGCAATAGCACTCAATGACTGGCTCAACCCTTGCGTAAGTTGCTTGGGCATTAATACGCTCATATCACCATTGGCGGATGCCTGACTATAACCGTCAATACGCGCAGGATCTTGCTGTAACGTGGTCAGTAATTGCAATAACAACTCATGACCAATCGCCGGCTTGGCACTTACAGGTAATAAGTTTAATGCACCCGCTAATGGATGCGTCGAGGGTGTGGATGACGAAGACATATCGGCCGAGGCGCTGGCGAAATCCAAATGGTTGAGCTGCTGTAATAATTGATAAATATCTTGAGGGTTCGATGCTAGACCACTTTCTGCCTCATTAGATAACGAGCCTTGTAATAATCGCTCAGTCACACTATTGGCTTTGTCTACAATACTGGCAGAGCGCTCAGAGCGACGTTGCGTTAATCGAAAGTCGGGCAGTATATTATTCGCAATCAGTTGCTCGTTAGCTTGCGAATACAACTTATTCAATGCACCCACTACATATTTATCGTAAAGCTTAAACACCACTAAGCGCGCTTTAATATCAATATTCAATTGCAAACAAGCATCACTGAATTGATCACATAAGCGCTGCGGACCTAAGGGGTTATTAACACGATCAACATCAACAGGAGCCAAACTGCCTATACGTGCATAAAGTGCCGATAAAGGCGCTGCTAAATGCTTCTCAGCTTTGGCGACCATGGCATCCATCGCCACCATTTCTTCAACGGCTTCATCGGCCATTAGTGATAAGCCAACATCGCTGGCGCTGCCTAACGATGTTTTAGTGTCTGTAGTCGATGTAGCCGCAGGATGAAACAAATCAACAAAACTGTCACCAAAACTATCGGCATACTGCGCTTCAATATCAATCCGTTTTAAACGCACCTCGCGCATAGATTCAAAAAATATATTCTGCTCACTGTTGTTCACCGATTTTTCTGCCAGTTCAAATAAGGCATCATCAATTTTATCGAACATATCTTCTAAAGACTTCATCAACAACTGCTGGGATTTTTCTTGCAGTTGAATTAACGGCGCGGTCATATGCCGATGAATTTTTGCCTTATAAGATGCTGGCCGATTTAGCCGCGATGAAGCATCAGCCGCCGCAGATTCACGCGCCGCATTAGACAATGCATTCAATGAAATGATATTCGATTCGCTTTGATTCGCCATGGTGCTTATGACCTACTCTACAATCGGTTATGCAGTTAACAATACTGCTCAAGTGGCTGTTTTAATTAACGTAGTAATGAGCTCAGTAATGAACTTAGTGATTAACGCTTATCCGCAGTATAAACACAGTGCATTTCGCAGTAGACTAAACAATATGCCGCACGAGCATGTGATCACATTTTAATCAGGGTGGCTGCGCCAGAAGTGAACCAGTCGACAGACACCCCGCCAGAGTCAGAGAAGTGACAGCTATGCCTAATGATTTAGAACCACTAAAACCAGAGCCGTCAAAACCAGAGCCCTTAGAACCAAAGTCGAGCGACTCTCAATTTAAAGACTTCAACAGCTCTCAATTTAAAGACGCCAACGGCTCTGCCACTGACTCTTCTAATAGCAACTCCACTCGCTCTATGGGCCTAGGGATGACGGTAATCGCATGGGTTATTCTATTAGGCATGTTAGTGGTTTACTTTACTGGCGAAGAGCAGCGCCAAGCCAACCCTAACCAGCAACCCAATACAGAAATCATTGATGGCCAGCAAACCTTAGTGTTACAAGCCAACCGTCAAAACCACTTTGTGGTTACTGGCAAGGTGAATGGCAGCAAAGCCATGTTATTACTCGATACAGGCGCCACACGCGTAGCCGTACCCGAAGATATGGCCCAAGCGCTAGGGCTCGTAAAAGGCCGGCCAGGCTATGCACAAACGGCCAATGGCCAAGTGCGCACCTACAGCACCCGTATTGATCGCTTAGAAATGGGCAATATTGTGCTGCTCAATGTCGCTGCCGATATTAATCCGGGTATGAACGGTATGAATGGTTTGCTATTAGGTATGAGTGCGCTCTCGCAAATTGAGTTTACACAGCGTGATGGTCAGTTATTTCTAGTTCAGTAAGCTGCATAACAATATCGGCTTATAAGCAGTTAATAGTTGGTAAAGCCAACGCCCTATTTCCGTTTTATACTATTGCCCTAATAAACCACTAGCCCACACACTGACAGTAATAAACACACCCTATGTTAAATAAGCCTAGTTTAAATACCGATATCACCCGCGCTGTGCGTGATGCCCTTAACGAAGATATTGGCAGTGGCGATATTACTGCTCAGTTAGTTGCCGCCGACACCCAGTATGTCGCCAAGGTAATAACTCGCGAGCCCGCCATTATTTGCGGTGTTGATTGGGTTAACGAAACCTTTGCGCAATTAGATAATTCAGTCATCATTAATTGGTCGGTTAGCGATGGTGATCGTGTAGAGGCCGAGCAAACGCTATTTACGTTAAGTGGTTCAGCACGCAGTATTTTAACCGGCGAACGCACTGCGTTAAATTTTTTACAACTGTTATCGGGCACCGCCACATTATGTGATCGTTATGCGCAGCACACTGCGCATACCTCAGTTAAATTGTTAGATACCCGTAAAACCATTCCAGGCTTACGCACCGCGCAAAAATATGCAGTGACCTGTGGCGGTTGTTTTAATCATCGTATTGGTTTGTATGATGCGTATTTAATTAAAGAGAATCATATAGCGGCTTGCGGCTCTATTACTGCAGCTATTGAAAAAGCGAAAAATCTTCAGGCCGACATACCGGTTGAAGTAGAAGTTGAAATTTTGGATGAGTTACAACAGGCTTTAGCTGCAAAAGCCGATATTGTGATGTTGGATAACTTTTCGATAAAGGATTTAAAACAAGCGGTAGCGATAAATCAAGGACGCGCTAAGTTAGAAGCATCGGGCAATGTCAGTGAAGCGACTTTGGCTGCGTTAGCGGCGACTGGCGTGGATTATATTTCGATTGGTGCATTGACTAAGCA
>CAXAHI010000041.1:0-18932 GCA_963968645.1 uncultured Gammaproteobacteria bacterium | reverse complement strand
CCCGACGACCTTGAATTTAAAACTTAAAAAATAGAAGCAAAAAACCAGAATATAAAATTGCTATTAAATACGTACACAGGAATCAGTAGGCTTCTGGCTTGTCGCCCCCCCCGACGGTCTTGATTGAAAACTCAAACAATAAACTAAAAAACCAGAACACAAGGATACTATCAGATAGAGCTTAAAAATTTAGAGCCTCAGCGCTAAACGCTTAAGCATTAAGCCTCATCCTCCTCCTTTAGCCAAAGACACTCCCCACCACTCTTCTTATTAATAGTCGCCAACAACACCTCATGCGCCGCCAACTCCTCAGCACTCGCCGCAACCACTCGCAACTTAGGACGACCAGCATCCAAACGAACAATCCCCGTCTGATTTTTCGCCTCATCCGAACCCGACTCAGCCTCGCCCCCTAAATACAAAGAAGTCTGACCACCCGTCATCATCAGATAAACGTCAGCCAAAATCTCAGCATCTAATAACGCACCATGAAGCTCTCGCTTAGCATTATCGACCGCATAACGCTTACACAATGCATCGAGATTATTCTTTTGACCCGGATGCTTTTTACGCGCCAACAGCAAACTGTCTATCACACCACAAATGCTGCTAGTTTTTTTAACCTTACTGCCCGCTAGCTTTAACTCATGATCAATAAAACCAATATCGAACGGCGCGTTATGAATAATTAATTCAGCGCCATCAATAAAATCTAAAAACTCCTCCATCACATTGGCAAACAACGGTTTATCCGATAAAAACTCATTGCTAATGCCGTGAACCTCCAAGGCTCCTTGATCAATCTCACGCTCTGGCTGAATATACTGATGGTAATGCTTACCCGTTAATCGACGATTCACTAATTCAACACAGCCGATCTCAATGATTCGATGACCTTGTGAGGGCTCTAAACCTGTCGTTTCTGTATCAAGTACTATTTGCCGTTTCGCCATTACTTGGGTCTCTTATCTATAATAATTAAATTTTCTCTAAGCCTTCATTGGCTAACTGATCTGCAATTTCATTTTCAGCATGACCCGAGTGACCCTTTACCCAATTCCATTTTATGGTATGTCGCTGTGATTGCTCATCAAGCTCACGCCAAAGGTCAGCATTTTTAACTGGCTTTTTGGCCGCGGTACGCCAGCCATTACGTTTCCAATTGCCTATCCACTCAGTTATGCCTTTTCGCACATATTGTGAATCAGTAACCAATACTACTTCAGAGGTCGCTTCTAATAAGCGCAGGCCTTCTATCGCTGCTTGTAACTCCATGCGGTTGTTAGTGGTTTCTCGCTCGCCACCACAATGACGCGCATCAACGCCATCGATACGTATTAATACGCCCCAACCACCTGGGCCAGGATTTCCTTTACAGGCTCCATCGGTATATAACTCTATTGCCACGCTTATTTATCCTATAACGAAATTGAAGAATTCGATTAAACCCCACTAAACAGCTTATTTAACTAGGCATACTGCTGATGAAGTCATCATATAGAAAGAGAGAAAAGTAGTTTATCTGACGTTCTATTAAGGCCAGCTATTCTGGTCGCTGGAAGATGCAATTTCAAGCGCTGAATGGGTTTTAAGCCCACAATGATCTTAAATAATTATTCTCGATGATGAACGCCTGAAGTACGCGGTGAATGAATGCGTTTCATCCAATACTGCTTTATAAAATTAACCGGGTAACTGCGCTTTTTTGCAATCACGACATAAAACAACCCCAGCGGTAAACGACAACTCTCACCGAAGCGCTCCATGCCCTGAAGCTGCTCAAGCATTGATTGATTATTAATCGGTGGGCGATAGAAATAGGACTGCTGATGCAGGACATCGTAATTCAACACAGACAACCAATCAGTTAATCGACTTTGTCGTATTGGCGTAAGACCCATAGCTTGACCTTTACCCCACTGCGCATAGCGCTGATATAAGGGCCACGCACTAATAGGATTAAACCCCACCACTAGCATATGCCCCCCAGCTGTCAGGGTGCGATCGGTTTCGCGTAACAATTGATGTGGATCGGCAGAAAACTCTAAGACATGATGCAATAAGGCTATATCGATGCAATCTGTGGCTATAGGAAAGGATTGATAATCTGCCCAAATGCTATCGCGCACGTCAGTATCTATACTGGGGGCAAAACCTAATTGAATATACTGCCCTACACAGGCTAACTTAGATAACGCCTTGGCTTTTTGAATGCTTAATTGCAGTAAGTTACAGCCCACCAGTTTAGGCAAATGCCGATCAATGACCGACGTCTCGCTTGCAAGCAGCGTACGGCCCAAATCCGTCGCTAAAAAGCCCCTAAAGTCACTCATAGCAACGGACATAGGTAATTTGGGTGTTACTGGTCTGTGCTTATCTGTCATAGGATTTAGACCTAAGCAAAACAAAAAAGAAAAAAGCAGCTATTCAACAACGTAATAATATGCCGAAAACCGAATGATGAATACAAGCAATCTCGCAAAGGCGTTTAGTGCTCTCAAGGTCTTTAAGAAAGGACATAATCAGTCAATCATTTTTTCGATTGATGCTTATAAAGAAGCTATCTGCTATATACCGGTCTCTCGCTTATAGAGATGATGACTCTGGTCGCATTTTAACCACCTATTAGCCGGCGTCATCTATACGATGGAATATGGCCAACCATCTAATAGCTTTCCATTTTAATAACTAGCAATCTAATCTCTGGCTATTTAATCTTTGTCTATCTGATAAATAGCCATTTAATGACGGCTAATTTAAAAATCATTCTTTCTTACGATACGATAACAGCAGAAAAAAGATAACTTTTTATCGCCAATAATTGATAGAATTTAGATCATATTTAGCTGATAACTTCTAACTAGAATTGCTTTATCCTAAAATGGCTTACTAAGAGTGTTTAACTTTATGCTGCAGCAATCGAAACTCGCGTTACTATTTTCTCCAACCGTTATCACCTTGTTTACCTCACTGGTTATTTCACTCTTGCTGAGCAGCTGCCAGTCAGTTAACCACGAAGATCATCAACGACTGTCCAACTCTGAGAGCATCTTCGCCAGTCAAGACGCAGAAACCCTGAGCCTGCGATGCACGACCGCTACAACAGCACTACAACAGCAACTCTCTGTATTAGAAGATAGCTTGACTGACAGCAGCTTAACCGACATCAACGACCTCTCCTTTTTAACCAACTTAGATAACTTTTATATTCAGCTTGAGAATAACTACAGCGTTGCTCAACTCTATAGCAATACCCATCCCAATGCCGATATTCGCAGAAGTGCCAGTAGCTGTCAGAAATCGATAGAAAGTGTTTTGACCGATGCCAACCTCTCACAAGCTATATACCAACAACTACAACAAATCGATAGCAGTAACAGCAATGCCATTACTCAGCGTTATCATAAAAAGTTGCTGAATGACTTTACGCGCTCGGGTGTTAATAAAGATCAGCAACTGCGTGACACGCTACGCCAGTTACAAATTGATATTGCCGACTTAGGCCAACAGTTTTCAAAAAACATTCGAGAAGATGTTCGCCACATTACTATCGACACCATTGAAACGCTTAATGGCCTACCTCAAGATTATATTGATGGTTTGAGCAAGAACGACGAAGGCCAATGGTTGGTCACAACCGATTACCCCAGTATCTTTCCGTTTTTACGCTATGCACAAGATGATAAAAAGCGCTTGGCTATCTACAAGCTCTTTCTTGATCGCGGCTATCCCAATAATGAAATATTACTCAAGCAAATTATTAGTAAGCGTGATCAACTCGCCAAATATCTTGGCTATGACAATTATGCAGGCTATGTAACCGAAGTGGCTATGATAGCCACGCCTAACAATGCCTCGACGTTTATCGATCGCATCGCTAAGCTAGCCAAACCTCGCTCAGAGCGCGACTACAATCAACTGTTAGCTCAACTGCAGACGATTGAGCCTCAAGCCGAGAAAGTGGGTAACTGGCAAAAAGCTTTTCTAGAAGAGCAAGTCAAAAAAGAGCAGTATCAATATGATGCCAAAGCCGTTCGCGAGTACTTTGCCTATGATGATGTTAAGCAAGGTATCTTTGAATTAGCCGGTCAATTGTTTGATGTTGAAATTGTTCCTTGGCAAACCTCAACATGGCACCCCGCCGTGAGCACGCATGAACTGCGTAGAAAGAACGGCGAGACGCTGGGCTATTTTTATCTTGATATGCACCCCCGCGATGGCAAATATAAACATGCGGCACACTTTGGTATCAAAACCGGTGTGCTCGATAAACAACTGCCTGTCTCCGCACTTATTTGTAACTTTCCCGGCGAAGACAAAGCGTTAGATAATTCTGGCCAGCGACTGAATCGCGGCTTAATGGAACACAACCAAGTTGAAACATTCCTGCATGAGTTTGGGCATTTAATGCACAGCCTTATTGGCGGCCACCAAGCTTGGAGTGGTTTGTCTGGCATTGCGACCGAACGCGATTTTGTCGAAGCCCCCTCACAACTCTTAGAGGAATGGGTCTGGAATTACGACACCTTAAAAACCTTTGCCGTGAATGCCGAAGGCGAAACCATCCCTAAGGCGATGGTCGATAAAATGCAACGCGCGCGCGGCTTTGGTAAAGGCACGCATATCCGCAATCAAATGTTTTATGCTGCGTTGTCACTCGACTATTATTCAAGCTCACCTGAAACGTTAGACCTTAATAAGACATTAATTCGCTTACAGCATGCCTATTCGCCGTTTGACTATATTAACGATACTCACTTCTATGCTAACTTTGGTCACCTCTACGGTTATTCAGCGCGTTACTATACGTATATGTGGTCACTCGTGATTGCTGCCGATTTATTTTCTGAGTTTGAGCGCGAAGGCTTACTTAACAGTGACGTGGCAGCTCGTTATCGCGATAAAGTATTAGCGCCTGGCGGCAGTAAAGACGCTGCCGATTTAGTGGCCGACTTTTTAGGTCGTCCTTTTAATTACGATGCATTTATTGAGCAGCTTAATGCCGAATAAAACACGCTACATATCACTTCTACTTCCGTTATTACTAACCCTATTACTTAGCGCCTGTGATTTAGGTCCTAGCAATGTGGAATCGGGTACTCGCGATCAGATTCTGCATTTAGGTAATGGTACAGAGCCTAAAGATCTTGATCCGCACTCAGTAACCGGCGTACCTGAGCACAATATTATTAGCGCATTGTTTGAAGGGCTGGTTACGGTTAATCCCAAAACCTTAGCGCCCGAACCTGGCATAGCCGCGAGCTGGAATATTAGTAATGATGGCAAGCGCTATACTTTTGCTATTCGCGATAATGCCACATGGTCGAATGGTGACCCCGTAACCGCCGATGACTTTGTTTGGTCATGGATGCGTATGTTATCCCCCGCTATGGCCAGTGAATACGCTTACCAACTCTTCACCGTCAAAAACGCTAAGCAATTTAATCACGGTGACATTAAAGACTTTAATCAAGTGGGTGTTAAAGCCCTTAATGCAAAAACCTTACAAGTTGATCTTGAAAACCCTACACCCTACTTTTTATCGTTACTGGCGCATTACAGCACTTATGCCGTGCATCCGCCTACGATTTTAAAATTTGGCGCCATTGATGAAGCCGGTACTTTGTGGACGCGCCCGGGTAATTTTGTTGGCAACGGTCCCTTTTTATTAGATGAATGGCGACTCAACTATATTATTCGCGTGAGTAAAAACCCGCTGTATTGGGATAGCGATAACGTGCAGCTTAATGAAATCGTTTTTTACCCCATAGACCAAGTACAAACAGAAGAGCGTATGTTTAAGACTGGCGCCTTGCATGCCACGAGCTCTATACCCGTCGATAAAATTGCCGTTTACCAAAAAAAGGATCCAGAAAAAATCTCTATCGATCCTTACCTAGGCACCTACTACTACCGTATCAATGTTAATGTTGAGCCCTTAAATAATCCCAATGTCCGCAAAGCGTTATCGATGGCAATTAACAGAGACTTGTTAGTCAGCTCCATTACTAAAGGTGGCCAGCTAGCTGCCTATACGTTTACCCCACCTAACACGCAAGGCTATTACGCAAAGACCAGCCCTATTACCTTTGATATTAAAGCCGCTCGTGCCTTATTGGCCGAAGCAGGCTTCCCGAATGGCGAAGGTTTTCCAGAAATAGAACTCACCTATAACACTAGCGATGGTCACCGTCGTATTGCCGTAGCGATACAGCAAATGTGGAAGGACGCACTGAATATTGATATACGCCTTTCTAATCAAGATTGGAAAGTCTATTTAAGTCGTATTCAATCGATGGACTACAGCATTGCTCGTGCGGCCTGGATAGGCGACTATCCCGATCCAAATACCTTTCTCGATATGTTTATTAGCGGTGGCGGCAATAACCAAACCGGCTGGTCCAGTCCTGAATACGATAGACTCATTGCTTTGGCCGCTAGCCAAACGAATCAGCAACAACGCTATCGCACTTTTCAGCAAGCCGAAGCCATTTTAATGGATGAGAGCCCGATTATTCCTATTTACACCTATACGCGCGTTTTACTGAAACACCCACAGTTGCAAGGTTGGCATGCCAACATCCTTGACCAACATCCGTATAAACATGTTTATCTGCAAGAGCCTAAATAAATCATGATGCGATTCTTTGTTGGTCGATTACTGCAATCCATACCCGTCATCTTTATTGTTATTACCGCTACGTTCTTTTTAGTGCGTGCGGCACCGGGTGGTCCCTTTGATGCTGAAAAGACCCTAAGCCCAGAAGTGATAGAACGTTTAAACGAGCGCTATAATCTTGATGCGCCGATGTATGAGCAATACTTCGATTACTTAGGCCATTTAGTGCAAGGAGACTTTGGTCCATCATTTCGCTATACCAACCGTACTGTGACAGAAATGATTTACGCCGGCTTGCCGATTACTTTTGAACTGGCCATTTACGCCATTATGATTGCATTAGTGATTGGTATTAGCGCGGGCATGCTGGCAGCGATAAAACCCAATAGCGCGCAAGATTATATTCCGATGTCGTTGGCTATGACGGGTATTTGCATGCCCTCATTTTTATTAGGGCCGCTGCTAGTGCTGGTTTTTGGTATTTGGCTGCAATGGCTACCGGTTTCCGGCTGGGGTTACTCTCCGGGTGATAAAATTCTTCCGGCTATTACCTTAGGCTCAACCTATGCGGCTTATATTGCTAGGCTCACCCGCGGTGGCATGTTAGAAATATTGTCTCAAGATTATATTCGTACCGCCAAAGCCAAAGGGCTGCCTACGGCAAAAATCATTATTCGTCATGCCCTTCGTGGTGGATTATCACCGGTGGTTGCCTTTTTAGGACCAGCCATTGCGGGCTTATTAGCCGGCTCGTTTGTGGTAGAAACGATTTTTCAAATTCCCGGCCTAGGACGCTTTTATGTGCAAGCTGCCTTTAACCGCGACTACACCATGATATTAGGCACCACCATATTACTGTCTTGCTTAATTGTATTACTGAATATGTTATCTGACTTACTGGCCGTTTGGCTCAACCCACGCCTCGCATTGTCTAACGAAAAAAACTAGCCATGATTGATTCATTAAAAGAATATCAAAACCTCAACTTTGAACAAGGGCGCTCGCTGTGGCAAGACGCTTGGTATCGGCTT
Source organism: uncultured Gammaproteobacteria bacterium (assembly GCA_963968645.1). Lineage (GTDB taxonomy): Bacteria > Pseudomonadota > Gammaproteobacteria > Pseudomonadales > UBA7434 > UBA7434. Next base: position 11,282 of record CAXAHI010000041.1, on the reverse strand, counting down.
AATAAAAACAAACTCGCCATGTTGGGTTTGTATCTCATTATTTTTTTCGTCGTAGTATCAATACTTACACCTTGGCTCGCGCCTTATGGTTATGAAACACAAAACCTAGCACTGGGTGCTTCGGCACCATCAGCGCAGCACTGGTTAGGCACCGACATTCATGGTCGCGATTTAATGACCCGATTAATGTACGGTGGTCGCATATCATTAATGGTGGGCTTTGCTGCAACGGCAGTATCTTTAGTTATTGGCGTACTCTGGGGCACTATCGCAGGTTATATCGGCGGGCTTACTGACACGATTATGATGCGCATTGTTGATATCTTATACGCACTGCCCTTTATGATATTTATTATTTTGTTGATGGTCGTATTTGGCCGCAGCTTATTACTTTTGTTTTTAGCCATCGGCTTAATTGAATGGCTTACCATGGCCAGGATTGTTCGCACGCAAGTATTGAGCATACGCAAACAAGAGTTTGTTAGTGCCGCTGTTGTCACCGGCCTTAGCCATTGGCAAATCATCCGCCGTCATGTTATTCCCAATGTTCTGGGGCCAGTTATTGTCTACATTACACTGACCATTCCCAGCGTTATGTTGTTAGAAGCGTTTTTAAGCTTCTTAGGCCTTGGTATACAACCACCGCAAAGCTCTTGGGGTGTATTAATTTCTGGCGGCGTAGAAACCATGGAAGAGTATCCATGGTTATTGGTATTTCCTGGTCTTGCCCTCTCGCTAACATTATTTGCGCTTAACTTTTTAGGCGACGGCTTACGCGATGCACTCGACCCGCGCGCGACAAGAGATTAATCATGAGCTTATTAACCGTTAATCATTTATCCATCGATTTCACTACCCGTGACGGCACTGTGAGTGCAGTCAGTGATGTTTCCTTTCATGTCGATAAAGGTGAAACCTTAGGTATTGTCGGTGAATCTGGCTCGGGAAAATCCGTTAGCTGCTATTCATTGCTGGGTTTAATTCCTATGCCACCCGGCCACATTAAAAACGGCACGGCTATTTTTGATGGCATTGATTTATTACAAGCCAATGAAAAAACCATGCGCCAAATTCGCGGCAAGCGAATCAGTATGATTTTTCAAGATCCCATGACCTCGCTCAACCCCTATATGCGCGTTGGCCAACAAATTATTGAACCTTTGCTGCAACACAGTAATATTTCAAAAAAAGCGGCCAAAGAAAAAGCCATAGCCCTACTTGAAGAAGTCGGTATTAGTGATGCCGCGCATCGGTTTCAGCAATTTCCTCATGAGTTTTCTGGCGGCATGCGACAGCGCGTCGTTATTGCCATGGCGCTCATTACAGAACCTGAGTTATTAATCGCTGACGAGCCAACCACGGCCTTAGACGTGACTATTCAAGCGCAGATACTCGAACTCATTCATGAGCTACAACAACGTCGGAATATCGCTGTTATTTTTATCTCTCATGATCTTGATGTTATTAAGCGCATGGCCGACCGAACCATTGTGATGGAAAAAGGCCATATTGTTGAGCAAGGTAATACGCAAGCTATTTTTGATGCTCCCACACAGGCCTATACACAAAAACTCATCGCCTCTATTCCTAATAGCGCCAAACCTGAAGCCTATCGTTTTACTGGTGATCCAGATTCACGCTTCTTAAGTTTAAATAATATTAGTATTGCTTACGGCAATAAAAAGAACGCCTTTAAGGCTGTCGACAATGTTAGCTTAACCGTTAAGCAAGGTGAGATATTAGGCTTAGTGGGCGAATCGGGTTGTGGTAAAACCAGCTTGTCGCACAGCATTGTTAGACTAGTTGATATTCAACAAGGGCAAATTTGTTTACAGCAAAAAGATTTAGAGCCTTTGCCTTTAGAGCATTTAAAAGGCAATGCATTAAAAGCAACGCGTAAAGATATTCAAATGATCTTTCAAGATCCCTATGCCTCGCTTAATCCGCGTATGACAGTATTCAACACACTTGCCGAACCGCTTCGCTTACATGGTATTGCGAGTAATGCTGAGGATATAAAAAACAAAGTCTTAACGCTAATGCAAGATGTTGGACTAGAAGCACGCTGGGCGAATAAATATCCGCATGAGTTTTCTGGCGGACAGCGCCAACGTATTGCTATAGCAAGAGCCTTAGCCGTTGAGCCAAAATTGATTATTGCAGATGAGCCAGTGTCGGCATTGGATGTCACGATACAAGCGCAGATACTCAGCTTGCTTTTGGAGCTGTGTCAGCAACGTCAGCTAACAATGATTTTTATCTCTCATGACTTAGCCGTAGTGCGTTATATCGCTGATCGCACGGCTGTCATGAATCAAGGAAAAATTGTAGAAATTAATGATACCGAAAGTGTTTATCAAAACCCTAGCGACCCTTATACAAAAAGCCTTTTAGCCGCCAGAGTCTAAAAAGAATAAACACTTATTTACGTGAGCGACTGCTCCACTGACCACCAACGGCCTTGTTACTTGGCTTTCTACCCGCCTTTTTATTGGGTCCGCCTGCGGCACCACGACGGCCAGCAGACTGACCGCCTCTACGATTCATCGATTTTTCGGCGGGAACCAACTGATTTGGCCCATCACCAATAAGCTCTGCACGATTCATTTTAATTAATGATGCACGCAAATAAGCCCAGTTTTTTTCATCGTGATAACGCAAAAACGCTTTTTGTAAGCGGCGCTGCTCAAGATTCTTCGCAACAAATATTTTTTCGCCGCGCTTGTACATAAGCTTTTTAAGCGGGTTACGGCCTGAGTGATACATGGCCGTCGCCAACGCCATTGGCGATGGATAAAACGTTTGCACCTGATCAACCCTAAAATCATTGCGCTTTAACCACAACGATAAGTTCATCATATCTTCATCACTACTGCCCGGATGCGCAGCAATAAAATATGGAATCAAATACTGTTTTTTCTTCGCCTGTTTGGTGTACTTCTCAAACATTTTCTTAAAGGTATCGTAGCTACCCATACCCGGCTTCATCATTTTCGATAGCGTTGCATCTTCACTGTGCTCAGGCGCTATCTTTAAATAACCACCCACATGATGCGTCACTAATTCTTTAACGTATTCTTCATCCAACACGGCTAAGTCATAACGCAAGCCAGAAGCAATCAAAATACGCTTAACCCCTCGCAAGGCACGCGCTTTTCGATACAGCTGAGTGGTTGGCTTATGATCCGTTTCTAAATTCTTACAAATGGTTGGGTATACACAAGACAATCGACGGCAGTTCGCCTGAATAACATCATCGTTGCAATTAAGATGATACATATTGGCGGTCGGGCCACCTAAATCAGAAATCGTACCGGTAAAGCCAGGCACTTGATCTCGAATTTTTTCGATCTCATCCAATACTGATTGCTCAGAACGGCTTTGTATAACGCGGCCTTCATGCTCGGTAATAGAACAGAAAGTACAGCCACCAAAGCAACCTCGCATAATATTAACTGAGGTTTTTATCATGTCGTAAGCAGGAATAACGGCATCGCCATAACTCGGATGCGGTCGGCGTTGATACGGTAACGCAAAGACACCGTCCATTTCTTCTGTGGTCAATGGAATAGGTGGTGGATTAACCCAGACTTCACGACCATCATGCTTTTGCATAATCGCGCGCGCATTGTGTGGATTACTCTCTTGATGCAACACCCGTGAGGCATGCGCATACAAGACAGGATCATTACGGACTTTTTCAAATGACGGTAAGCGCACATAAGCACCATCGGCGCTAATTTTTTGCTCACTTAAAGTTTTAATTGCCAACGGCATAGGAATAATTTTTACGACATCTTCGGTATCGGCATTCACCGCTTGGGTGCGGTCACGATCACATTCGCTTTCATCGACATCGTAATGATATGGATTCGGCATTTTATCAATCGCGTTAGGCCAATCGATACGCGTTGAATCAATTTCAACAAAGCCTTTAGGGGCCTCATTAATAATAGTGGTGGTGCCGCGTAAACGCCCCGCCGCTTTAATATCGCGACCTGACCCTAATAAATGGGCAACTTCAACCAGAGCACGCTCGGCATTACCGTATAACAAAATATCGGCACCGCTATCGACCAATATCGATCGTCTAACGGAATCACTCCAGTAATCATATTGCGCTATGCGACGTAAGCTTGCTTCAATGCCGCCAATAACAATAGGCACTTTAGGAAAAGCCTGACGACAGCGCTGGGTATAGACAATAACGCAGCGATCTGGACGTTCGCCACCTTGGCCGCCAGCGGTATAGGCATCATCGCTACGCATCCGCAAATCGGCGGTATAGCGGTTAATCATGGAATCCATATTGCCGCCGGTCACACCAAAGAATAGATTCGGCGCACCTAACTCAGCAAATGCGGCATCGGCCGCTGCATCACCTTGGTACCATGCAGGCTGGCTGATAATACCGACTCGAAAACCTTGAGACTCGAGCATACGGCCAATAACGGCCATACCAAAGCTCGGATGGTCAACATAGGCATCGCCAGTGACAAGAATAATATCGCAGCTATCCCAACCTAGGGCGTCCATTTCTGCGCGTGTCATTGGCAGATAAGGCGCTATGCCAAAGCACTCAGCCCAATATTTGGGATAAGCGAATAAATCGGGTGCCTTTACCGGCTGACAAAGTGATGATGAGGCCAAAATTTGAGTTCTTTTATGCTGGAGACTTAAAGGTAAATAGGGCTGTAGAGCCGCTATTACGCTTATTAAGCTCAGACCATCAAATAACTAAGGCCTGAGCGGCGAATTAGCGGGCATTTAACCATAAGCAGCAAGATTTGTATTGTGATTACTCGGCAATAAAGCCTAACGAATATCGTTAGCTCCGCCCTCTTTTAGGGCCTTTACCTTATCGAGAATACGTTGCGCACGCTCAATATTAGCCAACAAATGGGAATCATTGGGAGCCAGTGGCAATGCAGCTTGCCAAGCCGTTAGCGCATACTCAATATTCCCTTCTGAATAATAGGCTTCACCCAGTGCTGTAGCGCGCTCAATTTCTAGCACTATGCTCTCGGTTAACTGTCGCTGCTCATTCAGTAATGTTTTATCACCCGGCCGCTGTTTAAGCATTTTTGTTAAAATATTTTTAGCATTAAGCCATTGCTGTTGATTTATGGCCGCATCATAATCTAACAATTGTTGCTGCTGTTTTTTCGATAAAGCACTGCTGTTACTTCGCGCTACTTTCTGCTTTTGTTGCTCCAACAATAATGAACGAAGGCGCTTAATTTGACTCAATATTTCAGGCGAATCTTCAAGCCGTTGAATACTGCGCCAATGCTCTAAAGCCAAAGTATATTGCTGTTCAGTTTCTGCTATTGCAGCGTACGTTTTTACCGTAACCATTAAGCGATCACGCTTTTCTTTTTCCTGCTGCCAGCGTCTCAGCGCAACAACGTCCTGCGCATCCGCTTTATGTAAGCGCTCATAAAACCGTAAGGTTTTCGGTAAATGCTGAGCCTCTAATCTAGCCAAGCCAAGTGTCAAGCCATCGATATACTGCTGCCGCTGTAAATCAACCTCAGTAAACGTACTATCTAGCACCTCATTATTGGGAAGGTGGCGTTGTAAAAAATCTTGTTCAATATTTGCTGTCTGCCATTCATTGCGACGCGCTAACCGTTTTAAGCGCGGAATCTGTTCTTGCTGAAATACAGCCGACTCGGTACTTGCTTGATCACGCACTGACACCCAATAATTTCTCTCTTGCTCGTCTAAGGAGCGGGCCAACTGAGTATCTACCACCGCTAACACTTCGTTATAATTTTTTTGCTCAAGTAATAACTCAATGGTTTGAGGCTTAGGTGTCGACAGCCCCTGTAACCAAGTACAACTGCACAGTATGCTTAGCAACAAGACAGACTGCATTAACTTAACAGACAAGCAGCATGCATGTTTAGATCGGTAATAAAAACCAGTAATGTGAGTAAGCTTAAAATAAAAGCGATTGGTAGTTAACATCGTATTATCCTTTAAATAATCATTCCATTGAGAAAGGCTATTCATGTGCAGAAACTAGATCTTCAATTAAACCTGCCAACATCCAACCTTTAGGTTCATTCACCGCTTCAATACGATAAACATTGACCATTTCTTCTTTACCTTTTACCGCAACTAAGCCTGCATTTTCAGTTTTCACTTCAGAATAAAAACCATTGTTATAAACGGATTCAGAGACCAGCGCCTCGCCAGGTTGTGCCGCATCACAAAGCCGTGAAGCTAAATTGACGGCATCCCCCACCACGGTATATTCCATTCGATATTCTGAACCCAAAATACCCGCCTGCATTAACCCGGAGTTAACGCCGACTCGTAAATTAATACGATTTAAGCCTTTAGCTTCACGTTTTTCATTAATTCTACTGGCCACTAAGCGTATGGCATTCGCACAAGACATCGCCTGTAGTCGATGATCTTTATCGGCACGCGGTGCGCCAAACACAATCATGGCGGCATCACCAATAAACTTATCTACCGTGCCACGATAAATACGCGCGCAAGAGGTAAAAATAGATAGATACTGATTCAACATGCGCGCCACTTCATCGGGTGTCATAGATTCAGACATGCGCGTGTACTCAACAATATCAACAAACAATACCGATGCCTCGACCACTTCACCACCCAGCTGTAACACCTCATTGCCATTTAATAATTGATCGGCAACATCACTAGCGACAAAACGCTGCAATAGTTTTTCTACCTCACGCTTACTATTCACTTCATGGCCGAGCTGCGCATAAATGGATAAAATATCGGCCCATTCATTATTCCATTTAGCGCTTCGACCACCGCCGCTTTTACCGGCAGGTAAATCCTGCACACGCCCTTCTCGCGCCGCCTTACTAATGGCCAGCAAACGATAAACCGGGCGCGATAATAAGCGGCTAAAAATAAACGCACTGACAATGGAGATAAGACAAACCAGTAATACGGCGATTAATAAATCTCGCGCCGATGCAGAAAATACGGCTCGCATGGGTGAGCGATTAACGGATACCACCGCATAAGCGCCATCGGCCCCTGAAAAATTGACTGGCGCCATATAATGCCCCAATGGCAATTCAGGCCGTTTTAATCGTATTGCCATGCTAATGGCCGCATCGGGGCTACTCACAGTGTAATCCGCCACCGAAGACAGTTCGCCCACACTGCCCGACTGGGCAATTAACTCGCCACTGGGTAAATAGACTGCCACGCCATACACCGCACTTTTTTTAGCCAGCTGATTAAGTTGGAGCTGAATAGCCAGTTGATCATCAGTAAATACTGGCTCCACTAAACTACCGGCTAACTGCTCAACAATCGCCTCGCCAAAGGCGTCACCCTGGCGTTCTAATAATCGTTGGTATTGAATCATCCCCAAATAAGCCAATACCATTGCGCCCAGCACCGCAATCACACTAATCGCCAGACCCAACTTTAAGGCAAAAGGCATATGCCAGCCCCTCTCGGCATCCCAGCAGAGCCTGCGCAGAAAATGAGCTGGACGCTGCCCCGCTCTTCGCTCGGTTCTGCGTTTAACCCTTTCGCTGCGCTTACGAAAGACAGGCGTTGAATGTTGCCTAGCCTCGCTATCAAGCGGCGGAGTCGTTTTTAGCGGTGTCGACATAGTAATGAGTGAGTATTATCCTAGCCATTGGCGACCCGATTTAGGCCGCATGCAGTATGACAGCAGCACCGGCCTTTTTAAGAGTGCTCAGCTTGGATTTTTACAAATGGTTTTGGCCAACGACTTAAACGCATAGCTAAATAGCCAGCAGCCGACCTCCTTATATCGTGTTATCCTTCACAAAAGGCTTTAACTGCATAAAAACAACGCAGTAGCCTTAAAAAATGACATATTCATCAATCAATAGCCGCCCATTAATCGCAACCCTTTAATTGTTATGAAACCTTCTCTATGAACCAATCTGCACAAGCCTTCGATTTACATCATATTTGGCATCCCTACAGCTCCTTGAGTAAGCCGGTAGCGCCACTGCATGTTAGCCGCGCCGAAGGCGTTCGTTTAACATTGGAAGACGGCAGAACCTTAATTGACGGCATGGCATCATGGTGGTCAGCCATTCACGGCTACAACCACCCCATAATCAACAAGGCCGCCAAAGGTCAGTTAGATCAAATGTCACATGTTATGTTTGGCGGCTTAACACATACGCCAGCCATAGACCTCTGCCGACAACTGGTCGCCTTAACGCCAGAGCCACTGACAAAAGTTTTTTTAAGTGACTCCGGCTCAGTTGCCGTTGATGTCGCCATGAAAATGGCATTGCAATATTGGTATTCGCAAGGGGTTAAAAGTAAAACTCAATTTGTCTCACTGCGCGGCGGCTATCATGGCGACACCTTAGGCTCCATGTCCGTTTGCGATCCTGATACGGGCATGCATCATTTATTTAGTGGCATGTTAGCGCCACAACACTTTGTTGAACGCCCCGCTTGTCAATTTGGCGAAGTCGCTACTGATGATGACATGGCCGATATGCAGCAGGTTTTATCGACCCATCATAAGAATATTGCAGCCGTCATTCTTGAACCAATAGTACAAGGCGCTGGCGGCATGTATTTTTACTCCGCCGATTATCTAAGCCGTGTAAGAAAATTATGCGATGAATTTAATGTGCTGTTAATTGTTGATGAAATTGCCACTGGCTTTGCGCGCACAGGTGAGTTTTTTGCCAGCCATCATGCTGCCATTTGTCCAGATATTATGTGTATGGGCAAAGCCATGACCGGTGGTTATTTATCATTAGCCGCCACGCTAACCACCGATAAAGTCGCCAATGGTATTTGCGAAGGTGAAGCCGGTGTCTTTATGCATGGCCCCACATTTATGGCCAACCCGCTAGCCTGCACCATCGCCAATGCCAGCATTAGCTTGCTCGCGCAAAGTGATTGGCGCAGTAATATTGAACGGCTCTCATCGCGACTCCAACACAATTTATTACCCGCAAAGGATCATACAAAAATCGCCGATGCGCGCGTACTCGGCGGTATTGGCGTAATCGAAACTAAAACCCCCGTTGACATGCATAAAGTTCAAAAATTATTACCTGAGCTAGGCGTATGGCTGCGACCCTTTGGGAAATTGATCTATACCATGCCTCCGTATATTATTAGCGACTCTGATCTTGATACCGTTTGCAATGCCATAATGACTGTGGCCGAAGAGTGTAGTTAATGACTCGATCTAAATTACAAAACACCTTACATGATATTATTTTTGGCACCGAAAGCCCGCTCGGCAAAGCCTTTGATATATGTCTTATTGTGGCCATATGCATTAGTGTATTGGCAGTTATTTTAGATTCAGCCAATGTTTTCAGTGAACGCTATGACAATCTTCTTTTTATTCTTGAATGGTCCTTTACTATTTTATTTACCGCTGAGTATATTGCCCGCCTCTACTGCTCTCCACACCCATTGCTTTATGCAAGAAGCTTTTACGGCATAGTAGATGCGTTATCAATAATACCCAGCTACTTGACCATTCTATTTACCGGCGCACAATACTTTTTAATTATCCGTTTATTGCGCGTATTGCGATTATTTAGAATTCTAAAATTATTACGCTACTCGGGTGATGCCAATATCCTTACCCGATCAATGTGGCAATCGCGTCGTAAAATTCTAATCTTTCTATTTACCGTTCTTATTTTTGCCGTATTGTTTGGCTCATTTATGTTTTTAGTTGAAGGGCCAGAGAACGGATTTTCGAGTATTCCAGAGAGTATTTACTGGGCCATAGTCACTATTACAACCGTAGGCTATGGCGACATTACGCCGCACACACCCTTAGGCAAACTGTTAGCCAGCTTTGTCATGGTATTAGGTTATTCGATTATCGCCGTGCCCACCGGTATATTAACAGCAGAACTAGCCAATGAAATCCGTCTTGATCGATCAAACAGAGATTGTGATCATTGTGGGCGCAGCGGTCATGATGGCGACGCAGTGCACTGCAAATTTTGCGGTAAACTCGTTTAAGATAACCCGCATCGATAAGCTTTATCACTGTAAGTTATTTAATATAAGACAATAACAAACACTACACTGCTACCATAAGTTATAAACAGTCTTTATTGATTTTAATCACCGTGGATTAGACGATACCCTCTTATGAGCTTTCACCCTCCTCAACGAACGCTAATGGGCCCAGGCCCTTCTGATGTTAATCCTCGTATTCTTAGCGCATTAGGGCAGCCAACCATTGGCCACTTAGACCCTAGCTTTATACAGTTAATGGATGAGATTAAAGACCTTCTGCAATATGTGTTTCAAACTAAGAACGAATTAACCCTGCCGGTATCCGCACCAGGATCAGCCGGTATGGAAACCTGCTTCGTCAATTTAATAGAAGCGGGAGAAACCGTGATTGTGTGTCAGAACGGTGTGTTTGGTGGCCGCATGAAAGAAAACGTTACTCGCTGTGGTGCACATGCGGTAATGGTAGAAGATGAATGGAGTAAGGCGGTTGATCTTGAAAAAGTCAAAGCGGCCATTAAAGCCCATCCAAATGCGAAAGCGCTTGCCTTTGTTCATGCTGAAACATCAACCGGCGTTCAAAGTGACGCTGCGGCGTTATGCGCATTAGCGCGTGATGCCAAAATGTTATCCATTGTCGATACAGTAACAGGGTTAGCGGGCATTAATGTTGATGTCGATGGCTGGGGTGCCGATGCAGTTTATTCTGGTACGCAAAAATGCCTATCGTGTATTCCTGGTATTTCACCCGTCACTTTTAGTGCGCGTGCGATTGACGTTATTACTAACAGAAAAACACCGGTGCAGAGTTGGTTTTTAGATTTGAATTTAGTCATGGGCTATTGGGGTAAAGGTGCTAAGCGTGCTTACCATCATACCGCGCCGGTTAATTCGCTTTATGCCTTACATGAGTCACTGACAATTGTGAAAGAGGAAGGCTTACAAGCGAGCTGGGATAGACATTTACATAACCATCTTGCGTTACGCGCAGGACTTGAAGCGATGGGTTTAGCTTTGATTGTTGATGAAGCTGATCGTTTACCGCAATTGAATTTAGTGGGCGTGCCGGAAGGTATTGACGAGGCGCAAGTACGGGCGCAATTGTTGGATCAGTTTGATCTTGAAATTGGTGCTGGGCTTGGGGCGTTGGCGGGTAAGGTTTGGCGAATTGGTTTAATGGGCTATGGATCTAATTCGACGAATGTAAGGCTTTGCTTGAGTGCGCTGGAGACCTGTTTGATTTCGCAGGGGCATGATATTAAGGGTGGCGATGCGGTTGCGGC
>CAXAHI010000040.1:0-19922 GCA_963968645.1 uncultured Gammaproteobacteria bacterium | reverse complement strand
TCGTTGTAGCCTCATTGTGTTTTGAGAAGTCTGCGGAATCAGAATGATATTGGCTTGAGGCGAGCTCAGATATTGACGACCAATTAAGTCGAGTGAAAATAGTTTACGTAGGCACAGCTAAGATGTACTGGATAAAACCACCCCAAAGCGAATAGGTTATATCGGGGTCAATCTTCGTCAGATTGTGTGCTTTCTTTTGGTTACTTTTCTTTGCACAAGCAAAGAAAAGTGACTGGCGTGTCGGGCCACCCCCGACGGTCTTGATTGAAAAATCAAAAAAATAAACTAAAAATCCAGAATATAAAAACACTATCAGATAAAGCTTAAAGATCTAGACTCTGGCTGTCGGGCCACCCCCCACGACCTTGAACTGAAAACTCAAAAATAAACATAAAAACCCACCAAATAACAAAACTAAATAACGATCCAAAACCCTCCCCAAAAAGCTTTCTCGAATTATTGTAGATCAAATAACACTCAGCTCACTTTCCGCACACACTTCAATTTATCAAGCCACCAACCCCAAGCCCCCATCTAAAGTGCCTAACAAAAAACTTGGCGCACTTAATGCATTGATCAATAAGGAATGTTCTCAGCCGTCGATAAAGTCAATTTGTCGACGAGTCAGTGCGTGATTATCAGCAAATCACCACCGAAGCTTTCACGAGGACGACAAATAATTGACAGCGAAGAACGCACGCGGAGCATAAGATGACAAATCGAGTAGACATGGGTCGGCCAGATATTAGCCAAGTACTCAATGAAATGCGGGCTCTTAAAAGCCGCGCTCAAGGATTTGAACCTGCAACCGCCGCTGGTGATGTGAGCCAAGCAGCCGGTACCCGAGGTGTAGAATTCCAACAGCTATTAAGCAATGCCGTTAATCAAGTTAACTCCGTCCAAAAAGAATCAAGCCAATTGGCTGAATCTTTTCAACTGGGTGATCCTAACGTGACATTGTCGCAAGTGGTTGTGGCTTCCGAAAAAGCAGGCATCGCTTTTGAAGCAATGACAGAAGTGCGTAATAAACTCGTCAACGCTTACGAAGATATTATGAATATGCCTATCTAAGCTTTGATTATGAACACTAGTAAAAATTAAATATCGCCTAACTTAAACGCAACGATAGAAAAACAGCCATGGCAGAGAGTACAGCTACAGATCCCGCCGTAATGGAATCATCATCACCGGGTACCTTCGAAAGTTTTTTAAATTTAGAGTTCGGTCGCCAGATCGGCTTAATGTTCGGCTTGGCAGCTAGTGTTGCCATTGGTGCCGCTTTAGCGCTTTGGCTAATGGTCGATAAAGACTTTAAACCTTTGTATGCCAGCCTCGAACGACTCGATTCAACCAGTATTATTGAGATATTGGACTCAAATAGAATTGATTACCGTATTGATCAACGCTCAGGTGCTTTGCTGGTCGATGCCGATCAAATCCATCAAGCACGTTTAAGCCTTGCGTCTGCAGGTATGCCAGCCGATAGAAATATGGGCTTTGAATTGCTGGATCAAGAGCAGCCTCTTGGTACTAGTCAGTTTATGGAGAACGCGCGCTATCGTCGTAGTTTAGAAGGGGAGTTGGCGCGAACCATTAGTAGTATTGGCGCTGTGCGTTCTGCACGAGTGCATTTGGCTATTCCAAAATCAACAGTGTTTCTGCGTGATAAACGTGAGCCACGAGCGTCAGTGTTTATTGAGGCTTATCAGGGGCGTAATGTCAGCGAAGAGCAGGTGAGATCGGTTGCTAATTTAGTGGTCTCCAGTGTGCCTGAACTGAATATTCGTAATGTGACGGTGGTTGATCAACGTGGTAATTTATTATCCGACTTTGATAGCGATCCTAAATACGCCGAGGCCGCTAGGCAGATTGAATATACTCGACAAATTGAATCGGATTTACTGCAGCGCGTTAACGGTTTATTAGCGCCAATTGTGGGTGATCAAAAGTTTAGAGCTGAAGTGTCTATCGATTTAGACTTTACCCAAGTTGAACAAACGGCCGAAGTATATAATCCAGATTTATCAGCTGTGCGCAGCGAGCAAACGACGAGTGAGCGAACGCAGCAATCTAATGGTTCTACGGGTGTGCCAGGTGCATTAAGTAATCAGCCGCCATTATCGGGCAGTACTTCAACGCGTATTGATCCGAATACCGGAGAACCCTTGCCAGAACCTACGCGCTCAAGGGTGTTGGAAACGCGTAATTTTGAATTAGATCGCACTATTAGTTATACGCGTAATGCAGTGGGTCAGGTGCGCCGTATGACGGTTGCAGTTGCTGTCGATGATTTGCTAGCCAGAGCCAGTGATACAGCCGTTGAAAATGTTGAGGGTGAGGGTGAAAGTGAAGCCACTCCAACGTTGAGAAACGGTAAGCTTCCATGGGATGCTTCTGATTTAGAGCGTTTAACGGTATTGGTTCAAAACGCTGTCGGCTATGATGTGACACGCGGTGATAGAGTGATTGTTGTTAATACGCCGTTTTTACGCGTTGATCCAGAAATGGAAGAACCCATTGCCTTGAAGTTATGGGAGCAAGATATTTTTTGGTTAGGGCTAAAATGGTTTTTAGGGGTTGCCGCTTTTTTGATGGTTATCTTTATGGTATTGCGACCTACGCTTAATCGTTTAACTGAAAATTCGCAAAAAATTAAAGAGCTTGAAGGTCGTCATAAAGCAGCTTTGCATGCGGTAATGGAAAACTCAGATGGTTTAACTGAGACCATTGGCCCCGATGGAAAGGTGACTTTAAATTCGCCAAACAAAAATCTATTGCCTTCGCCAGACGATCGTTTAGAAGATCAAATTGATATGGTCCGCAATATGGTTTCTGATGATCCTGATCGCGTCGCACAAGTTATACAAGGTTGGTCTAAAAGTGATTGATAAAAAATTAGCCGATTCTATTCCTTATATCGAAAAGGCTTCGATTCTATTGTTGACGGTAGGTGAAGAAGCTGCCGCGTCAATATTGAAGCAATTAGGGCCTAAAGAAGTACAGCGTATTGGTACGGCGATGGCCGTGTTAAGTGATGTGAAGCGCGAAAAAGTAGCGGCAGTGTTTAATTCTTTTATTGCTGAAATTACTAACACTACTGGTTTTGGTATTGGTGCCGATAGCTATGTGCGCAATATGCTCACTAAAGCCTTAGGTGCTGAAAAAGCGTCGGGTATTATCGATAGAATTTTACTCGGTGGTAATACGCAGGGCTTGGATACGCTTAAATGGATGGACGCGCGCGCTATTTCTGATGTCATTAAGCAAGAGCATCCACAGATTCAAGCCATTGTTATTGCTTATCTTGAGGGTGATCTTTCTGCCGAGGTATTATCTTATTTACCAGAAAATATGCGTCTCGATGTGGTTATTCGTGTAGCAAAACTCGATACCGTTCAACCCGATGCATTAAACGAATTGAACAATATACTTGAGCGGCAATTCTCCGGTGGCTCTTCTGCGCAGAAACGACGTATTGGTGGCACTAAAGTGGCTGCCGATATTATGACAAATCTTGATGGCAGCATCGAAGCTGAATTAATGGATGCGTTAACAGAAGTGGATGGCGAGTTAGCCGAGACTATTCAAGATTTGATGTTTGTCTTTGCTAATTTGTTGGATGTTGATGACCGAGGTATTCAAACGCTGTTGCGAGAGATTTCAACCGATATATTAATGATTGCTCTTAAAGGTGCCGATGAAGAGTTGCGTGAGAAAATCTATAACAATATGTCTTCTCGTGCAGCCGACTTGTTAAAAGATGATCTTGAAGCCTCTGGCCCCACTAAGTTAAGTGATGTTGAAGCAGCACAAAAAGAGATACTTGCGGTGGCAAGAAGAATGGCCGAAGCGGGTGAGATTATTTTAGGCGGCTCAGGCGAGGAGATGCTCTAAGTTTTTTCGCTTTTATTTTTGTTTAAAAAGTTATTTGTACTTAAACAGTTATTTTATTTTTATATTAGAGACGCAGTATGACAGATGATGTCTTGCCGGTAGAGCAGGTAACAGCAGCAGAGCCTTGGCTTTTACCCGAGTTTAAGGCTAAGCATATCGTGAGCGGAACTGATGATGAGCCAAGGCAGTTGTCAGGCTTCGCACAGCGCCGTTCGGCTGCGGCTAATAAACCCTCTCCTGCATTGCAACTCAACCGTGCAATGTCAGCAGGCCAGCTGGAGCAGTTAACCAGAGAGGCGCGAGAAACAGGCTTTAAAGAAGGGCGTATTGCCGGATATGAAAAAGGCTATGCCGAAGGTGAGTCGAGAGCAACTGACGCGGTAGAGAAACATGCCCAAGTAACCTTAGCCGGTCAGCAGGCTTCTCTTACGCAGCTTATTGAATCGGTTATTCAACCACTTGGCAGTCAGCGCGAAGCATTGCAAACGGTATTGACAGAGTTGGTGGCTAAAATCTCCGAGCAAGTTTGTTATCGCGAATTACTCACAGACAATAATAGTATTCAGGCGGTTGTTAGTGAAGCGATTGATGCCTTACCGATTGGTGAGTCCGATATCAAAATTTATCTTAATCCCAAAGACCTCGCTGTCTTTGAATCCATTCCTGGTTTTGTTCAAGACAGTTGGCCACTGCGAAGCGATGAGCAGTTAACCTTAGGTGATTGCCGCGTTGAAAGCGCCAATAGTCTGGTCGACTTTACTCGCTCTTCTCGTATGACAACCATTCTTGATGCCACCTTTGCACTCAATGAGCTTGAGTGATGTTTGATTATTTTAATCGCTGCCTAAGTGATGGCATTGCCCCCGCTAAGCCTGTTGCTATTGGTTATATTGCTCGCGTTGTAGGGCTAACGTTAGAGGCACGCGGCATTAATTTAGCTTTGGGTGCGCGTTGTTTAGTCGATGATGGCGAGCAAGGCACTTTTGAAGTTGAAGTAGTTGGCTTTGATTCTGATATTACTTTCTTAATGCCCTTACGTCCTTTCTCTTCGGTAAAGCCTGGGGCTCGCGTTACACCTACGGCGAGCAGTGATAGTGTGCCTGCAGGCAATGCACTATTGGGTCGTGTTATTGATGGCACGGGTAAACCGTTAGATTCTAAAGGTCCTATAGGTCATTGCGATCATATTAAATTTCATCCTGAACCAATCAATCCTTTACTACGTGAACCTATTACTCAGCCGCTTGATGTTGGTGTCTGCTCGGTGAATGCCTCTCTTACCATTGGTTGCGGTCAGCGTGTGGGTTTGTTTGCTGGCAGTGGTGTGGGTAAAAGTGTTTTGCTAGGTATGATGACGCGCTTTACTGAGGCGGATATTGTTATTGTTGCCTTAGTGGGCGAGCGGGGCAAAGAGGTTCGTGAGTTTGTTGAGAATAACCTTGGCTCACAGGGCATGGGCAAAACGATTGTTGTAGCTGCTCCAGCAGATGAGACTCCGGTTATGCGATTGCGAGCAGGTATGTATGCCGCGCGTTTATCTGAGCATTTTCGTGATGAAGGCAAGCGAACGTTATTATTATTTGATTCATTAACCCGTTATGCACAAGCGCAGCGTGAAATTGCTTTAGCAACGGGTGAGCCGCCTGCAACTAGGGGCTATCCGCCTTCGGTGTTTGCGCGTTTACCGCAGTTGGTTGAGCGTGCCGGAAACGGCTTAGGTAACGGCGGTTCGGTTACCGCATTTTATACTGTGTTAGTTGAGGGTGATGACCTTACCGATCCGGTTGCTGATTCTGCACGAGCCATTCTTGATGGTCATATAGTTTTGTCGCGCGATATTGCTGGCCAAGGTATTTATCCTGCGGTTGATATTCAAGCGTCGATTAGTCGTTCGATGTCCAGCATTGTGCCTGCTGAACATTTATTGGCAGCAAACCAAGTTAAACAATTGTACTCACGCTTTGAGCAAAGTAAGGATCTGATTAGTGTGGGTGCTTATACCTCGGGTATTGATCCTATTACGGATTTAGCGATTGCAAGACAACCTCAAATTCAGGCGTTTTTGTCTCAAGGTTTAAATGAGCCTATTAATCTATCGAATAGTCTTAGTCGTCTCTTAACGATATTAGAGCCGGTAGAGGCCGTGGATAATCAGTCTGCACCGGTTGATCGAGCTAATGCGGATGTGATTGAGGCGCCTCGTAGAGGAGGTATTGCTCTTGGCAATCGCTAAGTCAAAACGTTTGGCTGTTGTCGCGAGACTTGCTGCGCTTAGAGAGCAGCAACAATTAATTCGCTTGCAGCAAAGCCAGGCAGCCTTGCAACAGAATCAGCATTCGTTAGATCGTCTCATAAGCTATAAAGATGATTATGCCGCAGGCGTTGCATCTGGCGAAAAGGGCGTGGCGGTAAATGACTTACAAAACTTTAGTCGTTTTATGAATGATCTATCTTATGCCACTGAATTACAGCAGCAGCAGTTAGATAGAGCGGATGATACTTGCCAGCAAGATAATGCGCGCTGGTCACAATTGCATGCTAGGCAACGTCGTTTAGAAGAGCTGGTTGAGATTCGCCGTCGAGATGAGCTTCATCGCGAAGCCATTAGGGCCGATCGAGAAAATGATGATCGCTGGAATGCGTTGCACCAAACTTTAAAAGCTCGTTAGATGCGCGCTATACGATGCTAAAAGGCGATAAAGCTTTTAAGTAAACGCCATTATCATTTTCTCCTATCTTGTTCTTCTCATTGATTTTGCTACATATTTTCTTTTTTAGCCCTTTATATGTCCTTTTTATTTTCTCTGATGGCCCTTTTTTTCGTCCATGAAAATCCAACTTATAGTGCACGGTTATTTAGATTGTTTAAATTTTATTCGTATTTGTGAGCCGTTCCTCTGGCGTACTGTGAGATTTGCGCTAATCTGAAAGAACAAAGCACCACAACCACGATGGTTTTGGTTGTTTCGGCCAGTGAAAAAACACACTGTAAACGAGGATAGTTGACCGAACTGCTCAGCCAATAATAGTAAGTCGGAGTATGTAATGCCTATTTCATCAACAATGTCTGTTGCTAAAAGTGAGTTGATTATTAATGTAGAGGGTCGCTTTGACTTTAGTGCGCATCAGGATTTTCGCAGCGCGTATGAAGACCTCGATGGCTTGCCACAACATTTTTCGGTAGATATGACTGAGACGACTTATCTGGATAGTTCTGCGTTAGGTATGCTGCTATTACTAAGAGATTATGCGGGTGGCGATCACTCATCAATAAAAATCGTTAACTGTAATGATGATGTGCGTAAGATTTTAGTCATATCTAATTTTGGCCGTTTATTTACGATTCAATAATGCTTTTGATGCCGTCATCAAAAGCTATTTCAATCTAGCTATTTCACTTTAGGTATTATTCTCTTATGCCTGCTAACTTGCCTGTTACTTTGCCCAGTGAGAAACCTATAAAGCAATCTCCTGTTAATATTTGCCTGTTAGCACCCCAACAAAGTCACTCGCTTTCTATAGTCAGTTTCTTAGATCCCCATCTTTACCATCTCACCATCATTTATTCGTTAGATTCTTTTGCGCAAACGGTCGATAGTGAATTCCAGTCTTTAAACACGACTAATATCGATGGTTATTCTATTAACCTATTCGATATTATTTTATTGTCTACCGATTTAGCCGCGCTAGATTCAGCAAATACTGTTCGTTATCTTCAAACATTAATTGGTGAGCGCTATGTTCCTGTTGTTCTATTATCTCAGGACAATATTGATGATTCGGCAATACTGATAGATGCGATGGCAGCAGGCGCGCATGATTATATTGAAACCTCTGCTGAGCCATCGGAATATACTGCAGAATTATTTTCTGCAAAAATAGCCTCTCAAATTCGTATTGCGGCAATGCAAACATTGGTTCAACAGCAAAATGCGCAAATTATGGATCATCATAAACATTTGATGTATGAGCAGCAGCTTGCTGAAGAAGTGTTTAATAAAGTCTCTCAAAATAACGGTATTGATATGGCGAATATTCGTCATTGGTTATCACCGATTGCTGTATTTAATGGCGACGTTTTATTGGCGGCGCCAACCCCTAGCGGGGGTCTTATTGTATTGCTCGGAGATTTTACGGGCCATGGTTTACCTGCTGCGATTGGAACCATTCCATTGGCGTCTACTTTTTATAGCATGGTTGAAAAGGGCTTTTCTATGCCCGATATTATTAAAGAATTAAACGCTAAGCTGCATGCTATTTTGCCTGTCAGCGTATTTTGTTGCGCCAGTGTTGTGCAGTTGAATTTTGATGAGGGCATTGTTGATATTTGGAATGCTGGCTTGCCTGATAGCTATGTACTTCGTAAAGACAGCTCAATGATTGAAGCAATAAGCTCTAATGGCTTAGCGCTAGGAATTGTCGGTGCGGGCGAGTATCAGCCTAAACCCACACGCTTTAATTTATTGGCCGGTGACCGCTTATATTTATTGTCGGACGGTGTCCTTGAGGCGACAAATGATAAAGGTGAGCAGTTCGGTGATGAGCGCTTACTAGAAGCGATTAGTGCTCAAGTTAATGCGAACTCCGAAATAGGTTTTGCAGCTATTAAGCAGCAAGTCATCGACTTTATTGGTGAGCATTCGCGTGCCGACGATATTTCATTAGTTGAGCTGGGCATGGTTAATGCGAGCGATTTTGCTGCCATGTATAAACGGACTCAAAAGACAATAACGGCCGAGCCTGTATCATGGCATTTTAGCTACGAGCTTAGACCTGATTCTTTACGCTACCAAGACCCAGTTCCTCTATTGCTTCATCTATTAATGGAAGTACCTACATTGCGCCGTTATAGTGGGCAGCTATTTACTATTATCACTGAGCTCTATAATAATGCGCTCGAGCATGGCTTACTGGGTTTGTCATCTGCACTTAAGCAAGCACCTGAAGGCTTTAAATCTTACTATAATGCGCGCAATGATCATCTTAATGAGTTAAAGCAAGGTGCTGTTTGTTTTACTTTGGATTATCAAGGTGATGACCAGCAAGGTTTACTGGTTGTCGATGTTACAGATTCAGGAAAGGGCTTTGATTACGCGTCATTAGCTTCGTTAACTCAGCCATTCAATGAAGGCTCGCATCAAGCTCAAGCTGTTTTATCGGGTCGAGGAATTCCGCTGTTACAATCTATTTGTTCTAAAATTGAATATCTTGGCTGTGGCAATCACGCTAGGGTTGAATTCAAATGGACTGCCTAGCTGTTTTATCCCGTTATCGATTAAGACCTTAAAAGAATAAGCGTAACGGATAATACCTAATTAAAAGGCAGTAAGTGTAAAAATTAAATGAAAGTGTAAAAACAATAATAAAAAATGGAAGTATTTAAACAAAAAACACTCTACTCATTAACATTGGATAACAGTGATCATTTTCTTACTCGCTATATTTATTGTGCATTGCATGATTAAAGAATCCATTGTTAAAACCAAACAAGCGAATGTTCGTATACTAATGGACGATTTTTTTGTCGTATACTCATCACAAATATGGAGTCACTCGTGATAGAAGCCGTTGAACCAATTAATATATCTGCCCTTGATACGCTCAAGTTAGTTTTGGGTGCCGATTTCCCTGAATTACTGCGTGATTTTAATAACCACTGCACTAATGATTTAATTAAACTTGAGGTCGCTATTGCTAAAGTGGATAGGGCGGCCATGCGTGATATCGCGCATTCGCTTAAAGGCTCTGCTTTAAGTTTGCATGCTAAACCCTTAGCCGATTATTGTGCTGTTTTAGAGGCGGCTGCCGTGTCTTCATCTAAGGTGGATTTAGAGCAAAGTATTTCGCTGGTCCGTGAGGCGGTTAAAGAAGTTATTTCAGCATTATCAGATTGGGCTTATCAGGATAATCAATAATCAGAGATCGTTTCTTCGAACACTTCGTTAATGCAATAAACTTGGCGCTCATGCTTTTAAGGTTCAAATTCTAGAATCAAGCTTGAGTGCTTACTTTAAATCCTTCGCTATATTCTTCACTATGACTCTCGTATGCCCCTCGTTATTTCAATCATCATGACCCTTATTATTTGCCGCAGTAAAAATTTGATTGGCATATATAGGCGTTTTTGAATCTTGGCACTGCTTGTGCAGTGTATCTATACAAGATTACTCAATGAGTTTTGTATTATGTCGTTAAATGTTTCTGCCAATGCTGCGCCGGTTATACCTGCGCCAGTATCCGATACTGAGCCAGCCAATAAAACGGCTAGCGAACGTGAAGATTATACGCGAGATAATGACGATAACTCATTGTTTAAAAAGGGTCTTCGTGAGGTTTCTGACTCAAGAAATAGCGTTAAAGCATCTGAGTCGCCTGTTGCTGATTCAAATACTGAGCATGATATTAATCAGTTAAGAGAAGTAGAAGCGCAGCTGAGTGATTATTTAGAGCGGCAAATAGAGTTGAGTACGAAGGGCCTTGATGGTGATGAGGGCAATGGTTTTCCGCTTGGCGGCAGTGATTTGCCAGCAATTGCCGCTAATATTCGTCAATACATCGATGATCTAATGGCTGCCAAACGTTCGGGTCTTCAGTCTGGAGACAATCCATCGCCTATAACTGGTGCTGGTGGTGTGGCGCTTATGGGTAATAACGGTTTAACGGGCGCGCAGAATCTTGAGCGTCAGTTAACAGCTATCGCCGATAATTTGGCGCGTCTAGGTGAGGGCGTCGCGAATAAAGGCGAAGCCGGGCAGTCTTTATTCGCCGCATTATCGCAAGTAGTTAAAGGTTTGCAGTCCTCTAATGATTCATCTTACCAATTCACCAGCCAAGCTTTCGCAGATTCTTTATCTGCGGCTTCGAGCCTTAAGGCCAATGCTAGCGATTTATCTCTTAAACCGTTAACCACACTGGGCATTACGACTGAGCGATTTTCGCTCGATAGTCATCAGGCTGCCCTGACTGAATTAGCAGTTAAAGATTTGTCGACAGCACAAAATGCCATGCTGGCAGTTACAGGTAATATGCGTAACGGCGCAGTGCAATCTGCTGCGACAGCTGCAAACCCATCGCTGACTCAAGCCTTTAATACTCAGCTTGAATTACCATTGGGTAGCGCTCAATGGGGAAGCCAGGTATTACAAAGAGTCGCTTGGCTTACGGGTCAAGGCATAGCTGCCGCCGAAATACATTTGAATCCTGCTGAACTTGGGCCAATGCAAGTACGTGTTGATCAGCGTCAAGACAGTGCGACGGTTGTATTTACGAGTCACAATAGCAGCACCCGTGAAGCCATAGAAGCCAGCTTACCTCGATTACGTGAGTTGTTCAGTGAGCAGGGCATGGAGCTAATTGATGTTGATATTAATAGTGGCGAGCAAGAAGCGAATGCTCAGCAAAGTGATTTTGATAGCCGGGCGCAGTCCGAAAAGGATGACGATGATGCCTTACTAGAAGCGCAAGCCGATGGCGTTCAATCACCGACATCACAAACCGAGACTATTGCTCTACACTATGGCCTCATAGATGCCTATGCCTAATTTTTATTTGTACTCGCTCTTTTAGCTTCTTAACTTTCCTTGTCGCTTTTCTCATTCTCCCTTTCTCCTTTTCTCCCGTTTTACCTTTTTCTCTTTCTCCCGCTCTCTAGTATTTGTCGTTGTTCGGGGTATAAAAAGTAAAATCTTTATTCAACTTGCCCGATGCAGCGCTATCTAGACTAATATTTATCCAACTATCAAGTCTTTACCGCGATATGCGCTCGCTGGCACAGGACTTGCTTTGACTCCCTATAGGCGCAAAAGCGACGGTATATTGGCATGGCTAAAAATGATGCTCAAGATCAGGCTCAGACGGATACAGGCTCTGATGTAAAAGGTAAGAACACCGCTGAGGCAGAAACAGCGACTGAAACAATGGATGAGTCGGTTAAAAAGAGACCGATTAAGTTGTTTATTATTATTGCTGTCATTATCGTTTTAGCATCTGCAGGCGGTGCATATTTTATGCTGTTTGGCGGTGATGGCGAAAACAGTGATGTTGTTGTCGAGGTAGTTGAGCCTAAAGCGATTTACTTTGCTTTAAACCCAAAGTTTAAAACCAACTATGAAGTTGATGGTAGGCCACGTCTTTTTCAAATCGGTATGACCTTAGTCACCCGAGAGCAAGATGTGATTGATGCGTTAATGACGCATGGGCCCAGTATTAAAAGTCGCTTAGTTATTTTGTTAAGCGGCCAGCAAGTGGAGAGCTTGCAAACCCCTGAGGGGCGAGAATTACTGCGAGCAGAATGTTTGACCGCAGTGCAAGATATTATGAATAAAGAAATGGGTAAGCCAGGCATTGAAAAAGTCTTGTTCACCGACTTTGTTATGCAGTGATATTGTTTTACTTTTATTTGCGTAAAAAGTTGATTATCCAATAAATAAACTATGTATTAGATTAGGCAAAAATTGTGGCTGATGAAATCCTGTCTCAAGAAGAAATTGATGCGCTATTGCATGGCGTAGACGATGGCGACATTGAGACTGAAACTGATGAAGGTTCTGAGAATAGCGATTTTACAAGCTATGACTTAACCTCGCAGGATCGTATTGTACGCGGCCGAATGCCGACGCTTGAACTTATCAATGAAAGATTTGCTAGGCACACCCGTGTCAGCTTATTCAATATGTTAAGGCGCAGCGCTGAAGTCTCCATTGGCGGCGTACAAGTACAGAAATTTGGTGAGTACATTCAAACGCTTTATGTGCCTACCAGTTTAAATATGGTGCGCGTTCAGCCTTTAAGAGGTATGGCGCTGTTTGTTCTTGAAGCTAAGTTGGTTTTTAAATTAGTCGATAACTTTTTTGGTGGTGATGGTCATCATGCCAAAATTGAAGGGCGTGAATTTACCCCTACAGAACTAAGAGTTGTACAAATGCTTTTAGAACAGGCGTTTAAAGATTTAGAAGAAGCATGGAAGCCGCTCTTTGAAATGAAGTTTGATTGCGTAGGTTCAGAAGTGAATCCTGCTATGGCTAATATTGTTAGCCCAAGTGAAGCGGTGATTGTCAGCTCCTTTCATATTGAGTTAGATGGCGGCGGTGGCGATATGCACATTACGCTACCTTACTCCATGATTGAGCCCATTAAAGATATTCTTGATTCAGGTATGACCGGTGATGTCCATGAAGTTGATGAGCGCTGGATAAAGGCCTTACGCCGTGACATTTTACGTGCCAGTGTCGATTTAGAATGCACGGTTGTCGAAAAGCAAATGTCCCTACGTGACATTATCGATTTGAAGCAGGGTGATGTTATTCCTGTTGATATTCCTGAAATGCTAACGCTACGCGCCAATGGCGTCCCTATTTATAAAACCCGCATGGGGACATCTCGAGGCAATTTAGGCTTAGAGATTGTAGAGCGAACAACGATTGACGATACAGATTAATTACACAGATTTATGACTTAGCTTGGCGACTCCGGAGACGGAATAAGCTAATGCTTTTTACGAAACGAAATGAAACATTATTTTGCATAACATTTATCAAAATAATGAAATAAAACGGTAAGAGAGAAAATCATGACAGATGAAAATGGAAATAGTGATTCAACTGATTCTGCAATGGCGGATGATCCAACTGCAGCAGTATTAAGTGAGCTTGGTGGCGAGAATAACGGCCATGCCAGTATTACTGATAATCCTGACCTAGCGGTGGTTCTAGATATTCCCGTAAAAATTGCGATGGAAGTGGGTTCAACACAAATCACTATTCGAAATTTATTACAGCTTAATCAAGGCTCAGTAATTGAGTTAGAGCGCTTGGCCGGTGAGCCTTTAGATGTGCTGGTAAACGGCACATTAATCGCTCATGGTGAAGTGGTTGTAGTTAATGAGAAGTTTGGTATTCGTGTAACGGATGTCATCAGCCCTTCTGAAAGAATTAAAAAGCTTAAATGATCGCTCGTTATGCCTTAGGCATACTCACGCTTATTTCAGCAATGAATATTGCTGCGGCTGATGCAGTGATTGATAAGCCTAATGTTGCGCCTGTGTTTAGCGGGACATCTGTTCTTCAAGTCATACTCAGTCTGGCTTTTGTTGTTGTGCTGATTTATGCCGTTGCTTGGTACGTTCGTCGTCTTCAGTTAACCACCGCAGGAGCAGGGCAGCCCATGCGAGTGGTCTCAGCTTTGTCGGTGGGCACGCGTGAAAAAGTAGTGCTAGTGCAAGTGGGTGATGAGCAATTATTGCTAGGTGTGGCACCAGGACGAGTCAATTTATTGCGTCAGTTTGAGGGTGTTGCTATTGAGCCAAAAGAGTCTGGCTTACGCGGCAGCTTTGCTAAAATACTCAATGATTCTAAGTTGTCAGCATCATCGACTTCTTCCTCCAAAGCTTCGAACCATGACGGTGAGTCGACCGTTAGCTAATGAAACTATTTATGCCACTTTTTTCTTTTAAGCAAGTTACGTTAACACTATTCCTGTCTTTATTGATGGGCGTTAGCCATCTATCTCACGCGCAATCAGCGCCTGAGCCACAGCCTTTGGCAGCTTCATCGAGTGTCAGCAGTAATGATATAGCCTCGGCTATGGACGCTCTTCAGTCGCAAGCCAGTGGTGTGCCGGGTATTCCAGCTTTTACAATGACACCGCGTAACGATGGTGGTGAAGATTACACGGTAACCTTACAGATTCTAGCTTTAATGACGGCGTTAACGTTACTGCCTTCATTCTTATTAATGATGACGTCTTTTACGCGCATTATTATTGTCTTTGCCATTCTTCGGCAGGCATTAGGTTTGCAGCAAACGCCTTCTAACCAAATTATGCTAGGCCTCGCATTGTTTCTAACTATTTTTATTATGCGCCCTGTATTTGAGGTGGTTAATGAGCAGGCACTGCAACCCTATATGCAAGAAGAGATTACTTCTAGCCAAGCGGTTGCGTTGGCATCAGAGCCGATTCATGCCTTTATGCGCGCGCAGACTCGTGAGTCCGATGTCGATATGTTTGTGCGTATATCCGACACTGAAGCAGTAGCCGAAGCCAGCGACATTCCTTTCTTTGTTTTGGTGCCCGCTTTTTTAACCAGTGAATTAAAGACAGCATTTCAAATTGGCTTTTTATTATTTGTGCCCTTTCTCATTATCGATTTAGTGGTTGCCAGTGTATTAATGGCTATGGGTATGGTGATGTTGTCACCGATTATTATTTCTTTGCCCTTTAAAATTATGCTATTTGTTTTAGTCGATGGTTGGGCAATGGTGATTGGTAGCCTTGCCGCTAGTTATGGTTTATGACGATGCTCTATGCCGCTAATCCGTTATCGCATTACTGTATTTATAACGCCACTCAAATAGGGGGTTATAGCGATGACTCCTGAATCGATTATTGAGATTTTTGGTCAGGCACTCTTTTTAGTGGTGGTATTGGTCGCAGCTATTATTTTACCGAGTCTTTTAGTGGGCTTGGTGGTAAGTGTTTTTCAAGCCGCTACGCAGATTAATGAGCAAACCTTAAGTTTTTTACCAAGACTTATGGCTACGCTTTTAACCATTATTATCTTGGGGCCTTGGGTATTGCAGGAGCTAATGGATATAACGGCTTTTATTTTCGAAACCATTTCTTACCTTACCCGATAAACATGAATAATGAGCGGTCATTATGATTTTTGATCCCGCTGATCTTATTAGCTGGTTGGTGCAATTTCTTTTGCCATTCTTCCGCATTGCCGCGTTCTTAATGGTTGTCCCTGTATTTGGTAACCAATTAGTGGCGGTGAGAGTACGCTTACTTTTGGCTTTATCTTCCGCAGTTTTGATTTTCCCTCTCTTGCCAACACTGCCCGTTATTGACCCTTTATCTTTAGCTATGTTCTTTTTAATTGTTGAGCAGCTAGTGATTGGTGCGGTACTGGGTTTTTTAGTGCAATTATTTTTTCATATATTTGTATTAGCAGGCCAGATGATTGCAATGCAAATGGGTTTAGGCTTTGCCTCAATGGTTGATCCCACTAACGGTGTATCTGTGGCGGTGGTCAGTCAATTTTATGTCTTGTTGGTGACTTTATTGTTTCTTTCATTCAACGGCCATTTGGTGGTTTTTGAAGTAATGATAGAGGGCTTTACGCTGCTACCTATTGGCGGTGGTACTGTGCATCAAAGTGCTATTTATAGTTTAGCGGCCGCCGGTGGTTGGATGTTTTCTTCTGCTTTATTGTTGGCGCTGCCAGCAGTTACCGCCATTTTAATAGTTAACTTTGCCTTTGGCGTAATGACACGTGCTGCACCACAGTTAAATATATTTTCATTAGGGTTTCCGTTTACCTTGCTGTTTGGTATTTTTATTTTATGGGTAGCGTTGGCAGGCTTTTTACCGCAGTACCAACAACTGAGTAAAGAGGTTTTTATTTTACTCAATGAATTATTACGAATGGGCTAAGTGTTGTTTATTAATAAAGCTAAAACAAATAGAAACAAATAGAAAAAAACAGTAATAAATAAAGCGTAGTAGGTATTCTCTGGCATGGCTGAAGAAGAAAGTGGACAGGAAAAAACCGAAGACGCCTCCCTCAAACGGCTTGAAAAAGCCAGAGAAGATGGGCAGGTGGCGCGTTCGCGTGAGCTAGGCACAACGCTATTGTTGATGACGGGTGCTATTTCGATGCTGATATTTGGTGCTAGCTTAGCCGATCGCTTACAAGCAATTATGAGAGCCAACTTTGGCTTTGATCGCAATGCGGCCATGGATCCAAATATGATGGCGGCCAAGCTTGGCGAGTCATTGAGTAGCGTGTTTGACTTAGTCGGTCTTATCTTGGTGTTGTTAATGCTGGCCGGTGTGGTCGGTGCTATAGGTGTGGGAGGGTGGTTAATCTCTCCTAAGCCAATACAGCCAAAATTCAGTCGTCTTAACCCTCTCGAGGGTTTAAAACGTATGTTTTCTATGAAGTCCTTGGTTGAGTTGTTTAAAGCCGTGGCTAAGTTTTTATTGGTCGCCGGTGTAGCGATATTGATTCTCTTTCAGATGGAAACGGATTTATTATCCATTAGTCAGCAGGCGTTAATTCCCGCTGTGAGTCATTCAACATGGATTGTTGTTTGGTCAGCGTTAGGTATGAGTGCTGCGACCATCATTATTGCAGCGATCGATGTGCCCTTTCAGATTTATGATAACGCTAAAAAGCTGAAGATGACTAAGCAGCAGGTTAAGGATGAGAATAAAGACTCTGAAGGTAAGCCTGAAGTCAAAAATCGTATTCGTCAGATTCAGCGTGAGTTAGCGCAATCGAGGATGATGTCTGATATTCCTGATGCTGATGTGGTTATTACTAATCCAGAGCATTTTTCGGTGGCCTTAAAGTATGATAGCGAAGGCTCGGGCGCACCTATTGTTGTGGCTAAGGGCGCTGATGAAATAGCGATTAAAATACGTGAGATAGCTAATGCACATGAAATTCCCATTTTACGTTCACCGCCTTTGACTCGGGCCATTTATTACACCACCGAGATTGATCATCAAATTCCCGCTAAGTTGTATTTGGCGGTGGCTCAGGTGCTGGCTTATATTTACCAATTACGTGCACGGCCTTCGGCTTCTCGCTCAGGCCCTAAACCTGCTGGCCCCATACGTGCCAGTTCACTCGATAGCCAATTGGATATTCCTAGTGATCTTCAGTTTGATGCCGAAGGAAATTTGAAAGATGATTTGGATGAGAAAGTGTAGGTGTTTGAGCGGATAGAATGTGCGTTTATTCAAACTATTTGACCATTAAGAAAGAAAGTTTGTCTTTATTCGCCGGAATCATAAAAGTGGTTTGGTTCTTGCTATTTATAACTCTAAAGCGCCCGCAGCGTCAAAATAGTGTCGGAGTATTTTCGAGTGGTTTCTAGCTTCGAATAGTCCAATTGTTTGATGCGGGTTAGTCTTACTAACTTGAGTAAATAGCCGGTGGCAGTAGAACAAGCATTTTTAAGATTCGGCACCTCCGCACGCGGCAATATCGGCGTGCCGCTATTATTGTTGACCTTGCTCGGCATGATGACCTTGCCGGTGCCGCCGTTTCTGCTTGATACCTTATTTTCTTTCAATATCGCGCTCTCCATTGTTGTGCTGCTAGTGTCTGTTTACGCACTTCGGCCATTAGATTTCGCTGTATTTCCAACCATTCTATTAGTTGCCACCTTACTGCGCTTAGCGCTAAACGTAGCCTCAACCCGTGTTGTCTTGCTTGACGGTCATTCGGGTGGTGATGCTGCGGGTAAAGTTATTCAATCGTTTGGCGAGGTGGTGATTGGCGGTAACTATGCGGTTGGTTTAGTGGTATTCCTCATATTGATGATTATCAACTTTGTGGTTGTGACCAAAGGTGCAGGGCGTATATCTGAAGTGAGTGCGCGTTTTACCTTGGATGCTATGCCTGGTAAGCAAATGGCCATTGATGCCGATTTGAATGCCGGAATATTGACTCAAGACGAAGCTAAGCTCCGTCGTCAGGAAGTTGGCAGTGAAGCCGATTTCTATGGCGCAATGGATGGTGCCAGTAAGTTTGTTCGTGGTGATGCGGTTGCGGGTATTTTAATCTTAATGATTAATATTCTCGGTGGCATCGGTGTAGGTATGCTGCAGCATGATCTAGATTTCTCTCGTGCCATGGAAGTCTATACCTTGCTCACCATTGGTGATGGCTTGGTTGCTCAGATTCCTTCGCTATTACTGTCTACTGCTGCCGCGATTATGGTAACGCGCGTCAACAGTGAAAGTGATGTGCGTGAGCAAGTGGTTGATCAAATGTTTACCTCACCAAAAGCTTTAACCGTAGCTGCTGGTATTTTAGTGGTCATGGGCTTAATTCCTGGCATGCCTCATTTCTCGTTTATCAGCTTAGGTTTTGCTTGTGCCGCCGGTGCTTTCTTTATTCAAAAAAGAGTGCTGCTTGATGAGCAAGTGGTTGAAGATCAATCTCGCGCTCAGGCATTGGTCGATGCGCAGCAATCGCAATCACCCAGTGGTGAGTTGGGTTGGGATGATGTATCGCCAGTCGATATTATTGGCTTAGAGGTCGGGTATCGTTTAATACCCATGGTCGATAAAAATCAAAGTGGTGAATTGCTAGGGCGTATTAAAGGTATTCGTAAAAAACTTTCGCAAGAAATTGGTTTCTTGGTACCTGCTGTCCATATCCGTGACAATTTAGAGCTTCCTCCTAACGGCTATCGTATTTCATTAATGGGTGTGACCTTAGGTGAATCTGAAGTTCATCCTGATAGACATATGGCGATTAATCCTGGCCAAGTGTTTGGCAACATAGAAGGCTTGCCGGTTAAAGATCCTGCTTTTGGTTTAGATGCTGTCTGGATTGATAATGCGATTAAAGACCATGCGCAAACCTTGGGTTATACCGTGGTGGATGCCAGCACGGTTGTCGCCACCCATATGAATACCTTATTGCAAAAACACGTGCATGAATTACTAGGCCATGAAGAAGTGCAGCAAATGATTGATCGCCTCGCGCGTTACTCGCCTAAGCTAGTCGATACCTTAGTGCCCGAAACCGTTAGCATGAGCGTGTTATTAAAAGTACTTAAAGGCTTATTGGCCGAGCAGTTACCGGTCCGCGATTTTAGAACGATTGCCGAGGCGATTGTCGCTAATGCGGCTGTTAATTCTGAGCCTATGCAGCTTATAGAATCAGTTAGAACGGCATTGTCTCGCTCTATTGTTCAAGAGATTTATGGCAGCAATAATAATTTATCGGTATTCACCTTAGCGCCGGCCATGGAGCAAATGCTCATGAAACCATCGGCAGGTGGCGGTTCTGATGTGACCTTAGAGCCGGGCTTGGCTGAGCAGTTACAGCGCTCAATAAGTGAAACCGCTCAAGCGCAAGAGTTAAAAGGCAGCCCAGCCGTATTATTAGTGCCCGGGCCGCTACGTCCAGTATTAGCTAAGTTTGTTCGCTTTAGCAGCCACGCATTGCATGTTTTGTCTTACAACGAAATACCTGATGACAAACAAGTGACTATTGAAGCGACCGT
>CAXAHI010000039.1:0-19972 GCA_963968645.1 uncultured Gammaproteobacteria bacterium | reverse complement strand
TGTCGGGCCACCCCCGACGACCTTGACCTGAAAAATCAAACAAATAAAGTAAACCACCAAAATGTAACGACACTTTCAAAAAGAGCTTAAAGATCTAGATTCTGGCTGTCGCCCCACCCCCGACTCCCTTGACTTTAAAACTCAAAAAAACAAACAAAACCCTCAGAACACACCATCCTCACTAAAAGCTCACACACTAAACTCAGGCTCCAGCTCCCTCACTTCTCCCTCACCCATAAAAAAACCCAACAACTTTCGCCGCTGGGTTTTTAATTACTAAACTTCAAAAAAGACCTTAGTAAACCACTTCAATTCATCAAACTGATAAACCAATCGGAAACTAAACCTTCTTACAAGTCGCCAACTTCGCACCATTAGCAATCAACTTACGACGACGATCACCCTCAGCCGTAACATAACGCTTCCAACTACGTGCGCCCTTCTCAGTTTTCTTAAACTTAATCGCCTTAGCAAATGATTTCTCTGATTCTTTATAGCAATGCAATGCTTGCTCAGCAGTACCACGACTCATCCAAGCTAAATCTTCACGCTTAAGCTTGCCTTTCTTAATCGCATTGCGCGCAGCAAGCAAAGCCTTCTCATTCTCATTCAAGTTAAGATAAACACCAGCAAGACGTGACCAGGCATTACCGTCCGAAGACTTCTTAGCCGCCTCTTCTAAAACCGGTGAGGCTTTAAGATATTCTTGTGCACGCTGATAAGATGAACCTAACAAAGCAAGGTTTTTTTCAGTTCGCTCAATAATCTCATCTTTCATACCCTTCTCTAGCACTTGAGCGGCACGATAAGGAATATCAATAGCAAGGTACTGGTAAGAAAGCGCGATAAGCTGCTTCTCTTTATCTAAACCATTTTGTAAGTACGTTACTTCCAAAGCCATCAATTCTTTTTGGCTTTGCTCTAACGCGCCATACATAGCTGATAACTGCTTCCAGTATTTAATTTTTGGATAATGCGTTAACAGACGGTTACTAACTTTAATCGTTGCTTTGTAGTTATCTTTTTCATAGTAAAGTGCCCATTGAAAATTCAACCAATTCTCTTTGGGTACAAGACCAGCAATAATCGCTTCTTCAACTACTTCTTCTACTAAGTTTAACGCTTCAGCTTTTCTTTCTAGCTGATAATAACCACGCGCTAATAATATTTTACCTCCAGGATCAACAATAGCCGCTTCGGCCATCCACAATTCAAGCTGCTGCACAGCAGTTTTATAGTCGTCATTCACAAATAATAATTGTGCAACGGTATAACGGGTATTGGTTCGTTGCTGCGGATCAGCTTCTGGCTCATTGACTAACGCTAAGTAAGCTTTAATCGATAATTGAATTTTGTCTTGCGCGTAATAAACATAACCCAAGTAGCGATTCACCTGAGAATATTCAAAGCCTTCTGAGCAGCCACGTTTAAAAGCAGCTAACAACTCGGCTTCAGCACCTACCCAATCTTCTACTTCAGTAAACTCTTGTACTTTAGTGAGTTTTTTAGCACAGCTTGTACCTACAGACTTACGACGCTGAGAAACAGCATTTTTATATTTAAGCGACGCTTCTTTTTCTGCTTTAGTCTGTTTCTTTTTCTTTTCTGCGGCAACTACTGCGCTCACACCAAAACCAGTGCCATCTGTCGACACACTCACTACGACAGTTGCCATTAGGAATAAGCAAGTCGATATACAAAACCGACTCAACCAACTCACATTTAATTGCTTTAAAACCATAACGCCACTCTACCTTACTCTAAACTTTTTCATTCCAGTTTACTGCTAGCGCCATAATCAAAATACTTAACGCCTTGTATCAATAACCGAAAATTATCGAAAAATTTAACCGATGGACTATCTACCGTCTGAGAATCCAGCAAAAGTAAATTTATATAAAACGCCTTTCACTTCAACGGCAGTACCGTTGATGACACGCGGGTTATATTTTAATTTCTCTGCTGCTTTTATTGCTGACTTACCAAAGCCGTAATTTTCTGGCCATTCTTCTAACAACTTCACATCGCGCACACCGCCCGCTTCAGTTACTATAACTTCAACAACGGCATAACCGGTTTTACCTGCTTTTTCAGCACGAGAAGGATAACGCGGCTGAGGCACATAAATAGGAATAAAATCGGTATCGCGACTAAAACCACCTTGCAAACCAATATCAGGATTAAACCCTCCAGCACCTGCCGAAATATTTAATGCATTATCAGGTGTGTCGATTTCAATCTCTTGCGCTTCCAATTCTGGCGGGGGAGCCTCAACATCATCAGGCTTATCAGGAAGCTCTTCATCTAACTTAGCTTCAATCTCCGTGTCAGGCATATTGAAGTCAGCAATTTTTACACCGCTGTCTCGGTCTAAATCAACATCGCCCATATCGATCAACGCACTCATCAACACAAAAAGTACAAAGGCTATGAGCAAACCAAGCAGCATACTGCTACCTAAACGTATCACTTGCATTATTGCTATCCCCTTACTTCGGATCGGTCGCTAGATGAATATCGACAACACCAGCTTCTTTAGCGGCATCCCAAACTAACGCATAGGCCGCAGCGTTAGATTCACCATCGGCTTGAATAACTACCGCACCCAACGGGTTGTCAGCGTGCATACGCTCAACAACAGTTTTAACGGCACGTTCATCAATTTTTTTACGGTCAATCCAAATCGCGTTTTTTGCATCAATCGCAATTAACACATTCTGGTTTTTAACTTGATCACGTTTATCAGTGGTTGGACGTGTCACATCAACGCCAGGCTCTTTAATAAATACCGCAGTCACAATAAAAAAGATCAACATGATAAATACAACGTCAAGCATCGGCGTGAGATCTATCTCACCCCCATCTTGATTCGCTCTGGCTGCAACACCTCTCTTAGCCATACCTTTTAGATCCTGAATAATGTTCTAATGAATCTTGCTTATGAAACCAACGCAGCTAATAACAATTTGCACCATTAACGGTTAACCGTTAATGGTCAAGCAAATTATTTATCAGAAGTTAACTGGTCTTCTAGTAATGAACTTTCGCGCTCAACAATACGCATCAAGTAAGCCTGTGCAAATACACCAGACAGCGCAGCTACCATTCCAGCCATCGTTGGCACAGTGGCTTTAGAAACGCCGCCTGCCATTGATTTAGGATCGCCACCGCCGGTCACAGCCATAACATGAAACACTTCGATCATACCGGTAACTGTACCCAGTAAGCCGAGCATTGGCGCCAAGGCAACTAGCGTTTTAATTAACGCCATATTTTGATTAATTTTAATAACGGCTTCAGAAATTAATGCTTCACGAATACGGCGTGCATTCCAAGATTGTCGTTCGCTACGACTCTCCCATTCAGCAATAACCACATCCATGTCGTTTCTTAAATCCGTAGCGAAATAAAATACTCGCTCAAAGATTAGGCTCCACATTAAAAACAGCAGACCACCAATCAGTAGCAATACGGGTCCGCCCATATCGACAAAGTCGAGGACGACACCCAATGCTTCTGTAATAAACTGCATATCAGTCTTCCCTTGTTACTTTATTTGCTTTCAGCGTTGCGCGCGATAATACCGGCGGCCTGCTCTTCAAGCACATGAATAACACGTTTTGCACGACCACTAACAATGGTATGCGCAAGTAAAGTTGGGATAGCAACGATCAAACCTAATACCGTTGTAATCAATGCACTAGAAATGCCGCTAGCCATTGTCTTCGGATCGCCCGCACCAAATATAGTGATGGCTTGGAAGGTAATGATCATACCGGTCACTGTACCTAATAGACCTAGCAACGGTGCCACTGCAGCAATGATTTTAATCAAGGTGAGTGAGTTTTCTAAGTTAGGAATTTCTTTAAGAACCGCTTCATTTAATTTCAACTCAAGCGACTCAGTATCCATATTTGGATTTTCATCGGCAATAACTAACACACGACCTAGTGGGTTGTTAGTGTTAGCTGTAGTTGATTTCAACTGCGCATTCACTTTAGCACCAATCGCTGTTAACACGACAAAACGCCAAGCTGCAATTAACATTGCGATAATACCAACAGCCGTAATGACATAACCGACTTGGCGACCTTGATGCCAGCGTTCAGTCAATGTTGGCGTATCAATAAACGCAGCTAATAAGCTACCGCCAGTTGGACCCGTTGGATCAACACCAAAACGACCATAGCCTTCAGTTGAATTGGCAAGATCTTCTGCCCAATTCACATAGGAGCTAGATGGCTGACGAGGAAGAATAGACAAGGCATCATCTGAATATTTCAGA
The DNA here is from genome assembly GCA_963968645.1 of uncultured Gammaproteobacteria bacterium. Classification (GTDB taxonomy): domain Bacteria; phylum Pseudomonadota; class Gammaproteobacteria; order Pseudomonadales; family UBA7434; genus UBA7434. The sequence goes on along the minus strand of CAXAHI010000039.1, from coordinate 15,687 downwards.
TACTGGCCATCAGTCGTCACAATGTTGAATGAACCTACACGAACAACATCCGCTTGAATGTCATCACCGGCTGGTGTTGCAACAGTTGTGTTGAACTGAACAATACGACCCGACTCAATCATTTCACGCTGCAGTTCAAACCAAACGCGCTCAATTTCTTCTATCGTTGGTAATGAATCGCCTTTTAGCTTTTCAATTAAGCCCGTTAAGAACTCACCACGATTCGGGTATTCAGTACTTACTAAAGACGTATTAAAGTTTTCACGCATATCGCCAGCAGCTGAATTGATATGGCCAAATAATTCGTTTAAAGAACCTTTAGCTTCATTCAATGCTTCACGCTTAACAATAATCTTTTCTTTGTTTTGCTCAAAGATTTTCTCAAGACGCGTTGAACGCTCCTCTTCACGGGTGCGAGTTTGCTCCGCTTTCTTCAACAAGTTAGCTTGTTGATTTTTATCTTTTAAGAATCTCGCTTCACGCTCTTTATTCTGACGCGCTTCATTCACTTTACCCTGCTTTACATACTCAAGCAGTTGGTCAAGAGACTGTGCGCTATCTTGTGCGACAGCAGCTGAAGATAATGTCAGTGAACCAGCAACAAGTAGCGATAACGGTAGCGCACTCAATTTAGTCATTAAAGTTTTCATTGAGCAGCCTCCGGCGCAGAAATAGGTAGTTGCAGAATATCTTTCACTGCTTGGTTACGAGCAATGCGAATACCTGTATTGATATAGCTGCCCCAATCGGATGCATTTAATGCTTCCCACTCGCGAGAGGCATTATTCCAACGGCCAACTTCTTTGCCGTCTTCAGTTTTATAAAGAAGAGCAATACGACCTACACGGAAGATATCAACCTTACGGTCTTTACCGTCACCGTTAAAGTCAATCGATGCATCATAGGCTTCGATTTTACGACCGTACTCATTTTCAATTTTGTAAGCTTCTAGTACTTGGCGGAAATGCTCAGCAATAGTCTGATTCGACTTATCTAAGTTACCACGCAAGTTATCTAAGCGCGTTTGGCGCTCTTCAGCTAAGAAAGGCACGTCTAAGGCAACAAAATTCTCTAGACCATCAAGCATCTTAATAAGTAATGGCGTAATTTGACGCTGAATCACAGTCACCTGAGACATTGCCTTATCAATTTCAGTAATACGCTTAAGCTGGTTCTGAATACGAGCTTCAAGCTGAGCGTTATAAACGCGCAAACCTTCAATCTCTTTATTCACTTGCTTATAGTTTTGAAGGAGGGCATCGGTTTTATCTGCAATGCCGTCTATCTTAACTTGCGATTTTTGTGCCGCTGCGGCCTTGCTCTGCCCGACTTTAAACACATCGTCGAGTTGATCAGCACTGGCTGAAGTTGCATAAAAGCAAGCTGAAGTAAGAATACATAAGCCGATTCGCGCAATACGCTTAAAAGCGCTTGGCATCGGAGAAAAGGAGTTAATAGTCATAAGATTCGTATTTCCGAAATTGAGGACGAATTTAATAATACTGTTCTGTAAAAAACATTATGACAGCAGCGAACAAAAAAAGACCTACGCAACCGACAATAATTTTTTGAATAAACAACAGACAGTCCTTTAAATTCTGTTTTTAAACTCTGTTTTTAAACTTTACCGATACATTATCAACAGCCTTGTCGACAGAACCCATGCACCGCTTTAGTTCACCATAAACACGTTTAAGCCAAGCTGCTTGTAATCCATACAAAGCGCCTGTTCAACGAAGCCGCGCATTTTAATAACATATACCGTTATTGTGCAAACATATTGCCGTTATAAAACGTTAAAACTTCAATAATATTGGAATCATTTACATACTGCCAAAGCCTTTAAAAAAAAGATGGCCTTTATGAGTAAATTGGTAACACGGTAACACTCAAATTTAACGACAACCTCCGACTCACTCTTTTGCAGATAAGCAACTTTTAGCGAGCCTTTAAACAGCAATGGGCGCAGAAATATGCGGATGATGCTGATAATCCTGCAACTCAAAATCGCCAAAACTAAAGGCAAACAAATCATCGATATCAGGATTAATCGTCATAGTCGGCAACGCAAGCGGCGAACGCTGTAATTGCAGCTCAACCTGATCCATATGATTAGCATACAAATGAGCATCACCAAAAGTATGAACAAAATCACCAGGCTTAAGGCCTAAAACCTGAGCCATCATCATGGTCAAGAGCGCATAAGAGCCAATATTGAACGGCACACCCAAGAAAATATCAGCACTACGCTGATATAACTGACAGGACAATTTACCTTCAGCAATATAAAACTGAAACATCGTATGACAAGGCGGTAAAGCCATCTCTTCAATGCAAGCCACATTCCAGGCTGACACAATATGACGGCGAGAATCTGGAGATTCTTTTAATTGCGTCATTAACTGCTGTATTTGATCGATATGACGACCGTCACCAGTAGGCCAAGAGCGCCACTGATAACCATACACAGGGCCTAACTCACCCTCCTCATCGGCCCATTCATTCCAAATAGAAACACCGTTCTCTTTAAGGTAGGCAATGTTAGTATTACCCGAAAGAAACCAGAGCAACTCATGGATTATCGATTTTAAATGGAGCTTTTTAGTTGTAACGGCAGGAAAGCCCTTAGACAGATCAAAGCGCATTTGATGACCAAACACACTATAAGTACCTGTACCGGTTCTATCAGGTTTAAAAACACCCTCATCACGAACGTGACGCATCAAATCAAGATATTGCTGCATAAATTCTAACGCTTCTTATTACTGTTGGATAAAGGCGAGCCACGCTTGCCCAATTTCTTTTTACTCTTTGTCTTTTTGGCCTTCGAATATGCCGCAGCTTTCTTAGCACCTTTCGCTGCTGCGCCGTCGGCAGATACACCGTAGTCGACAAACCGTCGATCATTTTGATTAAAACGATAATAACTCAATGCTATCATAGCCGCACCACCGATAATCATCGGTAACGACAAAAACTGTCCTCTCGTCATCCAATCTAAAAATAACGAGGCGTCAGGCTCGCGGAAAAACTCAACACCATAACGCGCCAAACCATAGCCAAGCAAAAACACACCCGAAGCGGCCCATGCAGGACGTCGTACACACGTAAAGCCATAGACCAGCACAAACAGCACCACGCCCTCAAGAAAGCATTGATACAGCTGAGAGGGATGGCGGGCAATCGCTAAGCTATCCGTCGGAAACACCATGGCCCAAGATACGTCTGTTGCGCGACCATACAGCTCAGCATTAATAAAATTAGCCATACGCCCCAAACCTAAGCCAATAGGCGCAAGCGGCGCGACAAAATCGCAAACTTCGCCCAAAGGCCTACCTAGCTTGCGCGAATAAATAATAAGCGCAACAAAAACACCTAGTAAGCCTCCATGAAAAGCCATACCGCCTTCCCATACACGGAACAACCATAAGGGATCTGCTAAAAAACGATCGAAGCCATAAAAAAATACATAGCCAACTCGCCCACCTAACACAGCACCTAAGGCGCTCGTAAACACAAGATCTTCAACTTGCCCAGGACGCATAGGCGACCAAGCCTGTCGCGCTCGCTTGCGCCCAACTAAATAGGCAGCAACAAAACCGAGCAGATACATCATGCCGTACCAGCGTAAACTGATAGGGCCAATCGAAAAAATAATCGGATCTATAGTGGGATACTGCAACATAACTTTTTCCAAATCAGTGACACGATCGCATATTAAAACGATGCAACACATTAAATATCATTAAACTAATACGTTAACAATAACTGCAAGCCAATCAAAAATAATAACAACGCAAAACCACGCTTTAAAATTTTATCGTCAACCCGATTAGCCAGCTTGGCCCCCATGCGCGTAAACGGTATGCTCGCAATGGCAATACCCACAAACGCCGGCCAATAAATATAACCCGTTGCCAATGCCGGCAAACCATTAACACTCAATCCTTTAATGCCATAAGCCAAAGCACCAAACAAAGCGATAGGAAAACCACAGGCCGCCGATGTTGCAACTGCACGCTTCATTGTTTGACGACAAGCCGCCAAAAAAGGAACGGTTAGCGAGCCACCTCCTATACCAAAAAAAGCACTGACGCCACCAATTACAACGCCACTGCCCGCCAATACCGAACGACGCGGTAAGCCAAACCATGCCTGAGGCTGTAGCACAAAAAACATTTGAACAGCAATCAACATTAAAAATACAGCAATGCCTAATTGCAAATAACTGCCTGCAAGCTCAGTCGCCATTACAGACCCTAGCAAAACGCCAACAATTAAACCTGGCGTCATTGATTTAACAACCGGCCAATTAATATTACCTAAACGATGATGCGCAGCCACTGAGCCACAAGAAGTCACAACGATCGTTGCGAAAGAAGTACCTATAGCCAAGTGCACAAATAATTCAGCATGCAATCCTTGCTGGGCAAAAATTAAAATTAAAATAGGCACAATAATAGCGCCGCCGCCAACACCAAACAAACCCGCTAACAATCCTGCAAAGGCGCCAACAATTAAAAATAACAACCAATCCATTTAAACGCTTACTTCTTCGTAATGCGGTTGCGAAACAATCGGGTAATACCTTTCTCTTCAAACAAGGCCTCTACCGCTCCGCGAATATCTTCAATTTCATGCATCTCCATTACTGCCGCTAGCAATGCATCGGCCTCAACTTTACTCACACTTCGCAGCACTGATTTCACTTTTGGTAAATTCGTTGCATTCATTGATAGAGAGTCATAACCCATTGCCATCAACAACACTGCCGCTCCCGGATCACCCGCTAGCTCCCCACAAATACTGACAGGCTTGCCGGCTGCATGACTCGCACTAGCAATATTAGCTAGCGCCTGTAAAACCGCAGGATGATACGAGTTATAAAGTTCGGCAACACTAGGGTTGTTGCGATCAACCGCTAATAAATATTGGGTTAAATCATTACTGCCCACCGATAAAAAATCTACCCGCTTTGCGAGCTCTGCAGCAAGATAAACTGCAGCAGGCACCTCAACCATTACACCAATAGATGGCAGCAATGCATCAATACCTTCTTCAACTAATTCTGCATGAGCACGACGAATCAATACCAATGCTTCATCTAATTCTTTTACGTAGCTGATCATCGGCAACATGATGCGCAAATTATTTAAGCCAACACTGGCCTTCATCATGGCGCGCACTTGCGAAAGAAATATTTCTGGATGATCTAACGTCACACGTATGCCGCGCCAACCCAAAAAAGGATTATCTTCTTCTATCGGAAAATAAGGCAGCGATTTATCGCCACCTATATCCAATGTTCGCATCGTTACTGGGCTCGGTGCAAAGGCTTCAAGTTGCAAACGATAAATAGTTCGCTGCTCTTCTTCACTCGGAAAACGATCTTGCATAATAAAAGGAATTTCGGTGCGATATAAACCGACACCTTCAGCACCTCTATCCAGAGACCGTACAATATCTGAAGCCAAACCTGTATTCACCCAAAGTGAAACACGATGGTTATCTGTTGTCTCACAACTTAAATCTTTAAGCGCCTCAAGACCACGCGATACTAATCGCTCCTCTTCAACTATTTCTTCGTAACTGGCTAACAACTCTATGGTTGGATTAAAATAAACCAAGCCAGCATAGCCATCGACAATTAACTCTGTACCCTCAACTTGCATAAAGGGAATATCAACCGCCCCCATAACCGTTGGGATACCCATGCTTCGCGCTAAAATAGCAACGTGAGAATTTCGCGAACCACGTAGCGACACTAAGCCCGCTAATTTTTTACGTGGCAACTCGGCCAGCATCGATGCCGTTAATTCATCACCAATAAGTATCACGTTATCTGGATAAATAATTGGCTCTTGTGTTGCTTGTTGTAGATATTCTAATAATCGAGAGCCTAAATCTTTTACATCAACCGCCCGCTCTTTTAAATACGGGTTATCCATTTGCTCAAACGCTTTTAAATGCATGCGTATAACATGAGCCACTGCCCCCTGCGCCCACTCGCCCTGCTCTATCAACTCTTCAATTTCAGCGGGCAATGCTGGCGAATCGAGCATCTTGGAATACACTTCAAACAAAGCTAATTCTTGCGGTGGCAAACGGTCGGCTAATTGCAAACTCAACTGCTCAATATCATTACGCACTCTAGCAACACAGGCACGGAAAAAAGTCAGTTCTTCATAGGGGTCACGACTTTTACGCTTTGGCACTGCGTATAAATCAGCAGGCGGCGCCACAACCACAGCCCGACCAATCGCCACACCCGAAGCCCCTGCCACGCCACGAAACTCAGCGTTAACCGCTTCTGCATCGGCACGTAAATCAACTAGGCCTGCAACTTGCGCATGCGCAATGAGTCCAGCTAACTGGGCAGAAACTGTCACCAGAAAAGCCTCTTCACTTTCATCAAAGCGACGCTTAACCGTTTGCTGAACAATCAACACACCTAAAACAATACGGTGGTGAATAATAGGCACACCGAGAAAAGAGCTAAAACTCTCTTCGCCAATATCTTCGAGGTATTGAAAATGCGGATGAGACTCTGCACTGTTGGTATTTATCGGCTCTTCGCGCAGAGCAACTTGACCCACCAAGCCTTCGCCAAAACCTAAACTGAGATGCCCCAGCACATTTTTATTGAGACCTTCGGTGGCACGGAAAATTAATCGCTGTTCTTGATGGTCGGTTAAGTAAACCGTGCATACCTCAGTGCCCATAACGGCTCGCACTTGGCTCACAATAATATCTAACGCTGACTGTAAGTCGGGCGCCGAGTTTACTTTTTGAACAATACTGCTGAGGGATTGAAGAATATTCATTATCTTAGTCGTTACCGATCATCATTAAGAGAATGCGCAACCTTTTGGGAATGTAAGCTAGAGAGCTCTTTCAGCATGCGCTGGTAAACCTGTCGTTTAAAATCGATAATTTGATTAAGCGGATACCAATAGCTGACCCATTCCCAATGATCAAACTCAGGCTTATCGCAGCCATTAAAATGAATTGCAGAATCTTCTGCTGTAAGGCGTAACAGATACCACTTTTGTTTTTGACCAATGCAGACCTGACCTTGAGTCGGTCTAATCATTTTTTTTGGTAGACGATAACGCAGCCAATCACGAGTAACACCCCAAACTTCAACCTGCCCTTTGGTGAGACCTGTTTCTTCTTCGAGCTCACGGTACATAGCCTGCTCGTGAGATTCACCTTCATGAATGCCGCCCTGCGGAAACTGCCAGCCACCCTGTCTAACACGGCGCGCCCACAATACATCACCACGACCATTGGCGATTACGATGCCTATATTCAATCGGTATCCGTCAGCATCCAACAAGTTTCGTTCCACCCTCATAATAATTAAGGCACGCACTATAACACAGCCGCTTCTAGTGCCCGCTAAAAACACCTATGAAATACGCTTTCACCGTATACAAACATGCTGCTTAAACCTCTACAGCCGTATCCAGATAATGACAGCTAAAACAATTAAGGCAGATAAGAGAGCTAAGATCGGTATTTATGATCTTTGTATCTCTTTTTATACAGAATAGAATCATCATTCATAAATTATTGAATCTATGTCTAAATTAACGCCAACAAGCATCGATTGAAATACAACTACCCTATTCCAACTTAACAGGAGCCTGGCATGCCGCACGGCCAACAAAAACTCGCCATCTTTGACCTCGATAACACCTTACTTAGAGGTGACAGCGACCATGCTTGGGGCGAATTTCTTATTCAAAAAGGCTTAGTCGATGCCGTCGAATACAAAAAAGCCAATGATGGGTTTTTTCAGGACTATAACAACGGCACACTCGATATTCAGGCCTATTTAAGCTTTGCTTTAAAGCCGATTGCTGGGCAACCTGCCGATGTACTCGCTGCTCTGCATGCCGACTTTATGGCAAGCTGTGTAGCGCCCATGCGCTTAACGCAAGCCGACGCACTGCTTGCAAAGCATCGCGAGGCCGGTGACTACCTACTTATTATTACGGCCACTAATGATTTCGTTACACGCCCTATCGCGCAGCTATTAGGCGTAGATGATATTTTAGCCAGCAATGCAGAGCACATAGACGGTGTTTACACGGGCAAGCCCACAGGCATACCGTGCTTTAAAGAAGGTAAAGTCACAAGACTTAATGAATGGCTTGCCGAGAACCCCTTTGATCTCTCAGAGGCCTGCTTTTATAGCGACTCTCGCAATGACATCCCGCTATTAGAAGTGGTTGGTCATGCGGTTGCCGTCGACGCTGATAGCGCACTACTAGCCCATGCCGCCAAAGCCGGCTGGCCAACCATTAGCTTGCGTGAAGAATGAATACCGTGCTTAAATTTGATCACAAGTTGCTCTCAACACGTATTAATAGATAGAAGAAAGACTCGCTAGAGTAAAACCAAGCAGTCATTACAAACCAATATAGAAACACCACAGCCACTGCGGACCGCCTTTTATGTCAGATAAACCGCCAAGAAAGCTCAGCGCCATCGATCAACTGATTATGGGGGTTGATCATATCGTTCGTACCGTTAGCCCCGGTAGCATGCGCGCGCATAGAGAATCACCGGCGGCGAAATTAGATAGCATTGAAAATGATTTCGAAACGCTTAGCGCGCAAGAGAAAAAACATATTGGCGGCTTAATGCGCATTAATCATACCGGTGAAGTCTGCGCTCAAGCCCTTTATCAGGGGCAGGCACTCACGGCTAAAACCGAAATCATTCGAGATGCTATGAATGAATCGGCCAAAGAAGAAGAAGATCACCTCGCCTGGTGCGAAGAACGCTTAGATCAACTGCAAAGCAAGCCCAGCTATCTAAACCCATTATTTTACGGTTTATCATTTGGTATTGGCGCTTTAGCGGGTGTCGCAGGTGATAAATGGAGCTTGGGATTTGTGGCAGCCACCGAAGATCAAGTGTGCCAACATTTACGTTCACATTTGGAGCAGCTGCCTGAGCACGATGAAAAAACGCGGGCGATTTTAACGCAAATGCTTAGTGATGAAGAACATCATGGTGAAAAAGCTATGGAGCATGGTGGCGTCGCTTTTAATCCACCCGCCAAGAAACTAATGACCGTTATCTCAAAACTTATGACGGCCACCAGTTATCGATTTTAGCAGATTCTCTTCTTAAGCCTCAGACTCATTGCTAATAGACGGCTTGGCTAATGGCTTACCCGACGACAATGGCGGATGATACATAAGCTGCACCAATGTCCCCGCAGGATCCAAACAGTAAAAGCTTCTGGCACCATCGCGATGTGTACGCGGTGCGTTTTGCATTTTGACCTTATTGGCCTTCAAAAAATCGTACCAACGGTCTACATCATCCATCTCATCAATAATAAAACCAATATGATCTAAACGCTGATGAGCAGGGTCCAAATTAACGTTATCCGGCTTATTATGCAGCGCCACATTATCGTTGCCCGAGCACAAATAAATATTGTCAGGATCTGGCTGCCACTCTACCGCCATGCCCATTAACTCTATATAAAAATGACAGGCTGCATCAAAGTCTGGCACAAACAAAGCCACATGGCGCATGCCCGATGTTGGATGTGGGCGCTTACCTACATACTCTGCTTTCTCGCTCATTAGGCTTCCTCTACGACATAACTGTGAGTTACTTCTACGCCCGCTTTTTCCATCATAATGGAGACCGAGCAGTATTTTTCTGCCGAGAGGCTTACCGCGCGACTCACCTGCGCATCCTTCAACTGATTACCCGTCACAATGAATTTAAGGTGGATCTGGGTGAATACAGCGGGGACAGCATCGGCGCGTTGCGCATCGACTTCAACCACACAGCTCACTACATCTTGACGCCCCTTACTTAGCATCGACATGACATCAAAAGACGCGCAGCCACCCATACCCATCAGCAGCATCTCCATAGGTCTAGGCCCAAGATTCTCGCCACCTTTATCAGCTGGCCCATCCATCTGTACCGTATGGCCGGTTTCAGATTCCGCTTTAAAACTGACATTGCCAGTCCACTGGACAGTTGCCTTCATGCGCTACCTCTTTGGTTCTTGTCTAAAATAAATACAATGGCGAATGCACTCGTGAATGCACTCACGAATACAATAGTTGCCTAGGATGCGAATGATACCCGCTTCTTTTTACTCAGTATGCTTTTTTAGCCCTGCCAAATGACAAAAATAGCGACTTAACGCCCCATTGCCATGATTTAACCACTATTACTGTTAATTCAATCACTTAAACAATATCCGCCAAAACAAAACTGATTAAAATATCGACACAACGAGTGCTAGTTCACATTTTGCACAACTGTGACTGGCATCACACTCAATATAAACAATACTGAAATGAAGAAAGTCATTAAATTTGTTGTCTCACGCACATAGGTTGTTGATATATTATGCTAGCTCCTAAACTGAATTCAAACACGCATCGTGATGTTCCATTTGCTACCAATGCCACCAACTCGACTAGAGGAAGATCATTTGTGACTCCCGTACCGCTTACTCCTCATATTAAAAATGCAGAGACGCTGATTGCTAATAGCCATCGCCGTCGTTATCCGGTTAAAAGCACTATTATCTACGCCGGTGACACTTCCGAAACCTTGTATTACATCATCAAAGGCTCCGTTACCGTTGCCATCGAAGATGATGAAGGCAAAGAAATGATTGTGGCCTACTTAAATGATGGCGACTTTTTTGGCGAAATGGGCTTATTCGATAACGAAGATGCTCGAAGCGCTTGGATACGTGCTAAAACCGAATGTGAAGTTGCAGAAATTAGCTTCACTAAATTTCACGAACTGTCTCAACAGTATCCTGACCTCATGTTTTCAGTCAGCCAGCAAATGGCCAGCCGATTACGTAAGACTACTCGAAAAGTAGGCGATTTAGCTTTTCTTGATGTGACCGGTCGCGTTGCTCGCACCCTACTTGAATTATGTAAAGAACCCGACGCGATGACGCATCCCGATGGTATGCAAATCAAAATCACTCGTCAGGAAATTGGCCGTATCGTTGGCTGCTCTCGCGAAATGGTGGGACGTGTTCTCAAAGATCTTGAAGCGCAAGGCTTGGTTGGCGTTAAAGGTAAGACCATGGTCGTTTTCGGTACTCGATAAACCGACAACACTATCATGAATATCAGCAACAACATTAGCAACAACAAAAGCAGTACCTGTGAGTATTAGTATCTATAAAAAATCAGCATCTGTAAAACATTAGCAACAACAAAAAAGGCCGCTTATTTTAAGCGGCCTTTTTTGTTTAATGATTAAAATCTATTTAGCCATTAGAAAAATAAATCATGTAATCGTTCACCAGGATCATCGGCTCGCATAAAGGCCTCACCCACTAAAAAGGCATTCACATCATGCGCTCGCATAGCCGCTACATCTTCTGCCGTGTGAATTCCACTCTCAGTTACAACAATACGATCGGCAGGTATTTCACCTAACAACTGATAAGTATTTTCATGACTGGTTTCAAATAAATGTAAATCACGATTATTAATGCCAACCAAGGTATTACCTAACGGTAGCGAGCGAATTAGCTCATCACGATTATGCACTTCAACCAACACATCCATCCCTAAAGACAGCGCGCATTCATTTAACAACTGTAATTGATTATCGGTAAGTGCGGCGACAATTAACAAAATACAATCGGCATCCATCGCGCGCGCTTCGTAAATTTGATAAGGGTCAATAATAAAATCTTTACGAATAACCGGCAGCATACAAGCAGCACGCGCCTGTATTAAATAATCATCCGCACCCTGAAAAAAATCAACATCGGTTAAAACAGACAAGCAAGCTGCGCCGCCTTTTTCATAACTCTGCGCAATACTCACCGGATCAAAATCTTCTCGGATAACACCTTTGCTGGGTGAGGCTTTTTTCACTTCTGCAATAACCGCCGAATGCCCTGCGTCCAATGCGCGCTGCATCGCGTCAACAAACCCACGACAAGGATCGGCATTGGCTATTATCGCCATTAAATCAGCTTGCGAGCGGATAGCACTTCGCTCAGCAATTTCCTCAACCTTACGGTCAAGAATTTTCTTTAAGATAGTCGGCGTATCTGAATTAAACTGTGTACTCATACAATATTTATCTGCGTAATTTTTTTGTTTTTCTATATAGATATATGTCTTTCTATATAGCTCTATGTCTTTATAAATAGCTCTGTGTCTTTATACATAGCTCTATGTCGCTACATATGGTTTTTCATCATTACACGTAATAATGCAAATTTTAAATTATTCAGCGGATTTTAACAGCTCGGTAAAGTCAGCTAACTCTTTCATTTTTTCTAAGGCCGTACCTGATGCGATAATATCTTGCGCGACCACAACACCTTGCTGCCAATCACTTGCGCAACCCGCAACATAAATTGCAGCGCCCGCATTAATTGCAATAATATCGGCAGCGGCTTGTTCGCGCGTAGAAAACTGACCATTGGTTTTACCCAAAACACTTTTAATTAACTGCAAACTTTCAGCTGCATCTGCAACCGACAAATCATCAATCGCTGTAATATCGATACCCACTTGCGTAGGCGAAACCGTATACTCAGTGACTTCACCCTCTTTTAATTCAGCAACGTAAGTGTCACCCGCAATACTAATTTCATCCAAGCCATCGGCTGAGTGAACGACCATGACATGATCGCTACCTAATGCATTTAACACATCGGCAATCGGTCGAACTAAATCGCGCGAGTAAACACCGAGCAATTGATTTTTAACGCCAGCAGGATTAGTAATAGGCCCTAAGACATTAAACAATGTTCTTGTGCCCAACTCTTTGCGCGGACCAATAGCATGCTTCATTGCGCCATGATGATTTTGCGCAAACATAAAGCCAACACCCACTTGATCAATACAATGAGCAACTTGCTCAGCATTAATGTCCAAACGCACACCCGCTGCCTCTAATACATCGGCTGCACCACTAGAGCTACTAACCGATCGATTACCATGCTTAGCTACCTGACAGCCCGCAGCCGCGGCAACAAACGTACTGGCGGTTGAAACGTTAAATAATCGCGCGCCATCGCCGCCGGTGCCAACGATATCCACAAGATGATCACCGGACACTTCAACCTTGGTGGCAAGCTCACGCATAACGCTGGCTGCCGCTGCAATTTCAGTAACCGTTTCACCCTTTATACGTAGCGCCACTAAAAAACCGGCAATTTGTGCAGACGTTGCTTCGCCGGTCATAATTGTGCGCATCACAGCAATCATATCCGACTCGGATAAATCCTGTTGTTCAATAGCTGCGTTAATGGCTGATTGGATATTCATAAACTCAAGCCTTCAAAAAATTATTAAGTAGCTCGTAACCGAACTCGGTTAAAATCGATTCAGGGTGAAACTGCACACCTTCAACGGCTAGCGTTTTATGACGCAAACCCATAATCTCATCCATCGATCCATCTTCGTGTTGTGTCCACGCTGTAATTTCAAAACACTCGGGCAAGGTTTCGCGTTCAACCACTAGAGAGTGATAGCGCGTTGCCTGATACGGATTATTTAATCCTGCAAAAACCCCTGTACCGTTATGATAGATTGGCGACGTTTTACCGTGCATAACTTCACGTGCGCGAACAACCTTACCGCCAAAAGACTGACCAATGCTTTGGTGGCCTAAACAAATACCTAACAAAGGAATTTTACCGGCAAAGCGTTCAACCAACTCCAGCGAAATACCTGCTTCATTCGGCGTACAAGGACCCGGAGAAATAACAATTTTTTCGGGTGCAAGCGCTGCTATTTCATCACAACTAATTTCATCATTTCGAACGACTTTTACATCGGCACCTAATTCACCCAGATACTGCACAACGTTGTAAGTAAATGAATCGTAGTTATCGACCATTAATAGCATTACGATTCTCCTTCTTTGTTGGTTGGACGACTAGCCAATGCGGCCGCGCGAAACATGGCGCGTGCTTTATTCATGGTTTCTTTCCACTCTAATCGAGGCACAGAATCAGCAACGACACCGCCACCCGCTTGCACATTTAACACGCCATCTTTAATGACCGCCGTGCGAATCGCAATGGCCGTATCCATATTACCTTTCCAACTAATATAACCAACTGCGCCGCCATAAATGCCGCGTTTCACTGGCTCAACTTCATCAATAATTTGCATTGCTCGCACTTTAGGTGCGCCGCTTAATGTTCCCGCCGGCAACGCGGCCTTTAATACATCAATAGCACTTAAACCTTTGCGCACTTTACCGGTAACGTTAGAAACAATATGCATAACATGTGAGTAACGCTCAACAATCATTTTATCAGTTAACTTAACAGAACCAATTTCAGACACACGGCCTGCATCATTACGACCCAAGTCAATTAACATTAAATGTTCTGCAATTTCTTTTGGATCGGCTAATAATTCAGCTTCGAGTGCATTGTCTTCTTCTTCGGTATAGCCACGACGTCGCGTGCCGGCAATAGGACGAACGGTAACGACATCATCTTCAACGCGTGCCAAAATCTCTGGCGAAGATCCGACGATTTGAAAATCACCTAAATCAAGAAAATACATATAAGGCGAGGGATTCATGCTGCGTAATGATCGATATAAATTAAGCGGCGGCACAGTAAAAGGCACACGCATTCGCTGCGACGGCACCACTTGCATAACATCACCCGCTAAGGTGTACGCTTTTATTTTCTCGACCACGGCTTCGTAATCTTGCTGCGTAAAACCGGATTTAAAATCGCTCTCATTTAAACTATCACTTGAGCCATTCTGCGCTTGCTCTAAAGCAATTGGCGGTAAAGTAGGAGCAGCTTCGGGTAGCTTGGCAGCCAAAGCATTAATTCGATTAACCGCTTTAGCCATTGCACGTTCAAAGCGATGTTCGTCATCGGCTTCTTGGCTAGGATCAGCATGCGCAACAATATGGATTTTGCCGGCCAAGTTATCAAATACCAGCACTTCTTCAGACACCATTAATAGAATATCTGGCGTACCTAATTCGTCCGGCGGTGTCGAACATTTTAATTTAGGCTCAACATAGCGCACGGTATCATAGCCAAAGTAACCGACTAGCCCACCAAAAAAAGCAGGCAGGCCTTCAATATCTGGAGCGGTATAACGCTTTTGAAAGGCTTCAACAAACACTAGCGGATCAGCCATGCTGGTCTCTTCAATCACTACGCCGTCTTGCTCAACCGTTATTTGCTCACCAAATACTTTTAAGATGGTACGGCAAGGCAAGCCAATAATAGAGTAACGCCCCCATTTTTCGCCCCCTTGTACCGATTCAAACAAGTAAGAATACGGGCCAGAGGCCAGCTTATGGTAGGCGCTAAGCGGCGTATCCATGTCCGCGAGTACTTCGCGAGTCATCGGAATACGGTTGTAGCCTGCGCTAGCAAGATCAGAAAATTGTTGTAAGTTCAGGTTCATGGCGAATCCAGACGGTTGAGTCACACGGTAATTGCAAAAAAATAGCTATCGAACAGCTGCCAATATCAACGGATTGATTGTTATTGCCAACGCCATCGTAAAACACTATTTTTTTGGTTCACTCTATCCACCGCTTACTTATCTGGGGCCATCACATATCAGCTTTATATAAGACTGATGCAAAGGACTTATTATAGGAACGATAACTACTACGTGACTTTATATAAATTGATCACATATAAATTGATCACAT
>CAXAHI010000038.1:0-20036 GCA_963968645.1 uncultured Gammaproteobacteria bacterium | reverse complement strand
CCGATTGTGCCTACATTGACGTGTGGTTTGGTGCGTTCAAATTTTGCTTTTGCCACGATACTAGTCCTCTTTTCTATTCAACTGTTAAATTATTTAATTACTGCATGTGTTTTGATAAACGCTTTCAATTTATCTTTTGGCGACAGGGATAATCTAAACTATCCAGTCTACTTTCTAACTAAACTATCATTAAAACTTTTATTCAAACTGTCAGCTTGCCGACTCATTAAAAAATAAATTAACGACCCGACTTACTTTTATTGATAATTTCGTCTGCCACATTGTTAGGCGCTGCAGCATACCTATCAAATTCCATTGTAAACGTTGCGCGCCCTTGTGTTGCTGATCGTAAATCGGTCGCGTAACCAAACATCTCTGCTAACGGTACTTCGGCATCAATAATTTTACCCATTGGGCTGCCATTCATACCTAAGATAATGCCGCGTCGTCGATTTAAATCACCAACCACATCACCCATGTTAGTTTCGGGTGTCACTATCTCTACTTTCATCATCGGCTCTAATAAAACAGCACCTGCATCATCAGCCAATTTTTTGGTTGCCATTGATGCGGCGACTTTAAAAGCCATTTCATTCGAATCAACATCGTGAAACGAACCGTCGTAAAGCGTCGCTTTTAAGCCCAGTAATGGGTAGCCCGCTAATACGCCATTTTGCATTTGTTCCGCGATACCTTTTTCGACCGCTGGAATATATTCTCTAGGCACATTGCCGCCAACCACTTCGTTAACGAACTCTAATCCTTCGGCGTTTACATCATCAGCTGGTTCGAACTTAACCCAAACATGACCGTATTGGCCTCGACCACCCGACTGCCGAACAAACTTGCCTTCAATTTCACAGGTATTACGAATCGCTTCTCTATAAGCCACTTGTGGCTTACCTATATTGGCTTCAACGCTAAACTCGCGCTTCATTCGATCTACCAAAATATCTAAATGTAACTCGCCCATACCTGAAATAATGGTCTGGCCTGATTCTGGGTCGGTCTTAACGCGAAAAGACGGATCTTCTTGCGCTAACTTACCTAAAGCTATACCCATTTTTTCTTGATCTGGCTGTGAACGCGGTTCAACGGCCACCGAAATAACAGGCTCTGGAAACTCCATTCGCTCTAGGGTTATCACCTCATCAAGATCACAAAGCGTATCACCGGTTGTTACATCTTTTAATCCTATTCCCGCTGCAATATCGCCAGCCAGAACTTCTTTAATTTCTTCGCGATTGTTCGAGTGCATTTGCACCATGCGACCAATACGTTCTTTCTTTCCTTTAACAGGATTATAAATACTATCACCCTGTCTTAACGTTCCGGAGTAAACGCGGAAAAACGTTAACGTACCAACAAAAGGATCGGTAGCAATTTTAAATGCCAACGCAGAAAATGGCGCTGCATCATCGGCTTCTCGTGTTGCCGGTGTTTCTTCTTTGTCGTCAAGCGTGCCTTCTATTGCTTTCACTTCAACCGGTGAAGGCATATATTCAACAACGGCATCCAACATGGCTTGCACGCCTTTATTCTTAAAGGCAGAACCACCTAATACAGGAATAATTTCATTAGCCAGTGTTCGCGCACGAATACCCTGCTTAATTTCATCTTCCGTTAACTCGCCATCTTCGAGATACTTTTCCATTAGCTCGTCGTTAGCTTCAGCGGCCGCTTCAACCATATTCTCGCGCATTGCTTCGCAAGTATCTAGCATGTCGGCAGGAACTTCCTCATAGCTAAAGGTCATTCCCATATCATCTTCATTCCAGATGATGGCTTTCATTTTTAGCAGATCAACTACGCCTCTGAAGTTTTCTTCAGCGCCTATAGTCATCTGTAATGGCACAGCATCTGCACCGAGTCGTTCACGCAATTGATCAACAACCATGTCGAAGTCTGCGCCCGCGCGGTCCATTTTATTAACAAAGACCATGCGTGGAACTTCATACTTATTAGCCTGCCGCCAAACCGTTTCGGTTTGTGGCTGCACGCCAGACGAACCACATAAAACAACAACAGCGCCATCGAGTACGCGTAATGAACGCTCTACTTCGATAGTAAAATCAACGTGACCCGGCGTATCGATAATGTTGATACGGTGTTGTTCGAACTGCTTTTGCATGCCCGACCAAAAACACGTTGTTGCTGCCGAGGTAATAGTAATGCCTCGTTCTTGTTCTTGCTCCATCCAATCCATGGTTGCAGCGCCGTCATGAACCTCACCAATTTTGTGAGACATACCGGTATAAAACAAAACACGCTCTGTCGTGGTCGTTTTGCCAGCATCAACATGTGCGCAAATACCGATATTTCGGTAGCGGTTGATAGGCGTTTTACGTGCCACTATAGATTTTCCTTCTCTTGAGAAAAAAACGGCCTATCGGCTGTAACGTATTCGATACAGCGATAGACAGTATGCGTATAACAATCTTAGAAGCGAAAATGCGAGAACGCTTTGTTGGCTTCTGCCATGCGATGTACATCTTCTTTTTTCTTAACTGCAGCGCCTTTACCTTGCGAAGCATCAAGAATTTCACCCGCTAAACGTGCAGGCATTGATTTTTCACCACGGCCACGTGAGTACTCTACCAACCAACGCATTGATAATGTTTCACGACGTGAAGCACGAACTTCAACAGGGACTTGGTAAGTTGCACCACCAACACGGCGAGATTTTACTTCGACCATAGGCGCAATTGTTTCGAGGGCTGATTGAAAGGCCTCTACAGGATCATTACCGGTTTTGTCTTTTACGATATCGAGCGCACCATAAACAATGCGTTCTGCAACGGATTTTTTACCGCTGACCATGACGTGGTTCATGAATTTAGCGAGTGTGACATTACCGTACTTAGGATCTGGTAATATCTCGCGTTTAGCGATGACGCGTCTTCTTGGCATGCAACTTTCCTCTTTTTCAGGCTAACCCAAGACAAATTATGCAACCGTAAATTAATTTACGGTCTCTAACAGCTTGGCCTTACTGTGACGGATAGAACAAAGGACTTGCATCCTGTGCGTGCTCCGCCGGACAACACTCTAAGTCAATGAGTGACTCAGGTTAACCTTGGATGATAAAACGATTTAATAAAAAATTGGTGACAACTTTTTAAATTTATTTAGGACGTTTAGTACCGTACTTAGAACGACCTTGCTTACGATCGGCAACACCTTGTGTATCAAGTGTTCCACGAACAGTGTGATAACGCACACCAGGTAAATCTTTAACACGACCGCCACGAATCAATACCACACTATGCTCTTGCAAGTTATGGCCTTCACCACCGATATACGAAGAAACTTCGAAACCGCTAGTTAAGCGAACACGACATACTTTACGTAATGCTGAGTTCGGCTTTTTCGGTGTAGTTGTGTAAACGCGTGTACATACGCCACGACGCTGAGGACAGGCCTGCAATGCAGGTACGTCTGTCTTCTTAATTTTTCTCTTTCTCGGCTTACGAACCAATTGGTTGATCGTTGCCATGTAAAAATACTCCAAAATTCAATAAGTTAGTAACTTCGCTACTGTGCCGCTTCCCTATTGCTCTATGATGCTACCGAGCAGCTATGTTGTAGATGTATTAATGAATCATTAATACATCCAATGTATAGCCAGCGTGCTTTCTGCGACCCCGACGACCAAATGAGTAGCCGAATAACACGGTCAATGAAACATCACCAATATGGCGGAGCGCGAATTCTATAGATACCGCCTATACGAGTCAACCAAGAAGGAGAAGAAAGCCTTAAAACAGGCCGTCTTGATGACAATTAACCGATTTAAATCGATTAATTGTCAATTTCTAGCGTAATCACTCGCATATTGTCTTAGCTAATGAATAAGTCATGTGAATGTGATGCTTAGCAGAGCCGCTCTATTCCATGACTAAAGAATCATTTATTGTTCACAATGGCGCCACTAACGAAACAGCACCGCCTCCTACCAAGGAATGCTACTGCCGTTGTAACTGAAAAAGCCGCCCGACTGCTCGGCGTTTAATTCATCAATCACGTCCATCATGCCCGTTACGCTGGTGTGGGTGTCGATAAGCGCGTTAGCGCCACCCATATCTGTCAATACCCATCCAGGATGCAGCACTGCCGCGGTAAAGCCTTCTGGGGCTAGATCGATAGATAAACTTTTAACCACACAGTTTAATGCGGTCTTAGAGCTACGATAAATGTAGCCCGCACCACTACCATTGTCATCGATAGAGCCCATCTTCGATGATAGATAAACCATCTTCTTATTTTTACCTGCTCGTAGGTTAGGCATAAGCATTTGACTAAGCATTATTGGGGCTATGGCGTTAACGTTAAGCACTGATGCCCAAACGTCGGCATCGACCTCACCAAAACGCACGCTCGACGGACCGTAAACACCTGCATTATTGATAAAGACATCAATCGCTATACCATCTAACTGCTTAACAAAGGCTTGCATCGATTCAGTCGAAGCAACATCTAAAGGCAGAATATTTAGAGTGTCATGCTTAACATTTAACGCTTGCAGCTCAGTGGCTGCAGCAGGTTCTCGACAAGTGGCAATAACCGAATCGCCGCGCGCTAAAAATTGCTTTGTAAATTCAAGACCTATGCCTCGATTAGTGCCAGTAATTAAAACAGTCGCCATAATTGTTTTCCTGTTCGCTTTTATATATTTGTTTTTCTATTCACTGCAATATTCGTTGCAATACTTATTACTTTATTCATTGCGCTCTGCCGAGCTCTATTGTCGACCATCATTTGGCGAACAGTCTAACAAACTCTACCAGCGGTTTACGCCATCATTTATATTTATTCGAGAGCAATACCATTAACAGAATAAATAAAACCAATATCAATCGTCGCTAATGCTATATTAATGCTTTATAGAAAGGCCTAGCCAAGTATGCAACCACAAGCCGACCCCTTTATTGTCCCCCCCTGCCATGAGCAAATAAGCATTCTGTATCAGGATGAATATTTACTGCTTATTAATAAGCCCAGAGCGCTTTTAAGTTTATCGGGCAAGCATCCGCTCAATAAAGATTCCGTCCACTACCGCTTAGTGCAAGACTTCCCTAGTGCTACGTTGGTTCATCGTCTCGACTTTGGCACCTCGGGTATTATGGTAGTGGCACTCAACAAAGAGATTAACGCGCATATTGGTAAACAGTTTCAAGCACGTACGGTCACTAAAACCTACACTGCGCTTTTGCATGGGCATATTGTCGGCGATACTGATGATGATAATAGCGAACCACAAAAACATCTTATCGATTTACCTATCGCTAAAGACCCTCCTAACTTTCCCTTACAAAAAATTTGCTATGACACCGGTCGCTCAGCCATTTCTGAATACCGTGTAATTGAACACCTACAATCATCACTCGCCTCTCGCGTTATCTTCACGCCCATTACCGGCCGAACGCATCAACTGCGTATTCATAGTCGTGAGATAGGCCACCCCATTTTAGGCTGTGATTTATATGCCTCCGATGAAGCTTTTCATATGGCCGATAGACTTATGCTTCACGCCACAACACTAAACTTTGACCATCCCATAACCGGCGAACGCGTCGAAGGGCTTTGTGACTGTCCCTTTTAACACTTCTTTTAACACTTCAATATTTTACATTTGATACCTAGGGTAAGAGGGTGACAACGGAGGCTCGGCTGGTTAATATGCGACCAGCTTTTAGGATGACTGCACCACCCTTTTATGCGCCCGCACTGTCACTAGGATGTATCATTTTATGGAAGATGTTAAACACCAACAAAAGCAGCATGACACCACGACTGTAGAGGCCAAGGCCAAGCTTATAGCGCTTTGCACGCAGAACTTAGGCGGCTTTTACCAAGCCAACGACACCATCGAAAGTTGCGCCCAACCCAATACTGAACATGACGCCAAAATACAAATTACCGATGCGAATCTTGTTGAGCGAACGCATATGCGTATGCGCTATAAAGAAGTTCAACGTCAGATGAATTTGGAATCAATACTGGATCAAGTCCGTAAGCATATGAGCGGCGCTGCCCCGCAGCAATGTATTGATAATGACTGGGCGAATGTCTTTTTTGATTTTGCCGAAGATATTTCAGATCCGGCGATGCAAAGTATTTGGGCGAACGCCATGGTGCATGAACTCTATAGACCTAACAGTATTTCTAAATGCAGCCTGAAGTTTTTACACAGCTTAGATAACTGGGAAATCAAGGCCTTTAAAAAAGTCGCTGTCTCAGCGTTTATTGGCAAAAATGGTCACCCCTTTGTTTTTCGCTCTGTAGACAACCCACTTGAAAGCGACCCACTCTTTTCGCAAACCCGTATGCTTTCGCACTGCATTGCGGCCGGTTTAATTAACAAAGCTACTCGACCATTATCGGTGGGCTTTTCATTTAATTATCAAGGTGAAGATCAAGTCGTCTCCTCTGGTCACTTACCCGAAGGCACTAGCGTCGGTTATTACATTCAATCATTTACCAAAATTGGCAGTGACTTATACCGTATGGCGATTGAGCAGCCGAAGCAAGCAGTGAATGATTCACGCCATGAAGTCTGGGAACTACTCAGTGACTTTTTAGAGTTAGGCCAATGCGCCTAATAAAGCACTCGTAAAATAGCGCTCAGTATTACATTTAATAATCACTTTTTTAAAGGCAAAAAAAAGCCGCGTTTCACAACGCGGCTTTTTTATTGCTACTGAGATAAGTCAAACGTTCAACTTATACATTTCCCTCAGCGTCTGCTGCTGTACCTGAGTCAGAGTCAGTATTCACATTGGCACCAGCAATTTCTTGCGTTAGTGCTTCTTGTAATTCTGCTTGAATCTCATCGGTACTCTTAACAACAAACTCCTCAACTTCAGGTGCTTCTTTGCGCTTTTTACGTTCGCTGTGATAAGACAAACCTGTACCCGCTGGAATCAAACGTCCTACTACAACGTTCTCTTTCAAGCCGCGAAGGTAATCGCGCTTGCCGGTTACAGCTGCTTCTGTCAGTACTCGTGTAGTCTCCTGGAACGAAGCCGCAGAGATAAAGCTCTCTGTTGCCAAAGAGGCTTTAGTGATACCTAGCAATTCACGATCATAGACTGCTGGCAATTTGTCGGCCGCATTTGCTAAATCGTTCTGCTCGAGTACACGGGTGTATTCCACCTGATCACCACGAATAAAGTTAGTGTCACCTTGATCAACAATGGTGACCTTACGAAGCATTTGTCGAAGAATAACTTCAACGTGTTTGTCGTTTATTTTTACGCCCTGTAAACGATAAACTTCTTGGATTTCGTTAACGATATATTTAGCTAACTCTTTAACACCTTTGAGTCGCAAAATATCGTGTGGTATTAATGGTCCTTCAGAAACCACCTCACCTTTTTCAACGAATTCTCCTTCAAACACACTTAGGTTACGCCATTTTGGAATCAACGCTTCGTAGTGATCTTTACCATTCGGTAACGGCTTGCCATCGTTAGGCATAATAACTAAACGACGCTTACCTTTAGTTTCTTTACCAAAGCTTACCGTACCGCTGATTTCTGCCAATATTGCTGGCTCTTTCGGCTTACGCGCTTCGAATAAATCAGCAACGCGTGGTAGACCACCCGTGATGTCACGTGTTTTCGATCCCTCTTGCGGGATTCTGGCGATAACGTCACCAACACCTAATTGAACACCATCGGCGATGGTGAAAATAGAGGCTGAAGGTAAGAAGTAATGCGCTGGCACATTAGTACCGGCCAATCGCAATTCTTCACCGTTGTCATCAACCAGCGTAATCGCAGGACGAATCTCTTTGCCCGCTGCAGGACGTTCGGCAGGATCCATAACCGAGTTGCTAGATAAGCCAGTAAGCTCATCTGCTTGACTCTTAATGGTAATGCCGTCTTCCATGCCGCTGTACTTAACCGTACCCGCCACTTCTGTAATGATCGGATGCGTATGTGGATCCCAGCTTGCAACTGTTTGACCAGCATCAGCATGGCTTTGGTCTTTAACCGACAATACAGCACCATAAGGAAGCTTATAACGCTCTCTCTCACGGCCATCTTGCGCCGCAATCGATAGTTCACCCGAACGCGATACAACCACTAAGTTGCCATCGGCTCGTTCAACCGTTTTAACATTATGCAAACGCACTGTGCCTGGTTGCTTAACTTGAACATTGTCTACCGCAGTTGCTCGCGATGCTGCACCACCAATGTGGAAAGTACGCATAGTAAGCTGTGTACCCGGCTCACCAATCGACTGTGCGGCAATAACTCCAACAGCTTCACCTTGGTTAACCAAGTGACCACGTGCAAGGTCACGACCATAACACTGCGCACAAACACCATGGCGCGTATCACAAGCAATGGCAGAACGTACAAGCACTTCATCAACGCTCGCCGACTCTAAGTGATCAACCAATGCTTCATCAATCATTACGCCAGCAGCAACAACAATTTCGCCACTTTCTGGATGGATAATATCGGTGGCAACTACACGACCTAATACTCGGTCACCTAGCGTCGCGATAATTTCACCACCCTCGATAACAGGATTCATTAACAAGCCAGAAGTCGTACCGCAATCTACTTCGGTGACTACGAGATCTTGCGCAACATCAACAAGACGACGTGTTAAGTAACCCGAGTTAGCTGTTTTCAGAGCCGTATCGGCCAAGCCTTTTCGAGCTCCGTGAGTAGAGATAAAGTACTGAAGTACGTTAAGACCTTCACGGAAGTTTGCAGTAATAGGCGCTTCGATGATCGAGCCATCTGGCTTAGCCATCAAACCACGCATACCGGCTAACTGACGAATCTGAGCTGGTGAGCCCCTTGCGCCGGAGTCTGCATACATAAAGACAGAGTTAAATGAGGCTTGCTTCTCTTCAACGCCATCGCGATTAATCACGGGCTCAGTAGAGATACCTTCCATCATTGCTTTCGATACTAAGTCATTAGCTCGTGACCAAATATCGATAACTTTGTTGTACTTCTCGCCTTGCGTTACAAGACCAGCAGCATACTGTCCTTCAATTTCTTTTACTTCATCGTCTGCTTGACCAATAATTTCGGCTTTCGCTTTTGGAATTTCGAAATCATTTACACCAATCGAACTACCCGACTTAGTCGAGTATTCAAAACCGGTATACATAAGTTGATCGGCAAAGATAACGGTTGGCTTTAGGCCAACGTCACGATAACAAGCATTCAAAATGCGTGAGATCGATTTCTTTGTCATGTTCAAGTTGACCATGTCAAAACTCAAACCATCAGGCACGATTTCCCAAAGTAAGGCACGACCAACAGTCGTATCAAGTACTTTAATTGTTTCAATCATTTCACCGGCATCATTCTTTAATGCCTGACGAATTCTGACTTTAACGCGTGCTTGTAAATCAATTTGGCCAGCACCATAGGCGCGCGATACTTCTTCAGTATCAGCGAAGACCATGCCTTCACCTGGTGCATTAACACGCTCTCGCGTCATCCAATAGAGACCTAACACAACGTCTTGCGACGGTACGATAATTGGGTCACCACTGGCTGGCGATAGAATGTTGTTAGTCGACATCATTAATGCACGTGCTTCTAGCTGTGCTTCAATCGTCAATGGAACGTGGACGGCCATTTGGTCACCGTCAAAATCGGCGTTAAATGCCGCACAAACCAATGGATGCAACTGAATCGCTTTACCTTCAATCAACAACGGCTCAAACGCTTGAATACCCAAACGGTGAAGTGTGGGTGCGCGGTTAAGCAGTACTGGATGCTCGCGAATAACTTCGGCAAGAATATCCCATACTTCTGCGGGTTCTTTCTCTACCATTTTCTTAGCAGCTTTGATGGTTGTGGCCATGCCACGCGCTTCTAGCTTGCCAAAGATAAACGGCTTAAATAATTCCAACGCCATTTTCTTAGGTAGGCCACATTGATGCAATCGCAGTGTTGGTCCACATACAATAACCGAACGGCCAGAGTAATCGACTCGCTTACCCAGTAAGTTTTGACGGAAACGACCTTGCTTACCTTTGATCATGTCGGCAAGAGATTTTAATGGACGCTTGTTAGAACCCGTAATCGCTCTACCGCGACGACCGTTATCTAATAAGGCATCAACCGACTCTTGCAACATACGTTTTTCATTTCGAACAATAATGTCTGGCGCGTTCAACTCTAACAAACGCTTTAAGCGGTTGTTACGGTTAATAACACGACGGTACAAGTCATTCAAATCAGAGGTAGCAAAACGGCCACCGTCCAACGGTACTAACGGACGTAAATCAGGCGGAAGAATCGGTAATACTTCAAGAATCATCCACTGAGGTTTGTTACCCGAACCTAAAAACGCTTCAATTAATTTTAAGCGCTTAGATAACTTCTTAATTTTTGTTTCAGAGTTAGTGTTAGGAATTTCTTCACGTAACTCAACAACAAGCTCTTCAAGGTCTAAGCCAATCAATAAAGCTTGAACCGCTTCGGCGCCCATTTTGGCATTGAATTCGTCACCGAATTCTTCCATCGCTTCGAAGTACTGCTCGTCATTTAATAACTGACCGCGCTCAAGTGTTGTAAGACCTGGCTCAACAACAACATAAGATTCAAAATAAAGAATCCGCTCGATATCACGCAATGTCATATCTAATAATAAACCGATACGCGACGGTAACGATTTTAAGAACCAGATATGCGCAACAGGGCTCGCCAATTCAATATGACCCATACGATCACGACGAACCTTAGCTAGTGCAACTTCAACGCCACACTTTTCGCAGATAACACCACGATGCTTAAGACGTTTGTACTTGCCGCACAAACATTCGTAATCTTTTACCGGGCCAAAAATCTTGGCGCAGAATAAACCATCGCGCTCTGGTTTAAACGTACGGTAGTTAATAGTCTCTGGCTTTTTAACTTCGCCAAACGACCATGAGCGCACCAAACTTGGTGATGCTAAGCCAATGCGAATAGAGTCAAACTCTGCTTGCTGACCTTGTGCTTTTAGTAAATTCAATAAATCTTTCAATGTCATTCCTCCACTGGAGTGTGACGGGGATATTGTGCCGTTAAGCTAAGCAATATCCCCTATGGTTGTGGGATGTCAGCAATAAGTTAATCTTGCTCTAACTCGATATCGATACCGAGAGAGCGGATTTCTTTCACTAATACATTGAAGGACTCCGGCATGCCGGGCTCCATTCTATGATCGCCATCAACGATGTTTTTGTACATTTTAGTTCGACCATTAACGTCATCGGATTTCACCGTTAGCATTTCCTGCAAGGTGTAAGCCGCGCCGTAAGCTTCTAATGCCCATACTTCCATCTCACCGAAACGCTGGCCACCAAACTGTGCTTTACCACCCAGCGGCTGCTGAGTAACAAGGCTGTAAGAGCCGGTTGAACGCGCGTGCATCTTGTCGTCAACCAAATGGTTCAATTTAAGTATGTACATATAACCAACGGTTACCGGACGCTGGAATACATCGCCCGAACGGCCGTCATATAACTTCATTTGACCTGTGTCAGAGTGACCAGATAATCGAAGCAATGCTTTGATTTCACTTTCTGCTGCGCCATCAAACGCGCCAGTGGCCATTGGCACACCCTCACGTAGATTTTCTGCTAAATCCATTACTTCGACTTCTGACAATTCGTTAATGGATTCTTGACGCTTACCATCACCGGTTTTGTTATAAATCTCTTCAAGGAATTTACGCACTTGCGCAACTGATTTTTGCTCTTTAATCATCAGGTCAATTTTGTCACCAAGGCCTTTTGCTGCAAAGCCTAAATGCATCTCTAATACCTGACCAACGTTCATTCGCGAAGGAACGCCTAACGGGTTAAGAACGATATCGACCGGACGACCATTTTCATCGTAAGGCATATCTTCTTCAGGCATGATTACAGAGATAACACCTTTGTTACCATGACGACCCGCCATTTTATCGCCCGGTTGAATGCGACGTTTAACAGCTAGGTAAACTTTAACTATTTTCAAAACGCCAGGCGCTAAGTCATCGCCACTTTCGATTTTGCCGCGCTTATCAGCAAGACGAGCATCTAAACGTGCTTTTTGCTCTTCTAACTGCGTCTTTGCTGCATCCAACAATTCGTTGAGTACGGCATCAGCCATGCGTAATGTAAACCAATCTTCAAGAGGTAATCCATCAAGCAACTCATCATTAATGATTGAGCCTTTTTTGATGTCGCCCGCGCCACTGTGAACTTTCTTATCGGTTAACGCATCGCGTAAACGATCATAAGTAGCTGATTCAACAATACGATACTCATCACGGAAATCTTTGCGGTAGCCTTCGATTTCAGATTTTTCTATCGCCAGTGAACGCTCATCTTTTTCTAAGCCGTCACGTGTAAAGACTTTAACATCGATAACTGTACCCTTAACGCTTGAAGGAACGCGCAAAGAAGTATCTTTAACATCCGATGCTTTTTCACCAAAGATGGCTCGTAATAATTTTTCTTCTGGAGTGAGCTGCGTTTCACCTTTAGGTGTTACTTTACCCACCAAAATATCGCCAGCGCTAACTTCAGCACCAATGTAAACAACACCAGACTCATCCAGCTTGTTTAACGCAGACTCACCAACGTTAGGAATATCAGAAGTAATTTCTTCTGAACCTAATTTAGTGTCCCGTGCGATACAGGTTAATTCTTGAATATGAATAGTAGTGAAGCGATCTTCACGCACAACTCTTTCAGAAACAAGAATCGAATCCTCAAAGTTGTAACCGTTCCAAGCCATAAATGCGATACGCATATTCTGACCAAGAGCAAGTTCGCCCATATCAACCGATGGACCATCGGCTAAGATATCACCACGAACAACCACGTCGTCTTGTTTTACAATCGAACGTTGGTTAATACAGGTGTTTTGGTTAGAACGGGTGTACTTAGTGAGGTTGTAGATATCAACACCCGCTTCACCCGTTGTGATCTCGTCAGAGTTAACACGCACAACCACTCGGCTAGCATCAACACTTTCGATAACACCACCACGACGTGCAACTTCACATACGCCGGAGTCTGCTGCTACTTTACGCTCAATACCTGTACCTACTAATGGCTTTTCGGCCTTCAGTGTTGGTACTGCTTGGCGCTGCATGTTCGATCCCATTAATGCACGGTTAGCATCATCGTGTTCTAAGAATGGAATTAACGAAGCCGCAACCGATACAACCTGTCGAGGAGAGACATCCATAAACTGAACGCGCTCTGGAGCCATTACAGTAAATTCATTTAAATGTCTTACCGCAACGAGCTCATCGGTAAACTTATCGTCTTTATCGAGTGTCGCAGACACCTGAGCGATAACGTATTCTGCTTCGTTAATCGCTGAAAGGTATTCAATTTCTTCTGTTAACTTGCCATCGACAACTTTGCGGTACGGGCTTTCAAGAAAACCGTATTCGTTAGTACGCGCATAAGTGGCCAGTGAGTTAATTAGACCAATGTTTGGTCCCTCTGGCGTTTCGATAGGACATACACGACCGTAGTGAGTTGGATGCACGTCACGAACTTCAAAGCCTGCTCGCTCACGTGTAAGACCACCTGGTCCTAATGCCGACACACGACGTTTGTGTGTCACTTCTGATAACGGGTTATTCTGATCCATAAACTGAGACAGCTGGCTAGAACCAAAAAATTCTTTAACCGCTGCAGCAACTGGCTTAGCGTTAATTAAATCTTGTGGCATTAAGCCTTCAGATTCAGCAACACTTAAACGTTCTTTTACTGCACGCTCAACACGGACAAGACCAACACGGAATTGGTTTTCTGCCATTTCGCCAACAGAACGAACACGTCGGTTACCTAAGTGATCGATATCATCGACAATGCCTTTACCGTTTCGAATACCGACTAAGGTTTTCAAAACAGAAACGATATCATCGTTAGATAAGATACCTTCGCCAACGATTTCTTCGCGACCTAAACGACGGTTAAACTTCATGCGGCCAACAGCCGATAAGTCGTAACGCTCAGGAGAGAAGAATAAGTTAGCAAATAAGTTTTCTGCTGACTCTTTTGTTGGTGGCTCACCAGGACGCATCATGCGGTAAATTTCTACCAATGCTTCTAACTGCGTACGCGTAATATCGCCACGCAATGTGTCAGAAATAAATGATCCGCAATCAAGCTCATTAGTGTAAATAGTTTCGAACTGTGTAATACCAAGCTCTTCAAACTGAGCCAAGATCTCTTCAGTGATCTCTGTATTACATTCAATAATGACTTCGCCAGTATCTTTACTGATGACATCTTTAGCCAGTGTACGGCCATATAGGTAATCAGCTGGGCATAAAAGTTTATTGATTTTTGATTCTTCAAGCTGACGGATATGACGTACAGTCACACGACGCCCCTGCTCAACAATCAACTTACCTTTTGCGTCTTTAATATCAAACGCTGCAATCTCACCACGTAAACGCTCAGGTACAAGCGTCATTGAGTAGCCTTTTTTACCGCACTCAAAGGAGTTGTTATCGAAGAACATCTCGAGCATTTCTTCTGATGTTAAACCGATAGCGCGCAATAAAACGGTAGCAGGTAATTTACGACGTCGATCGATTCGTACAAACACTAAATCTTTAGGATCGAATTCGAAATCTAACCATGAACCACGGTAAGGAATAACACGAGCGGAATAAAGTAATTTACCCGAAGAATGTGTTTTGCCTTTGTCATGATCAAAGAAAACGCCTGGCGAACGATGTAACTGAGATACGATTACACGCTCTGTACCATTGATAACAAAGGTACCGTTATCCGTCATCAATGGGATTTCACCCATATAGACTTCTTGTTCTTTAATGTCTTTAATTGTTTTAGCGGCTGACTCTTTATCGTAAACAATCAAGCGAACTTTAACGCGCAAAGGTGCAGCGTAAGTAATACCACGCGACTGACACTCTTTAACATCAAACACGGGCATGCCGAGTTTGTAGTCAACATATTCTAGTGCAGCGTTACCTGAGTAACTGATGATTGGAAAAACAGATTTAAAAGCTGCATGCAAACCGTATTCTTTGCGGTTTTCTGCGGCAGTGCCATCTTGAGTAAATTTGCGGTACGAATCCAGCTGAATTGCTAATAGAAAAGGTTCTTCCATTATATGAGGCAATTTAGTGAAATCTTTACGGATACGTTTTCGTTCAGTATACGAGTAAGACATTAGCGCTCCTGAGCACACTTCCTAAAGGGAAGATGGTCTAATATTAAATTGAGTCAATGGGGTCAAAGTAAATACTCGCTGTTTCGACTCATTAGCTATTAATAAAAACAGCTGCAAAGTAGGCACTAACAAACGCACACAAGCCTTTACTCTGACCTCATCCACTTAATCGCAATCCGATAGTGAGATCAGTAATCTCTATCCACTATCAGGCTTCCTTGCTAAATCTTTAAATTAAAAACAACACACCTAAATAAACTTGTTAGGCGTAATGCTTTTATTAATTGTCACTTTCTAACTCGTCTATTTATTAACCAGCCCGTTTTCTTAATAAAAAACTTGGCAAATTAACAATACAAGCTATGCTTTTAAGTAACACCTAATAAAAACAGTTTCTATTTAAATAGAACATTGTTCGAACGTAGTTCGAATAAACATCAGTAACAACAAACGGCAACAACAAACACAGCACCAATCAGTAACAACAAGCAGCAACAACAAAAATTAATGTCTATTAAACTCCCCTGTTTAATAGGCTTTTTTGTGTCTCTTTCTATAACAGCTGACTAATTAATCATTCAGTACCGCGGCTTAATCTTTGTGATGCTTCTCGGCTAATCAACTGCTTACCGATAAAGCCAAACTTTCACACCAAGATTTATGCCTTTTTTTAACGCAAAACAACCACTAGCAATATCGCGAGATATCACTAGTGGTTAATTTTTTATGCGCCGGCTTTAAATGGAGCCTAGCCAACGCATCTGCTCAGAATTACTTAATTTCTGCAGAAGCACCGGCTTCTTCAAGTAATTTAGCAGTTTCAGCTGCGTCGTCTTTAGAAGCGCCTTCTTTAACAGTTGATGGTGCGCCATCAACCATTGCTTTAGCTTCTTTAAGACCAAGACCTGTGATTCCACGAACAGCCTTGATAACGTTAACTTTCTTTTCGCCAATGGCAGTTAAGATAACATCAAATTCAGTTTGCTCTTCAGCAGCGCCACCAGCGTCGCCGCCAGCTGCAGGTGCTGCAACAGCAACAGCTGCTTGTGCAGATACACCGAATTTTTCTTCCATTGCACTTACAAGTTCAACCACGTCCATAACGCTCATTTCTGCAATCGCGTCAAGAATTTCGTCTTTAGATAGAGCCATGACTCACATCTCCTAATCAAATTAATTAAATAACAATAAAGCGAACCACCTTACGAACTAACGTAAGAATTAAGCCGCTTCAGCTTCTTTTTTGTCTTTAACTGCCGCTACAACACGAGTTACCGATAAAGGAACTTCGTTGAATGTACGAACCAACTTGGTAACTGGGGCAAGAATAAGACCTGCCAACATTCCCAAAGCTTGATCGCGCGTTGGCAATGTAGCCAACACATCAATTTTGCTCGCGTCGAGCATTTCACCGCCAACTGCCAAGGCTTTGATATCGAACTGTTCGTTCGTTTTAGCAAAGTCTTTAAACAGTCGGGCACAAGCGCCAGGATCTTCCATTGAAAAACCAAACAAAGATGGACCTGTAAGTTCGCTACTAACGCACTCGTATTCAGTTCCTTCAAATGCTCGTTTGGCCAATGTATTACGCACTACGCGTAAATCGATATTAGCTTCTCGTGCTTTAGCTCGGAGCTCTGTCATGTTAGTTACATCAACGCCACGCGCGTCTGCAACCACTAAAGACAGGGCGCCACTGGCAGTCTCGTTAACTTGAGCGACAATCTGCTTTTTGCCTTCGAGTCCTAATGCCACACTATTACTCCTGTGAATTGACTGAGCGAATACTGCTGCCCAGCCGTTCGATTTAAGTCACTAACGTAGCATGGCTTAATTAAGTTGAATCGCATTGCGACCCAAATAATAAACGCTGCACACTAACAACCACCTTACTGGTGGGACGAATATAATTTTCGCACTCACCATCTGCGTAGGTTAAAAAATGATGCCAGAGTAAAATCCTCTCTAACGCCAACTTTCTAATTAAGCCTGACCAATACCTGCCAACTCATAGTACGTTTGATTAGATTTATTAAATCTAATCAAACAAAACTAAAACTGGGTCACTGGTCAATAACACCTACGGTCTTTGACGGCTCGCTTTTTATAAAAAAAGCGAAGCGCCTCAGAGTTCTTAATTTCTACTACTTAAGTTCAAGCGAAGACTGATCAATAACCAGACCCGGACCCATAGTAGTAGAAATGCTGACTTTCTTAAGATAAATACCTTTCGCTGAAGCTGGCTTAGCCTTCTGCAAATCGATAATTAGTGCTTCAAGATTTTCTTTAACAGCTTTTGCTTCAAAACCAACCTGGCCAATAGCGCCATGGATGATGCCATTTTTGTCAGTACGGTAACGTACTTGACCGGCTTTAGCATTTTTAACAGCTGTTGCTACATCAGGTGTAACCGTACCCGTTTTAGGGTTAGGCATTAAGCCACGAGGACCAAGAACCTGACCTAACTGACCCACAACACGCATAGCGTCTGGTGAAGCAATAACTACGTCAAAATCAAGATTACCGGCTTTAACTTCAGCCGCTAAATCGTCCATGCCGACTTTATCGGCACCGGCTGCTACTGCAGCTTCGGCATTGGCACCACTAGTGAATACAGCAACGCGCACAACTTTACCTGAACCGTGTGGCAACGTAGTTGCACCACGAACGGCTTGGTCAGATTTACGTGCATCAATGCCTAAGTTGATTGAAACATCAATCGACTCTTTAAATTTAACCGTAGAAAGCTCACCTAATAACGCTGCTGCGTCATCAATTGAATACAATTTACCTGGCTCAACTTTCTCAGCGATAGCCTTTGTTCTTTTGCTTATCTTAGCCATGATCTTAACCCTCCACTTCTATGCCAGCGGAACGGGCACTGCCAGCGATAGTTCTTACCGCTGCATCCATATCCGAAGCTGTTAGATCAGCCATTTTAGTCGTTGCAATTTCTTCTAATTGCGCACGCGTTACTTTGCCAACTTTATTAGTGTTTGGCTCACCACTGCCTTTCTGGATACCCGCTGCTTTACGCAACAATACCGAGGCAGGTGGTGTTTTCTTGATAAAGGTAAAACTGCGATCACCGTAAACAGTGATAACAACAGGTGTTGGCAAACCTGGCTCAAGACTTTGTGTCTCAGCGTTAAAGGCTTTACAAAACTCCATGATGTTAACGCCGTGCTGACCCAGTGCTGGACCAACCGGTGGACTTGGATTTGCCTGACCTGCGGGCACTTGCAGCTTAATATAAGCTTCTACTTTCTTAGCCATTACATAGCTCTCCTAGATGGGTACAAACGTTTCGTTTAACGCCGCTGCTTCAACAAACTCAGCAACAACGCCTCGATACTCCCCTGTTAAAAAAATTAGCTTTTTTCTACTTGGCCAAACTCAAGTTCGACAGGCGTAGAACGACCAAAAATAAGAACCGACACTTGAATGCGGCTCTTTTCATAATTCACTTCTTCAACAACACCGTTAAAGTCATTAAACGGTCCATCGATAACACGTACCATTTCGCCTGGCTCGAATAATGTCTTCGGCTTAGGCTTATCGCCGCTGTCTTCAATACGCTGTAAAATCGTATCGGCTTCTCGCTGAGTAATGGCCGCAGGCTTATCTGCTTTACCGCCAATAAAACCCATAACGCGAGGTGTTTCTTTAACTAAATGCCAGCTATCGTCATTCAATTCCATTTCAACTAAAACATAGCCAGGAAAGAACTTACGTTCGCTTTTACGCTTTTGGCCGCCACGCATCTCTACCACTTCTTCGGTAGGCACTAGCACTTCGCCAAAATATTCTTGCATACCCGCTAGGTCAACGCGCTCGCGAAGTGCGGTCTGGACTTTCTTCTCGTATCCTGAGAATGCATGTACCACATACCAACGCTTAGCCATCTATATTACCTATTCTACTTTGTGTACAAGAACTGTTTATAAAAACCATTACCGCCGACAATGCCAGCGATTAACCAATAACAAGTGACACTAACCAGCCAAGCAATGTGTCCAAGCCCCATAATAAAAGGCCAGCAACAATAACAACTAACGAAACAATCATGGTGGTTTGCACTGTCTCTTGGCGTGTAGGCCAAACAACTTTACGAATCTCTGTGCGCGCACCCTTTAACAACACCCAAAACGCTTTGCCTTGTACGGTCTGAAAAGCAACCATGGCAGCAGCAATGGCAACAACCAGCATACCTAACACACGGTATAACAGTGATTCACCACCAAAATAAGCATTGCCGTAAACACCCGCTACAACTAACGCGACAACCAGTATCCACAATACTGAATTCAACGGACCTTTAGCTATTTGAGTATTACTGTTCATCTATTCCTATCACTCATTCCACAGCATTCACTGTGTTGGACTGTTTGCATAATGTAGTGCAGCTACTTTTGTTACAACCGCCACAATCGTCACAACTAATACGACAGTAACAAAAGTGACGGAATCAAAGCGCGCCTTGCAGCATTCACTAAGACCATTACCTTTAACTTCTACGTACTGCATACCAAACTTCTTTTAAGAGAAGAATGGCAGGCCAGGAGGGAATCGAACCCACAACCTACGGTTTTGGAGACCGTCGCTCTGCCAATTGAGCTACTGGCCTATAACACTTTACTTCTTTGGCTTTTCTCGACGAAAGCCTTAGCTCAAATAAGCTAAGGCTTTCAGGTCTTTCTACTTAATCTAAATACAAGTTTTAGCCGCTAAGCAGCCAAAGCTTTTATGTCGATTAATCTAAGATTTTCGCAACAACGCCCGCACCAACAGTACGACCACCCTCGCGGATTGCAAAGCGTAGACCTTCGTCCATCGCGATTGGCGCAATCAATTCAA
>CAXAHI010000037.1:0-20220 GCA_963968645.1 uncultured Gammaproteobacteria bacterium | reverse complement strand
TGGCCTAATTGTCTTAAATATTTTTTTCTTTCATTGGTTAACGACATAACATGGCTTCTATGATTGTAGTGGTTTAGCATGCACGGCCAATTTAAGTATGACTGTAAGTATGGCTTTCGTGTGGCACTGCGAGGCGGTATTCTACAGTGAAATGGGTGATTCCCCAAAAGCGTCTTAGCTGTCAGAATTGGGTATTTAGCGAGTATTCGTCGTTTCTACTTAGTTTATAGACAGTATATAGGCAGTTTCTAGAATAAATTTATGTCCAATGGTTGATAAAAATGGGTAAAAGCAGGTCAAAAAGTAGCGGCGCATGGTTGCGTGAGCATTTTGATGATCATTACGTCAAAGAGGCCAAGCGCCTCGGTTTGCGCTCGCGTGCAGCCTTTAAGTTGATGGAAATTCAAGAAAAAGACCGTTTAATCAAGCCAGGCATGGTGGTGGTTGATCTTGGTGCCGCACCGGGTGGTTGGTCGCAGTTCGCGATGGAATTGGTGGGTGATCGCGGTCGTGTCATTGCCTCCGATATTTTGCCAATGGACAGCCTTGCTGGAGTTGAGTTTGTTGAAGGCGATTTTACCGAAGAAATTGTCTTTAATGAGTTGATGGATTTGGTTGGCGACAACAAAGCTGACCTTGTAATTTCCGATATGGCCCCCAACATGTCTGGTATGCAGGCCGTTGATCAGCCTCGTTCTATGTATTTGGCTGAATTAGCGCTCGATATGGCTAAACAAGTACTTAAACCTGGCGGATCGATCATTTTTAAGGTCTTTCAGGGCGAAGGTTTTGATGAGCTGCTACGTGAAATGCGTCCAGCGTTTGTTCAAACAGTCACTCGTAAGCCCGCTTCGTCGCGATCACGATCGAGAGAAGTCTATTTGGTGGCTAAGTCGTATAAATAGGTAGGGTTAATAATGATTATCAGTAAGCCGTATTTAATGATAAATCGTTAGTTTTTTTTCGCGTCTCATTGGCTGCATTAGCGCTTATGTAGTACGCTTTAAGCAAGCAATTAAGCCATTGATGAGCGTGTCATGCCGCATCAATGAATACTTAGTTGAATAACAACATGATCGGCAGTTGTCAGATCGCAAAGAGGAAAATCCATGAATGACATGGTAAAAAATTTATTATTGTGGGTCGTTATCGCTATTGTTTTATTGACGGTTTTTCAAAACGTCAATGCCCCACAAGAAACCAAAAATCTTGATTACTCGCAGTTTATCAGTGAGGTGCAATCTAACCAGATTCGCCGCATCGAGACCGAGGGTTTTACGATTTATGGTGAGCGCGTTGATGGCAGTGAATTTAAGACCATCCGTCCTTACATGGAAGATCCTAAATTAATTGACGACTTACTTGAGCATAGCGTTGAAGTGATTGGTCGTGAGCCAGAGCAGCAGAGCTTGTTCCGTCAATTACTTATTGCCGGTTTCCCTATTTTAATTATTATTGCCGTGTTCATGTTTTTTATGCGCCAAATGCAAGGCGGCGGTGGTGGTCGTGGTGGCCCAATGGCGTTTGGTAAAAGCAAAGCGCGTTTACTCGGCGAAGATCAAATTAAAACAACCTTTGCTGATGTCGCCGGTTGTGACGAAGCGAAAGAAGAAGTAAAAGAGTTAGTCGACTTTCTTCGTGATCCGGGTAAATTTCAAAAGCTTGGTGGCCGTATTCCGCGTGGCATATTAATGGTTGGCCAGCCCGGTACCGGTAAAACCTTATTGGCAAAAGCAATTGCTGGTGAAGCAAAAGTGCCTTTCTTTGCTATCTCTGGTTCTGATTTTGTTGAGATGTTTGTGGGTGTAGGTGCGTCACGTGTACGTGATATGTTTGAACAAGCGAAAAAACAATCACCGTGTATTATTTTTATTGATGAAATCGATGCGGTTGGCCGTCATCGTGGTGCCGGCTTAGGTGGCGGACATGATGAGCGTGAGCAAACGCTTAACCAACTACTCGTTGAGATGGATGGCTTTGAAGGAAATGACGGCGTTATTGTTATTGCCGCCACTAACCGACCTGATGTGTTAGATCCTGCCTTGCTTCGTCCGGGTCGCTTTGACCGTCAAGTAGTTGTTGGCTTACCTGATTTACGTGGCCGCGAACAAATATTAAAAGTGCATATGCGCAAAGTGCCTATTGCTGATGATGTGAATGCCAAGGTTATTGCGCGTGGTACGCCGGGCTTTTCGGGCGCTGATTTAGCTAACCTTGTTAATGAAGCCGCTTTATTTGCAGCGCGTTCTAGCGAGCGTTTAGTGGCGATGGAGCAATTTGAATTAGCGAAAGATAAAATCATGATGGGCGCTGAACGCAAATCCATGGTGATGTCTGAAAAAGAAAAATTGAATACCGCTTACCATGAAGCCGGGCATGCGATTGTGGGCAACTTAATGCCCGAGCATGATCCTGTTTATAAAGTCAGTATTATTCCTCGTGGTCGCGCCTTAGGCGTTACTATGTTTCTTCCTGAAGAAGATCGTTATAGTCACAGCAAACGACATATTAATAGTCAGATTTGCTCATTGTTTGGTGGCCGTGTTGCCGAAGAAATGATTAACGGTGCCGATGGTGTTACAACCGGTGCATCGAATGATATTCAGCGCGCAACAGAATTGGCGCGTAATATGGTGACTAAATGGGGCTTATCTGAAAAGTTAGGACCCTTGATGTATGACGAAGGTCAAGAAGAAGTGTTTCTTGGTAAATCTGCAAGTAGTGCGGCCAGTCATATTTCATCGCAAACATTAAATGCGATTGATGAAGAGATTAGAAGCATTATTGATAGCTGTTATGCGAAAGCTAGCCAGTTGTTAGAAGAGAACCGTGAAAAGCTCGATAAAATGGCTCAAGCATTAATGGATTATGAAACAATTGATGCCGATCAAATTGAAGATATTATGTCGGGCAATACGCCAAGGCGTCCTGCTAGTTGGAATGATGATGATCAAGATCAATCAGGAGCAGGTGAGGACAGTAAAAAATCTTCAGACGCAGATTCTTCTATTGGTGGTACTGCTAGCGAGCATTAATTTTGCTTAGTAAATTAAAAACGGCGACTTATTAATGTCGCCGTTTTTTTTAGTTTAATTTTTTGAATGCATTGTTTAATTAATAAAGTGATTTAGGCAGTGAAGTGGTTCAAGCGAATAAGTAGTTTAAGTTATTAGCTTAAAATATAAATTTGAGAAATAACTTTTTAGAAATATCTTTTTAGATATGACGTTTTAAAAATAACGTTATTAAAAATAAACAGGTACTAAACTTTTGTCAGTGACTAACCCCTTTAATGCAGCTGCGCTCATTGGTGAAAAACCATTAGTGATGGGTGTGCTTAATGTTACGCCCGATTCTTTTTCTGATGGCGGTCAATTCACTCGGCTTGATTTAGCACTAGAGCATGCAGAGCAGATGGTTCATCAAGGTGCAGCCATTATTGATGTGGGCGGTGAGTCGACTCGTCCAGGTGCTTCGGCAGTATCAACACAGCAAGAGTTAGATCGTGTTATTCCTGTCATAGAAAAAATTGCAGCGAATCTCGACTGCATTATTTCTCTTGATAGTAGTTGCCCGCAAGTGATGGAAACGGCTGCACAAGCAGGTGCCTCACTACTCAATGATGTGCGCGCGTTTCAGCGTGAAGGGGCATTACAAGTGGCCGCTAAAACGGGTTTGCCAGTGTGTTTAATGCATATGCGTGGCGAGCCTAAAACCATGCAACAGCAGCCGCATTACGATTCAGTGGTTGCTGAAGTGCAAGCATTTTTATTAACGAGAGTAGAGGCTTGTCTTGAAGCGGGTATTGAGCGTAATAAAATTATCATAGATCCCGGTTTTGGGTTTGGTAAAACCTTGGATCATAATCTACAGTTACTAGAGTCCTTAGCGCAATTAAAAGAGCTAGGTTTGCCCTTGCTGGTGGGTATGTCGCGCAAATCAATGATTGGCGCCATACTGAATAACGAAACCGGTGAGCGGCTGTATGGCGGCTTAGCTTTAGCGGCTATTGCTGTTACGCAGGGTGCGAATATTATTCGTACTCATGATGTAGGGCCAACCAGTGACGCAGTAGCTGTTGCTTATGCAGTCAGCGCGTCGACAAATTAACGAGTACTGCAGCTACAAGAGCAGTACACTTTTCAAACAATACAACAAGAAAGAATTTAAAAATGACTAAGCAATATTTTGGTACCGACGGTATCCGTGGAAAAGTAGGTTCTGGCGCAATTAACCCTGAG
Source organism: uncultured Gammaproteobacteria bacterium (assembly GCA_963968645.1). GTDB lineage: Bacteria > Pseudomonadota > Gammaproteobacteria > Pseudomonadales > UBA7434 > UBA7434. The sequence continues at coordinate 15,979 of CAXAHI010000037.1, read as the reverse complement.
TTTATTTTAAAGTTAGGTTGGGCGGTTGGACGTGTTTTCAGTCGGCTAGCTGCTGGCAAGTCAACTGTGCCGCGTATTATTATTGGTAAAGATACGCGCATATCGGGCTATATGTTTGAGTCTGCATTAGAGGCTGGCTTGGTAGCCGCCGGTGTTAACGTTGCTTTGATTGGTCCTATGCCAACGCCAGCGATTGCTTACTTAACGCGCACCTTTCATTGCACCGCGGGCATTGTGATTAGTGCGTCGCATAACCCTTTTTATGACAATGGCATCAAATTCTTTTCGGCTGAGGGCACTAAGCTCCCAGACGACATTGAGTACGCCATAGAAGCAGAGTTAGATAAGCCCATGGTGACTGTCGATTCTGCCGAATTAGGCAAGGTGACACGCATAGAAGATGCCGGTGGTCGCTACATTGAATATTGTAAAAGTACTGTGCCAACCGGTTTTGATTTAGCCGGTAAAAAAGTGGTTGTCGATTGTGCGCATGGCGCCACCTATTACGTCGCGCCTTTAGTACTGCGTGAGTTAGGTGCCGATGTTATTGAAATTGGCGCAAAGCCTGATGGCTTAAATATTAATAATGGTTTTGGTTCAACCTCGCCTGCCGCTATATCAGCCGCGGTTGTTGAGCATGGCGCCGATATCGGTGTTGCCTTTGATGGTGATGGTGATCGCTTACTTTTTGTCGATAGCGACGGTACAACTGTCGATGGTGATGCCATTCTTTATGTTATTGCTATGGATCAACTGCGTACTCAAGGTAGCTGTACTGGTGTTGCAGGTACGCTCATGTCTAACCTAGGGTTAGAGTTAGCTATGCAGGCTAAGGGTATTCCTTTTGGTCGCGCCAAGGTCGGCGATCGCTATGTTAGTGAAATGATGAAAGAAAAAGGCTGGAGTTTAGGCGGTGAATCATCGGGTCATGTAATTTGCGCTGATGTCGCATCAACCGGTGATGGCATTGTTGCGGCACTGAAAGTGTTTTTTGCGGTCATTGATAGTGGTACGTCGCTTAAAGAATTATTGTCTGGTTTAGAGATTTGTCCTCAAGTCATGATTAACGTTCGACGAGAAAGAACGGTTGATTTGGATAATGATCCTGTCATTACAGCGGCGGTTAAAGAGGTTGAAGAGGTGATGGGTGCCAATGGACGTGTGTTATTACGTCCGTCGGGTACCGAGCCACTGATTCGGGTTATGGTTGAAGGGCAAGATGCAGCTCAAGTGCAAATGTTTGCTGAGCAATTAGCAGCAAAGGTTAAAGCAGCAGTAAGTGAGTGATTGTTACCGTTGCGGCGGTCGCCATGGCTTGTATGTTGTTGAGTGCTTGGGTACTATTGCGGCCCGTTTTTTCGGTAGGATTTTATGCGTAAACGCTTAATAGCTGGAAACTGGAAGTTGAATGGAAATTGGGCATTATGCGAGCAGTTTATTGCTACATTTGCCTCGCTGCCTGCGGCGTCGCTTGAAGCGATAACGCAGCAAGCCGATGTCGTTATTTGTCCGACGGCGGTGTATTTATCGCGTTTCGATGCGCTTATTCAGTCGGCATCATCAATACTTCAGTTGGGTGCGCAAGATGTCTCAACAGAGATTCAGGGTGCTTATACCGGTGAAATCGCCGCTAGCATGTTGGCTGAATCGGGTGCAGGTTTTGGTATTGCAGGTCATTCTGAGCGCAGACATCGCTTTGCTGAGACTGACCAGCAAATAGTACAGAAAATGTTAAATTTATTTGCTGCGAATGTTTTACCCATTGTTTGTGTGGGTGAGCCTATTGAGCAGCGAGAGGCAGGCAGCGCTGAAAGCTTTATTGAAGCGCAGTTGTTGCCGGTTGCTGCGGCTATCGCAGAGCATGGTTTAGTTGGTCGGCCAATGGCCATTGCCTATGAGCCCATTTGGGCGGTAGGTACAGGTAAGTCAGCCACGCCAGAGCAGGCGCAGAGCATGCATGCGTTTATACGGTCAGTTATGGCTCGTTTTATGGATGCAGATAGCCTGAGAATTATTTATGGTGGCAGTGTTACGCCGGCAAATGCCACAGCATTAATGGCAATGCCCGATATTGATGGTGCTTTGATTGGTGGAGCCTCACTTAATCCTGAGCAGTTTGTCGTTTTAGCGAGCGTATAAACGTTAAATAGATAAAAGTTAGTATTTTGGTATTAAAGAACAACTCAAATTAGAAAGGCAGAATTAGCGTGATTGAACAACTTATAGTGGTATTTCATGTCCTGGTTGCATTAGCAATTGTAGGGCTTATTCTTCTTCAGCAAGGTAAAGGTGCTGATGCTGGAGCTTCATTTGGTGGCGGCAGCTCACAAACGTTATTTGGTGCCAGCGGTGGCGGCAATGCGTTAACGCAGGCAACGGCTATTTTAGCGGCTGTTTTCTTTGCTACCAGTTTTGGTTTGGCCGTAATTGCCAAGCAAAATGCAGCGCTTCCCGTGAATGATTTAATGTCTGGGTTAGAGTCTGCAGAGCAAGTTGATAGTGAGCCTGCGGTTGATGCGGCAGCTCAAATTCAGGAATCTTTTGATGACTTACCTGATTTTGACATTATTGCGCCAGCAGACAGCGATATTATTAATAGCATTCCTGAATAATTAGAAAAAACAATCGCTTAGCCATATTGTTCTTATATATGGCTGTGATACCTCATGTTTTATATTGTGTGTAAGTAGATTTAAAGCCGAAGTGGTGGAATTGGTAGACACGCTACCTTGAGGGGGTAGTGAGCTATGCTCGTGCGGGTTCAAGTCCCGCCTTCGGCACCATATTTTTGTCTTGATACATTTTAAGTCATTGATATTCATTATTAGATGGCTTTGAATGTTGCTCTCCAAATCGCTACCTGCTTAGCGTATAATTAATCTTAATAATAAATATAAGCAACTATGTAGCAACTATGTAGCAACTATGTAGCGGCTATAGAGCTACTATCCATCAGTCGTTTGATTGCTTATTTTGCTCTTTAAGGGTCACCGATTCGTTCACTTCGAATTCTGCGTTCACGTTGATTCAAAAGGTACTTCTATGAAAGTTTTCCTATCGTTACTTTTAAAGACATCGGCGCTGATTGTTTCTTCGGTGTTACTTTGTGCTTGTGGAGGCGGTTCTGATTCTTCTCCCTCTCTTGAAGAGTCTGATACGAGCGGCTTGCTCATTCCGATAGAAGGTGATGCTGAGCTATTAAGCAATATTCAGAGTGGCATGGATCAAACGGCTAGCGTGAGTCGAGAGCGCTTTGATGGCGATGCAATATTTTTGGGCGATAGCGTTCCTATGGAGTCTGGCGCTTCGTCTGCTTCGAGCTTTACGACAACCTACACCTTAGAAGCGAGTATTGACGAGCATGATTTCGTTAAGTACGACGGCAATCATCTGTTTATCGCGCCCAGTCGCGGTATGGATTGTTGTTTTATTGTCGATGATATTCAGCTGGCAGTAGAAGATGAGATAGCTTTGATTCCGCCATCGCCAGAAGATCGCAGTATTCGTATTGTTGCAACTGATCCAGACACTGCCGGCGCCACAGAGGTGGGTAGCATTGAGCTGGATGATAATCTTACTGTCGAGGGTCTTTATACCAATGACTCGCAGCTTGTTTCTATAAGCAGTTCTGGCTGGTGGGGCTCTTATGGTGACGGCTTTGCAAGAGTATCAAACTGGCAGGGGCAAACGACTGCGCTCAACGTCTATGATATTACTGACGTCAGCGCGCCGACGACGCAGCTGGAAATTGAGCTGCAAGGTGGCTTTGTCGATAGCCGTAAAAATGGCGATATGGTTTATCTTATTGCACGTCATACGCCTAATATCGACGGCTTTGTTTATTACCCGTCTGCCGACGAAGCAGTAGAAAATGAAAGATTATTAGGTGAGTTGGCTATTGAGGATGTGTTGCCTAAGGTCACCATTAATGGTGTTGAAGGCTCATTGTTAGCGGCTAATGATTGCGATATTGCCAATCCTGAGCATAGCTTATCGCCCGCGGCTATTGCTTATCCCACCATGACATTAATGATTGCCATCAATATTGCTGAGCAGTCGATTACGCATACCGGTTGTTACTTTGAGCGAGCAGACGGTATTTACGTGAGTGAGAACGCTATCTATCTGACCCAAGTAGAATCATTAGTAACGGGTTCGCGCACCTTTGTGCATCGCTATGCGCTATCAGAAAACTTAGATTATCTTGGCTCGGGTGTTGCTGATGGCTCGCTCTATCTGCAAGGTAATAAAGACTTTCGTATTAATGAGCACGAAGGCTATCTACGATTAGTTACTACTGAGTTCACTAATGATTCAAGCGACAGGGTGGACCATAAATTGTCCATTCTCGCGTTAAATCCCGATAGTTTAGCGCTCGATTTAGTCGCCACCTTGCCCAATGATCAGCATCCAGAAGCTATCGGTAAGCCTAATGAAGATCTTTATGGTGTGAGATTTTTTGGCGATAAGCTCTATTTGGTGACTTTTGAGCGAATAGATCCGCTTTATGTATTAAATTTGTCTAATCCAGCGGATCCGCTGATTGCAGGCGAATTAACGGTAACAGGATTTTCTGATTTCCTTCATCCTGTAAATGACGAGTTATTAATGGGTTTGGGGCAAGATGAGGATGGCTTGGTGAAGCTGGAGCTGTTTAATGTTGCGGGTGTGCCGTATTCCTTGGGCTCAATGAGCCTGGGTAAGAGTGAGGGGGCGCAATCCAGTTATTCAGAGGCGCGATACAATCGTCATGCGTTTACGTATCAGATGTTCAGTGAGTCTACAGACCGTTTCTTAGTGCCTGTTGATTTAAGCTTTGCTGACGAGGAATCTGGCTATCGACAGGAAGATAGGCTGTATATGTTTGAGCTGAATGATAAAAACCTGCCTCAAATGGCGTCTTTTCAATCAATCGGTCAAATTGTAGTCGAGGGTGAAGGCTGGCAAGCGAGTCGTCATCGATCAGTTATTCACGACGATGCTGTGTATTACGTTAATGGTACTTCTGTGTGGTCAGCACTTTGGACGGCGCCTAATGAGCAAAACGGGCCGCTCGAAAGCCCATAATGACTGATTTTTAGTATTAAATACGAGAATACTCGCTGGTTGAGTATGCGGCTCCTGTTTTGGTCATTATTCACCCCTAAATAGGCGCTTAGCTGCTTTGCAGTCGTGGGCTTTCCCTTGACCCTTGGGCCTACTCTCCTTATAATGCCCGCCTGAATTTAGGGGGTCTGACCTCTGCTATCAAAGCTGATAGCGGTATTTCGGTCTGATCTTTGTTTCTGGTATTTGTCTATTGTTTACCTTCTAATATGACATTGTGGTGGGAAGTCTCAGCGATGCTTGTTTCTAGCAATAGATTCAACGTGCCGAGAGCAGTTGCCCGCTGAACGGTTAGCCAACCGATACAGATTATCAAAAAGCCCCTAATTAGGGGCTTTTTATTATTACGAGCATTGTCGGTGAATACTCCCCGTGCTGGTAATTGGAATGGGCCTTGTGCCCATTTTTTGTTTTTAGCGTTAAGATATTTTTTTAGGCCTTTTGAATTTAGGCCTTACCGTATTAGAGCTGACAATAGCTAGAACTTACAATAGTCAGAACTTAGGTTGAGCGTTAGGCTTCAGCCGTTATAAAAGTAGGAAGTCACTTGGTAGCAAGCACCGCACAAATACAAGAATTAATTGCACCCGTCGTTATTGATTTGGGTTTCGAATTTTGGGGCCTAGAATATCAAACGAAGTCGGGCGCTGCATTGCTCAGAGTTTTTATTGAGTCTCCAGACGGTATAAGTGTGGATGACTGTGCGAAAGTGAGTCGCGAATTATCATTATTGTTAGATGTCGAAGATCCGATACGCAGTGAGTATAGATTAGAAGTATCTTCGCCAGGTATGTCGAGACCGTTTTTTACTTTAGATCAATATTCTCGATACAGTGGTTTTTTTGTAAAGATCAAATTACGTTTTGCATTTGAAGGCCGTAGGCAGTTTAAAGGATTGCTTGCCGGTGTTAAGAATGATGAAGTGCTGATTCGCGATGGTGAAGATGAATACAGTCTGCCATTTGAAGCGATAGATAAAGGCAGCATGCTTCCACAGTTTGAATAATTTTATTTTATGAGTGTTGGGTAATATCAATGTTTAATTCGATTTTAGGAGTGGTCACGGCAAATGATTAATAAAGAGATTTTGCTAGTAGCAGATGCGGTTTCTAACGAGAAAGGCGTCGATCGTGAAATTATATTTGAAGCGATTGAAATGGCTTTGTCTACAGCGACAAAAAAGCGTTATGAAGAAGAGTCAGAAATCGAGGTCGTTATTGATCGCGAAACTGGCGACTACGTAACATTTCGTCGTTGGACGGTTATGCCAGATGACCATTTTTCAATTTTGGGAACTGAGTTAACGACAGAAGAAGCTGCCGAAAAAGATACCTCACTGCAAATTGGTGATGTTTTTCGTGAGCAGGTTGAGAACATTGAGTTTGGTCGCATTGCTGCACAAACCGCTAAGCAAGTTATTGTTCAGCGTGTACGTGAAGCAGAGCGCGCTCAAGTGGTTGATGCCTATCGTGATCGCTTAGGTGAGTTAATTAGTGGCACGGTAAAAAAAGTGACACGCGAAGCAGTTATTGTCGACTTAGGTAATAACGCCGAAGGCTTAATGAGTCGTGAGGATTTGGTTGGCCGTGAAGCATTCCGTGTAGGTGATCGTGTTCGCGCTATCCTCACTGATATTCGTGATGACGTTAGAGGCCCTCAGTTGGCGCTAAGTCGAGCGTGTAATGAAATGCTTATCGAATTATTTTCGATTGAAGTGCCAGAAATTTATGAAGAAGTCATCGAGATTCGTGCCGCGGCACGTGATCCTGGTTTGCGCGCAAAAATTGCGGTTAAAACTAACGATGGCCGTATCGATCCTGTTGGTGCTTGTGTTGGTATGCGTGGTTCACGTGTGCAAGCCGTATCGGGTGAGTTAGCCAATGAGCGTGTCGATATTATTTTATGGGATGACAACCCTGCACAGATGGCGATTAACGCGTTATCACCTGCAGAGGTTGAGTCGATTATTGTTGATGAAGATTCTCACTCAATGGATGTTGCCGTTGGTGATGACAATCTTGCTCAGGCAATTGGTCGCAACGGACAAAACGTTAGATTAGCGTCGCAATTAACAGGCTGGACAATTAATGTCATGAGCTCTGAAGATGCCGTTGCTAAGAGTGAAGAAGAAGCAGGCCGATTAGTTGATATTTTCGTGCAAGCGTTAGGTATTGATGAAGATGTTTCTTTAGTACTCGTAGAAGAAGGTTTTACTAGCTTGGAAGAAGTGGCTTATGTGCCGCTCGAAGAGATGGTTAATATTGAAGGCTTTGATGAAGAAATAGCTGAAGAGTTACGAGCGCGTGCAAAAGATGCGTTATTGACTCAAGCCATTGCTTCTGAAGAAGTGTTAGAAGGAAGTGAGCCTGCCGAAGACTTGTTAACAATGGAAGGGATGGATCGTCATCTAGCCTTTGTCTTAGCAAGTAAAGGTATTGTCACGATGGAAGACTTAGCCGAGCAAGCTGTTGAAGACTTGTTAGGTATTGAAGATTTAGATGCGGCGCGTGCCGGTGAGCTGATAATGACAGCCCGCGCGCCATGGTTTGCCGACGCTGCTGAATAAGCGTCGTCAACCGATTAATCGTACTAGGGGGAATGGTTCATGGCGGAAGTGACAGTTAGTCAACTCGCTAAAACAGTAGGTGCTTCAGTTGATCGTTTGCTATCGCAGATGAAAGAGGCTGGCCTAGATCATGAATCTGGTGATCAATTCGTCTCGGACGAAGATAAGCAACGTTTACTTACACATCTGAAGAGTAGTCATGGTGTGAGTACTGCTGCGCCAAAAAGAATTACTTTGAAGCGGAAAACATTAGGAACGGTTAAAGCGGCCGGTCAAGGTCGAAAAACAGTTTCGGTCGAAGTGCGTAAAAAGCGTACCTATGTAAAACGTGATGAAGTGGTTGTTGAAGAGCTACCTGAAGCTATTGTTGAAGCCGAAGAGCTGCCGATCATTGAGCCTGTTGAGGCGAATGTTGAAGTGGCGCCTGAAGAAACAGTAGTTGAAGAAACTATTGTTGCTGAAGAGCCTGCGGTTGAAATTGAAGAAGTCGCTGTAGAAGAAGTTGCAGAGATTCCTGAAGTTGAGGCTGCACCAGTTCCTGCGCCGGCTCCAGGCCGTCGTCTGGATCCTTTTGACGCTGAAGAGTTACGCCAACGTGCGGCGACTAAGCGTAAAGAGCAAGAAGTGGCAGAGAAAGAGCGTCGCAGTGCCGCAGCTCGAGCAAAAGCAGAAGACGCAGCTCGCGTAAAATCAGAAGAGATTGCTAAAAAGCAGGCTGTACAAACGGCGAAAGAAAAGCCCGCTGCTGCACCTAAGCATTTTAAAGCCGCGCCTACTACTACGAAGGATGAAGATGAGCCTCGTAGAAAAGCCGGTAAGAGTAAAAAAACAGCCAAGCAGCGCGGTAAAAATCGTGGTCAACATGTAAGAGTTGATGAGTTCATGCCAGAAGACAATCCGTCTTTTGTAGGCATGGGTAGCCGTAAGGTTTTGCAAGCGCATAGTCGTCAAGGATTTAAACAGCCTACAGAACGTGTTGTTCATGAAGTGGCTATTACTGAATCGATTACCGTTGGTGAGTTAGCGCAGCAGATGGCTGTTAAAGCACATGTGTTAATTAAAGAGCTAATGAAGTTAGGCGTTATGTCGACAATCAATCAACCGATTGATCAAGAAACAGCGGTCTTGTTAGTTGAAGAGTTAGGTCATTCTTATCGCCTTGTAAGTGATAATGAAGCTGAAGAAGCGTTGATTGCAGCGTTGACTGAAGAGTTAGCCGATGATGCTGGCGGTGAGCAATCACGACCTCCGGTTGTTACGGTTATGGGTCACGTTGATCATGGTAAAACATCATTATTAGATTATATTCGCGAATCACGTGTTGCTAGCGGAGAAGCGGGTGGTATTACGCAGCACATTGGCGCTTACCATGTTGAAACCAGCAACGGCGTTATTAGCTTTCTTGATACGCCAGGTCACGCCGCGTTTACAGCGATGCGAGCACGTGGTGCCCAATGTACCGATATCGTCGTGTTAGTGGTTGCCGCTGATGATGGCGTTATGCCACAAACCATAGAAGCGATTCAGCATGCTCATGCTGCAAAAGTGCCTTTGGTTGTTGCGGTAAATAAAATTGATAAAGAAGGTGCAGACTTAGAGCGCGTTAAGAATGAATTAGTTGCGCAAGAAGTGGTACCTGAAGAATGGGGTGGTGATACTCAATTTATTCCATTGTCTGCACATACCGGTGAAGGCATTGATAAGTTGTTAGATGCATTATCACTTCAAGCAGAAATGTTAGAGCTAACTGCTGCCGTTGATGTTCCGGCTAAAGGTGTTGTTATTGAATCTCGACTTGATAAAGGTCGCGGTAATATCGCTTCAGTATTAGTACAAGAAGGTACGCTTAAAAATGGCGATTACGTTCTTGCTGGTACACAGTTTGGTCGCGTAAGAAACATGACCGACGAGCGTGGTGTATTAATTGAAGCAGCTGGTCCGTCTATTCCAGTAGAGATTTTAGGATTAGATGGTACGCCGAATGCAGGTGATGATCTTTTAGTTGTTAAAGATGAGCGTAAAGCACGTGAAGTTGTTGATGTGCGTCGACAAAAAGAACGTGAAGTTAAATTCTCTCGTCAGCAAAAAGCGAACTTGGATAATATTTTTGCGAGCTTTGAATCTGATCAGAAGAAGACGCTTAACGTTATTGTTAAAGCCGATGTTCGTGGTTCTGTTGAAGCGATTATTTCTTCGCTGTCAGAAATTGGTAATGACGAAGTTGAAGTGAATGTGATTTCAAGCGGTGTTGGTGCAATTGCTGAAGCCGATGTGAATCTTGCTGCAACCACTAGTTCAGTTATCTTTGGCTTTAATGTGCGCGCCGATGCGACTGCACGTAAAGCGGCTGAGAAAGAATCATTAGAAATTCGTTATTACAGTATTATTTATAACTTACTCGACGATGTGAAAGATGCGTTGTCTGGTATGTTGCCGCCAGAAATGCGAGAAGAAATTCTTGGTACTGCCGAAGTACGTGATGTCTTTAAGTCACCTAAGTTTGGTTTGGTTGCTGGTTGTATGGTTGTCGAAGGTTCAGTTTCACGTAATAAGCCGATTCGTGTTTTACGCGATAACGTGGTTATTCATGAAGGTGAGCTCGATTCATTACGTCGCTTTAAAGATGACGTTAGTGAAGTAAGAAACGGCACCGAGTGTGGTATCGGCGTTAAAGATTATCTCGATGTTAAAGCCGGCGATAAGATTGAAGTGTTTGATATGCATGAAGTTGCAAGAAGCTTATAAGCTGCTTGTGTTAATGAAAAATAATTCAGCATGTGTCATTTAAGAGGGCGTTATGCCAAAAGAGTATAATCGCTCAGACCGTGTCGCTGACTTTATTAAACGTGAAGTTGCTTCATTGCTACAAAAAGAATTGCGAGACCCTCGCGTCTCTCATCCTAACGTGAATGCGGTAGTGGTGAGTCGTGATATGTCGAATGCAAAAATTTACGTCACCTTTCTTGATAAAGAAACGGCGGAAGATGCAAAGGAAGCCATTGATGTATTAAATGGTGCTGCAGGTTTTATTCGAAGTCAGGTAGCGGCTCAGCATACTATGCGGTCTACGCCTAAATTAAAGTTTTACTTCGACGAAAGCGTTCGTACGGGTGAGCATTTATCAAACCTGATTGATCGCGCCTTATACGGCGATAAATCATAGCGTTAATTGTAGGGCAGTTGCAGTGGGAAGAACAAGGCGCGGACGGTTAGTGAACGGTATTTTGGTTCTCGATAAACCGTTAGGTGTAAGCTCCAATGGTGCTTTGCAAGAATGTAAGCGAATTTTTTTTGCAGCTAAAGCCGGTCATACGGGCAGCTTAGATCCGCTAGCGACGGGCGTGTTGCCGTTATGTTTTGGTGAAGCCACTAAGTTTTCGCAATTTTTGTTAAACGCCGATAAAACGTATACCAGCACATTTGTGTTGGGGGCGAAAAGTACAACAGATGATGCCGCCGGTGAGATTACTCCCGTTGCAGATGCGTCAGGGTTAACTGAACAACAAGTATTAGAAATGTTGATGACGTTTAAAGGCGAGCAGCAACAGATACCGCCGATGTATTCGGCGTTAAAGCATAAAGGCGAGCGGCTATATAAGTTGGCGCGTAAGGGCGAAGAAGTTGAGCGTCCAAGCCGAGATATTCGTATCGACCATATTGAAATGATAGCGTTTCGTAGCTTCGGCTCAGAGCGGCCTGAAGTTGAAGTCGATGTGTTGCTCAGTGTGAGTAAGGGAACTTACATCCGCACTGTGGCGTCGGACTTAGGCGACAAGTTAGGTGTTGGCGGTTATGTTTGCGCGTTACGTCGTGTGCAGTCAGGTCCCTTTGTTGAGCCTGAGGCAATATCGATTGAAGACTTGCGCGAACTTAAGCAAGACGATCAGTATGAAGAAATGGATAAGCTGCTAAAGCCCTTAGATTTTGCTTTAGCGCATATTCCTTCGGTAACGCTCGATGAGTCTAGCGGCTTTTATGTGCGCAGAGGTCAACCTGTACAGGTTTCTGGTGCGCCGCTAAATGGCATCGTTAAGTTGAATTTAGAGACCGGCGAATTTATTGGTATTGGTGAGATTAATGACGATGGACTTGTCGCACCAAAACGTTTGGTTGTTTAGTTTTTTTTAAGTTGTTTTATAAAGTTTTATTTTGACCTGTCTGTAAATGTGCGCGGACAGGCCATTTATTTTTACGCACATTTTAGAGGAATAAGATCATGGCATTAAGCCCAGCAGTAAAATTAGCAATTGTTAAAGATTATCAACGTGATGAAAGCGATACAGGCTCATCAGAAGTACAAGTTGCCTTGTTAACTGCAAATATAAATAAATTGCAGGAACATTTCGGCGATCACAAAAAAGATCACCATTCACGTCGTGGTCTTATTCGCATGGTTAATCAGCGAAGAAAATTGTTGGACTATTTGAAGAGCACAGATGCGGCTCGATACGCAGAATTAATTAAGCGTTTAGGCTTACGTCGTTAATTCGATTTAAGTTAGGCATTATTGTCGGAGCCTGGTGATAGCGTGTTAGTGCTAACACCATGGCTCCATTATTTTAGAATTGGATGGAGGATTTCTAGTGAATCCGGTAATTAAACAATTTCAATACGGTAATCACACGGTTACTTTAGAAACAGGTCGAGTAGCTCGTCAAGCATCGGGTGCTGTTTTAGTCACAATGGATGAAACCGTTGTACTTTGTACTGTCGTTGGCGCTAAAAAGGCAAAACCTGGGCAAGATTTTTTCCCATTGTCTGTGCACTACACAGAAAAAACTTACGCTGCCGGTAAAATACCTGGTGGTTTCTTTAAGCGCGAAGCGCGTCCTTCTGAAAAAGAAACGCTTACTTCACGTTTAATCGATAGACCTATTCGTCCTTTGTTTCCAAATGGTTTCAAAAACGAAGTACAAGTTATTTGTATGGTTATCTCTGCTCAAGATGATATTGATCCAGATATTCCTGCAATGATTGGTACCTCTGCGGCGCTATCGATTTCTGGCGTACCGTTTAATGGTCCTATTGGCGGCGCACGCGTTGGCTATACAGAAGAAGAAGGGTATTTATTAAACCCAACTTACACAACATTAAAAACGTCTGCATTGAACATGGTTGTTGCAGGTACTTCTGACGCCGTATTAATGGTTGAGTCAGAAGCAAAAGAATTAAGCGAAGATACTATGCTAGGTGCGGTTTTATTTGCGCATCAAGAAATGCAAGTAGTTATCGAAGCGGTTAAATCATTAGCGGCTGATGCAGCTAAACCGATTTGGGATTGGTCTGCACCTGCCATTGACCAAGAACTTTATGACGGTCTAAGTGCAGCAGTGAGTGCTGACCTTGGTACGGCTTATCAGATTACTGAAAAAGCGGATCGTTACGAGCAAGTTGGCACTATTCGCGATCGCGCATTAGAGCAGTTTGCTGGTGAAGATAGCAACGCAAGTACTGATACTGTTCGTGAGTTATTTTCGAAAATCGAAAAAAATATTGTTCGCCAACGTATTGTTAATCATGAGCCACGTATAGATGGCCGTGATACTAAAACAGTTCGTCCGTTATCAATGCAAATTGGTGTTTTACCAAAAGCACACGGTTCAGCATTGTTTACACGTGGTGAAACGCAAGCCTTGGTTGTTACTACACTGGGTTCAGTTCGTGATTCTCAAATCATCGACGCATTGGAAGGCAGTTACAAAGATAACTTCTTATTCCATTACAACTTCCCATCATACTCTGTAGGCGAAGCGGGCCGTGTTGGTCCTGTTGGCCGTCGTGAGATTGGTCATGGTCGTTTAGCTAAGCGTGGCGTATTAGCCATGATGCCTGATGCCGAGTCTTTCCCTTATACCGTTCGTGTTGTTTCTGAAATTACAGAATCTAACGGTTCTTCATCAATGGCTTCAGTTTGCGGTAGCAGCTTGGCAATGATGGATGCTGGCGTACCATTAAAAGCACCGATTGCCGGTATTGCGATGGGCCTAGTTAAAGAAGGCGAAAAGTTTGCAGTATTGACTGATATTTTAGGTGATGAAGATCATCTTGGTGATATGGACTTTAAAGTGGCCGGTTCATCTAACGGTATCACTGCATTGCAAATGGATATCAAGATTGAAGGTATCAACGAAGAAATTATGGAAATTGCGCTTAACCAAGCGTTAGCAGCACGTTTACATATTCTTGCAGAAATGAACGAAGTGATTGCAGAAGCGCGTACTGAATTATCAGAAAATGCGCCAAGCATGAGTGCTTTTAAAATTGATACTGACAAAATTCGTGATGTTATCGGTAAAGGCGGAGCAACTATCCGTTCAATTACTGAAGAAACTGGCGCGACTGTTGATATCGACGACGACGGTACTATCCGTATTTACGGTAAAGACAAAGCCTCACGTGATGCGGCTGTTACTATGGTAGAAAGTATTACTGCTGAAGCTGAAGTCGGTGCTATCTACGAAGGTAAAGTAGAGCGTATTGTTGATTTTGGTGCGTTCATCAGCATCTTGCCTGGTAAAGATGGCTTGTTACATATTTCTCAAATCTCTAGCGAGCGTATTGAGAAAGTGACAGACGTGCTTGAAGAAGGACAGGTTGTTAATGTGAAAGTGCTGGATGTTGACCAACGTGGTCGCATTAAACTCAGTATGAAAGAGCTTGAAGAAGCCACTCCAGCAGCGGCAGAAACTTCAGCGGATTCGGAAGCGGATGAATCTTAATCGATTTTGAATGCTTAGAACGTTGAAAAAAAAGCCCGGGTTATTCCGGGTTTTTTTTATTTTAAAAAAAGTGATAGATAATTTTTTGGCCGCTCGAGTTTAAAAACAAAATAAAAAATAGAAGAAGTGTGACGATTCTGCACGCCCAATAAAATATTGTTACCGTTTAAGGTGAATGCCAACTATCGTAATAACGCTTTATATAAAGCGTTATTTAAAGGTTTACTCAGTGATTGAGTGTTTTATTCGCATTACCAATGGTATCAAATCATTTTTTATTTCTGTCATTGTTCGATTAATTCTTACTTAATGTTTTTATCCAGAACTATTGAAAATCTCACAACATTTAATCTGTAATTCTTGTTGATTATTCTTAAACTGTAGTAGTCTGTAATGAAGAGGCTGTAAGAGCCTGAAATAAAAGGGCTTATTGAAAAGCGAAAGCGTGTGATTAACGTGTGGCATAGTTTTTTGAATATATATGTCATTGTTTTTCGTAAAAAGATGTCCCGATTAATGAAACAAATTCTGCGTTAACGCGGTGGTGAGAAATGAAGCATATAGTGCTCTTAAATCCTAAAGGCGGTTGCGGTAAAACAACAATAGCCACACATTTGGCTGTGTATGCCTCGACAATGGGCTTGCGCGTTGCGCTTGCTGATCATGATAAACAGCAGTCATCACACGATTGGTTGAAATCTCGCCCTCGTCGCTGTGCCGATATTGCGGCTATTGCTGCTTATGATGGTGTTTCTTTAGAAGGCGATTTTGATGTCATGATTCATGATATGCCTGGCGCTGCAGTGTCGACTGCGCATAGTATTGCGAGTGTCTGTGATAAATTAATTATTCCGATTACGCCATCTCCTATCGATATTAAAGCGGCCTTAAGATTATGGGTAACGTTGAGCAATAATGGTTGGTTAGATAACACGAGTATGAATATCGGTGTTATTGCTAATCGGGTTAAGGCGAATACTAACTACTTGAAGACGTTTGATTCATTTTTAACGCGAACGGGCCTTCCTCGTATTGCTACATTGCGTGATACGCAAAACTATATTAAATCATTAGATGCGGGTTTAACGTTATTTGATTTACCGCCGGGCCGAGTCGCTAATGATTTAGCGCAATGGCAGCCGATTATGGAGTGGACGGGGCTGTTTGATTTGGAAGATGAAGAGTTGTTGTCGATGATGGGGCTTGAGGATGATGTTCAGCCATCGGATGATAAGTTTGTTTCTTTGGAGTCGATGAATTATGAGCAGCAGCAAGAAGAAGATGCGATGGATGAGTATAGTGGGGAGCTGGGTTAGCTAACGCTGTGGTAAAGAGCCTGGTTTTTTAACTGGGCTTTTTTTTGCTTTGATTATTTGGGTTTATGATGGTTTAGTTTTTTTTAGTTTTAAGATCAAGGGAGTCGGGGGTGGCCCGACAGTCAGTCACTTTTCGTCATTCGCTACGCTCACCCTGCGGGACGCGCTTCAGGCGTGCAGCAAAAAACGTTGTGCTTGTGCAAAGAAAAGTAACCAAAAGAAAGTAACACAAGTTGACTAAGTTTGGTCCCGAGGTACCTACTCGTTTCGGG
>CAXAHI010000036.1:0-20433 GCA_963968645.1 uncultured Gammaproteobacteria bacterium | reverse complement strand
GCAAGTGTCTTTTATTAATTATGTTGTTGGCTGGTATTTTTTAAATCATTATTCTGAAAGATATAATATTGCTTCGACTTCTATTAAAGCATCTTTCGGAAGTGCCGCTACCTGAACGCAAGCGCGAGCGGGAAAAGGTGCAGATAAAAACTGCTGCATAACATTATTGACTTGCTCAAAACCTGACAAGTCTGTCATTGATATATTCAACTTTACACTGTCATTTAGCGTGCCGCCTGCCGCTTTTGCAACCGCTGTGAGATTAGTAAACACCTGCGTCGCTTGTTCAGTAATACCCCCTTCACATAACACCATGGTTGATGGTACTAAAGGGATTTGACCGGACAGATAAACTGTATTGTCCACACGAACTGCCTGCGAATAAGGCCCAATTGCAGCCGGAGCTTGGTCTGTACTAATAATTAATTTATTACTCATAAATGTTATCTCTACCTCTCAGTCCTTAACGCTTAACACGAACAACTTTAACAACTGATTTTAGAACACGTATTCGTCGAATAATTCTTGCGAGATGTATGCGATTACTCACAGCAAGAAATATATGAATAATACTCGACTTAGAATCACGCTCTTCAACTTTAATCGATTCAATACTACCATCAAGGCTGTTAACTTTATTAGCTAACGATGCAATGATGCCGCGCTGTTGTTCAACTTCTACTTTCAGCTCAACACGGTATTCACCTTCGGCATGATCGTGCCAGCGAAGTGAAACGCTTCGGCCTTCTTTATCTTTTTCTTGTATCTCATGATAATTACGGCAATCGGCTACATGCACGACAACGCCACGGCCAGCAGTAATATGGCCGCCAATATCATCGCCTGGTATGGGATTACAGCACTTGGCAAAATTAATCATCATGCCTTCGGTGCCGGCAATCACTAAAGGTTTTTCACGATTACCAATCACCATATTATTGCCGGCGTCGTCTTCATGAATATCGAGCAATTGCCGGGCAGTGAGATAAGCAACTCTATTACCTAAACCCACCTCTTCGAGAATTTCTTGAAAACTCGAATTACCTGATTTTTTAACTAATGCCGCTTTTTGTTCACTGGTAATATCTTCAAGGCTAGAATTAAAAGTCACTAACGATTTATTTAATAAACGCTGACCCAATTCAACTGATTCACCACTCTTAAGATGTTTCAAATAATGGCGAATTTGACTGCGCGCGCGACTGGTCGCAATAATATCTAACCAACTTGGATTAGGGTTAGCGCCTGGTGCAGTAATTATTTCAATGGTCTGACCACTTTGCAGCGGTTGCGAGAGCGCGGCCAGACGTCGATTAATACGACAGCCTACACAGCTATTTCCGATATCGGTATGTACCGCATAAGCAAAATCAACTGCCGTCGAACCCAATGGCAATTCCATGATTTTTCCCTTGGGCGTAAAGACATAGACCTCTTCGGGAAATAAGTCGATTTTTACATTTTCAATAAACTCTAATGAATTACCAGCATTTTGTTGTAACTCAAGTAATCCTTGCACCCATTGACGCGCACGCGCATGACTACCCACCGATGCATCTTGATTATTGGCTTTATACAGCCAATGCGCAGCAATGCCGTTATTGGCCAATTGCTCCATATCTTTGGTGCGAATTTGTATTTCAATAGGTACACCGTGCATGCCAAACAGCACGGTATGTAATGATTGATAACCGTTGGCTTTAGGGATGGCAATATAATCTTTAAAATGCCCCGGCCGCGGTTTGTATAAACTATGAATGGAGCCGAGCGTACGGTAGCAATCATCGGGAGACTCCACGATAATTCTAAAGGCGAACACATCCATAATTTCAGTAAATGAACGACTCTTACTGCGCATCTTCTGATAAATACTATAAAGATGCTTTTCACGACCAATAACTTTCGCTGTAATGCCATCTTTTAATAGCTGTTCGCCTACTTGGGCTTCAATATTTGTAATTAGCTCTTTTCGGTGCCCTCGCGTCGCTTCAATTGCTGCTTGTATTCGCTTGGCACGCATGGGATATAAAGTACCAAATCCCAGGTCTTCAAATTCTATGCGAACTTCATTCATGCCTAATCGATTAGCAATGGGCGCATAAATTTCTAAGGTTTCAATGGCAATGCGACGGCGCTTTTCTGCACCCAGTACATCCAAGGTTCGCATGTTATGGAGACGATCGGCGAGTTTGACCAGAATAACGCGTAAATCACGCGCCATGGCCATGGCCATTTTTTGAAAGTTTTCGGCCTGTTTTTCGGCCTGAGTTTGAAATTCGAACTGCGTGAGCTTACTCACGCCATCTACAAGTTCTGCAACCGTTGAACCGAACTGCTCTATTATCTCTAGCTTATCGACCTCTGTGTCTTCTATGACATCATGAAGCATCGCCGCTGCTAAGCTCTGATGATCCATATGCATATCAGCAAGAATATGAGCAACCGCCAAGGGATGAGTCACATAGGGTTCGCCAGAGCGTCGGGTCTGTCCACTATGGGCTTTTTCCGCGCACAAGTAAGCGCGACGCACCAAATCTATTTGGTCATCATCGAGGTAAGCATCAAGCTTTTGGGTAAGATCGTTAATTGTAGCCGCCATGACCACAATATAATCTGTGGCCGGCGGTTTTAGTAGAGGAACTGTTACACTTTAAAAAATTATTTTAGATTCCGAACTCAGCAGCAAGCTCTTCTGTTAGGTCATCAACTTCTTCTTCAGCGTCCATATTCTTAGGATCGATTAAGCCTTTTTCGATTTCGCGAAGCGCAATAACCGGTGGCTTATCATCGGCGGCATCAACCATAGGGTCTTTACCCTGAGTCGCAATTTGACGTGCACGCTTGCTAGCTACCATTACGAGTTCAAAACGGTTTTCAACGTGATCTAAACAATCTTCTACAGTAATTCTAGCCATGATATTAGTTCGCCTATTATGTGGATATCGATTGGGATATCGACATGGAATGATGTCCGGATTAAATCTGCCCGATTCTGCCTAAAAGCCAATACCGTTAAATGCTATAACAACTTGGCTAGGTACCAAAATGGCCGCGCAGTATAAGCAAATTCGCCTCAATTTGCGAGCATGAAACCGCCCACATTATGGCCTAATCGGCCAATAATGATGCCAACAAAGGCTGATATTGGCGTTGTTGCTGGCTTAAACGCAGTCTTGTGGCCAAAATCGCGGCTTTCAAGTCAGCCAATGCAATATCAAAATCATCATTAATAATGAGATAGTCAGCTTGCTCAAAATGAGACATTTCATCGACGGCAGCAGCCATACGGCCATCAATAACATCACTGCCGTCCTGACCTCTACCTACTAAGCGTGAGCGAAGTGCATCCAAAGAGGGTGGCAAAATGAATATCCCAATGCCCGCACTGCCTTGCTCAGCCACTAACCACTGATGAGCTTGAAGCGCACCTTGCCAGTCAATTTCGAGAATCACATCAAAGCCAAGGTCTAGCTGCTCATTTACCCAAATCTTTGAGGTGCCGTATGAATTGCCAAAAACCGTTGCGTATTCAAGAAAGCTACCCTCTTTAATCATCTGCTCAAAGGTAGCAGCCTCAGTAAAATGATAGTTAACCCCGTCTGTTTCGCCGGGACGAATGGCGCGCGTGGTATTCGAAACCGAAACACGTAAACGCTCATCAGTCGCCACCAAGGCGTTGACTAGACTGGTTTTGCCAGCACCCGAAGGCGCTGACACTGTAAATAAATTACCCCTAACCGGACTCATACTTTATAAACCTGAATAATGACTCGTACTCGGATTCTATTATAATATAAAACGATAAAATTATTATTCGATATTCTGCACTTGCTCGCGCATTTGCTCAATAAGCACTTTAAGATTAATTGCACCTTGGCTGCTATCGGTAGCAATCGACTTAGAACCTAAGGTATTGGCTTCTCGATTCAATTCTTGCATAAGAAAATCAAGACGTCGACCACAAGGCTCATCTTTAGCTAAAGTGTCTCGGACCTCTGCCGTATGCGCAACCAATCGGTCGAGCTCTTCTGCAACGTCGACTTTTTGCGCTAACATAACAATCTCTTGCGCTAATCGATCATGATCTACATCAACACTTAGCTGGGCTAATCGCTCTTCAAGTCGTTTTTGATGCTCGGCTAATATTTGCGGCATATTGAGCTTTACCTGATTCGTTAGGCTATCAACCTGATCAAGCTTCTCACAGATAACATCTGTCATTCGCTGCCCTTCCGCATTTCGCGCTTCGGCCAACTTCAACAAGGCATCATCAAAACTTTCTAATAAACTTTCAGCAACGGCATCTATATTCAATTCAACGGATTGCAGCACACCAGGCCACTGGAGTAATTCATAGGTACTTAATGGCGCAATATCTGATTTTTTTTCATTCAGCTGTTGAGCAGCCGCCAATAAGGCAGTCACTTTTTCTTCATTCACAATAAAGCCTTGCTCAGATTCATTGGCCTTAAAATATAAATTGCACTCAACTTTACCTCGCGCCAAGGAATTTCGCATGCGCTCTCTTAGAGCCGGCTCTAACACTTTTAATTTGTCAGGCAGTTTAAATTGCGTTTCAAGATAACGATGATTAACGCTGCGCAATTCCCATGCGTAAGTTCCTAACGAATTATCACCTTGTACTCGCGCAAATGCAGTCATGCTATTAGCAGTTAAATTTGATTTTTTTGTCATAAGGCTTTTAGTCACAATTTTTTGGTCATGGAGTTATATGGATGTTAAGTCGATTTCATTCTGAGTTAGCAACCTGAAGTGTGAGCGGAGATAAACTCACAAGCTATAGCAATCAACTTTAAATAGGTATTGGCATTTGTATCCGCATCTTAACTTTGTACATTTATACGAACATTGCAGCTGTAAACAAACATTGTACCTGTAACCGAACACTTAGACGATGGTGCAAAGTTATTGCCAGTGTATAATGCGAAAAAATCGTAAACTATCTGTCATTGATGCTTATAAGTAGCAATGACCCCCTCACTTCTTAATATCAGGATTTTATCTTATGGATCGACCTAGCGGCCGTAGCAACAATCAATTACGTTCAGTCACCTTTACACGCCAAGCAACCAAACACGCCGAAGGCTCTGTTATTGCTGAATTTGGTGATACACGCGTGTTATGTACCGCATCGGTAACACAAGGCGTTCCAAGATTTATGAAAGGTGAAGGCCGCGGCTGGATTACTGCCGAATATGGCATGCTTCCTCGCTCAACAAATGAGCGCATGAATCGAGAAGCCGCTCGCGGTAAACAAGGTGGTCGCACCCTAGAAATTCAACGCTTAATTGGTCGCTCGTTGCGATCGGCTGTTGACCTCAAAGCCATGGGCGAATACACCATTATTATTGACTGTGATGTACTCCAAGCTGATGGCGGAACACGAACGGCTTCAATATCTGGTGCCTGCGTAGCTTTAGTTGATGCTTTTAGTTTTATGCAAGCTAAAGGCTGGTTAAAAGAATCGCCCTTAGTATCGATGATTGCTGCTATCTCTGTCGGTGTTTATAAAGGTGAGGCAATTTTAGATTTAGATTATCCAGAAGATTCTAATGCCGAAACCGATATGAATGTTGTTATGACAGAGCAAGGTAAGTTTATTGAGATACAAGGCACGGCAGAAGAAGCACCGTTTTCACAGCAGGAATTATCTTCTATGCTGGCTTTGGCAGAATCAGGTATTAGTGAGTTAATTGAAATGCAAAAAGCAGCGCTAGCAAAATAAGCGCCGCAAAAGACCAGTTGAAAAAGAATTAAAAGATAAACCCTATGCCTTCGTTATTAATTTAATCTATTAATAACGGGGCATATTGTCTTCAGGACTAATTTCGTAATCGTAATCAATCGTTAAAGGGCCATGCGCTGAAAACGACTTACTCTTTAAAATGCCGCCATATTCAATCGTTTTTCTTAAGCCTTCAGAAACAATTTGATAATCAACACGCCAGCCATCGTCATCGATGGTGCCTGATGGCCACCAGGTAAATTCATCATCATCACTAATCGCCGCTCTAAAAGCATCAACATAACCTAAGTCAATTAGCATTTGATCTAACCAAGCGCGCTCGGTATCCGTAAAACCGATAGTGTCTCGATGCTGATCAGATTTCTCAACATCTCTTGGTTGATGAGCAACACGAAAGTTGCCACATATAACAAACTCACGTCGCTTATTTTTAATCTTGGCTAGGTGATCATGCAATTGCTGAAAAAACTGTGCTTTGCGAGCAATACTTGCTTCATCATCGGCGGTTGCTTCTGGCGCTAATATTGAGCCAAAACTAATTTGCTCAAAATCCGCCTGAATATAACGCGCTTCCATATCGAAGTCGTTAAACCCGAGGCCAGTCATAATGGCTTTAGGGAGGTCGCGACAGTAAACCGCAACACCATTAGTACTTTCAGGATTATCAAAAAAGTAGACATTATATGATGACGGAAAATACCTATCATCACGCAGCAAATGTTCTTGGGTACGAATATCCTGAATACAAATAACATCTGCATCCTGACTCTCTACCCACTCATAAAAGCCGCGTCCTGCTGCTTGCTCAATCCCTTCAGCACAAAAGCTGATTACCCGCATTCGATTTCCTCACCCAATATATTAAATATAAAAACTCAAGCCAGCATTAAGCCGTTTCCAAATAGAACACAGCCGGCTATCTCTCTTGTTATTATTGGCAGAAACAAACAATGTCTTTAAAATGATGATTTTAAGTTAAAAACAGGTCATCTGGCTAGCATTGACACAGTTTTAGCGACTTCATCTCAGGCCGCGCAGTTTAAATAGGTTTATAATATGATGTACAGACAAATAAGACGACTAATTGCAGATCATCACACTATTTATACGATCGGTTATACAATCGGTTATACAATTCGGTAAAACCACTTATGCAAAAATTTCAACGTGAATTTATTGAGCTCTCGCTTAATGCCAACGCACTTTGCTTTGGCGAATATACATTGAAGTCTGGACGATGCAGCCCTTATTTCTTCAACGCAGGTAAATTTGATCGCGGCCAAGCACTCGCCATATTAGGCCAATGCTATGCGGCAAAAATTATTGCCTCAGGTATCGATTTCGACATGCTGTTTGGCCCAGCTTATAAAGGTATTCCTCTTGTTGCTGTTACAGCAGCTGCACTAGCGACTTACCATAATCGTGATGTCCCTTACGCCTTTAATCGCAAAGAGAAAAAAGAACATGGTGAAGGCGGCTCAATTGTTGGCGCTCCACTGCAAGGCAAAGTGCTCATTATTGATGATGTCATCACTGCAGGCACAGCTATTCGAGAGGTTTTAGCTTTATTAGCCGAACACAGCCAAGCACAACCTGCTGGCGTCATTATTGGACTCGATCGATGCGAAAAAGGTCCAAACAATTTTTCGGCTACGCAAACTTTTGAACAAGACTTTAATTTACCTGTTCTCAGTATTGTTACCATTGAACACTTGCTGGACTTTCTGTCTAAACCACAAGACGCTCAAGATAACGTCGTTTCTGACGAACAGCTTGAGGCAATAAAAACCTACTGGCATCAATATGGCGCGCATGAAGTCACTCATAGCGAATAACTATTCACTTAAACCCAGTCCATCGGCCGGGTTGGCAGTGCTGTTTTTAGTGCTCATTACGGCTCTAATGCTGGCTAATGTTAGCTATGGACAAGAACTAACATACTATCGAATCATTAATGATAGAGGCACGGTTGAGCTTAAATCTGCTCTCACCCCCGCAGAAGCAAAGCGTGGCTATACCGTTGTCACGCTTAGCGGCCATATTGTTAAAGAAGTGCCTGCCGAGCTGAATGACGAAGAATATGCACTATTAAGCGACGAGTTAAAAGCACGCGAACTCGAAACACAGCAAGAAAATGCATCTCGCGAAAAAAACGAATCGCTTTTATTACGTTACAGCAGTGTTGATGACTTAAACGCCGAACGAAAACGTAAACTCGCTGAGTTTGACGTACGCGTGAGTATCTTGCGCAGCAATATGATGAGTTTAAAAAATCAGGTTGAGCGCCAACAAAGTCGTGCAGCCAATATAGAGAGAACCGGCAGAGAAGTGCCTGTTGTCATTCGCAATAACATCGAAGAATTAGAACAGAAATTGAATGAAGCCAATACATCGTTGAAATCGATGGAAGATGAAAAAGCAGCGGTAGCTGAACGCTACGCTCTAGACATCGCTCGGTTTGGGCAGCTCATTCAACAACATGTAAAAACTAACCGCCAAACAACACCCAATTAACAACTAAAAATTAACCGGCTACTTACGCAACCGACGAGTTTTGTCGTGCTAGCGAGTGTTGTGGTTTTTGAGCAACGCTTTCACGAAAAAAGCCGGCCATTAATAATTGCCACTGCTCTTGCCAATTTTGAGTAGGTGGACGCTTAAATTCACTGCGAACATATTGACCAATACGACCTTCTGCAGCCGCCAATAGAATGTTAACCGCACATGCTGCTGGTACAGTTGGACGAATGGCTTCGTTAATTTCGGCATCACGAACAATCTGCTTAAGCTGAGTTTCAAGACGATCATAAAACTGAGCAACGCGCGTACGTAATCGGTCCGTCTCTCCCGCTAAGGCATCACCATTAAGAATACGTGAAATGCCAGGGTTCTTTTCAGCAAAACCCAAGAGCAACAATAAAGTTCTTTCTAAACGTGGAATCGCAGCGCTCTCTTCATTCACAATGACATTAACGCGAGTGAATATCGCCTCTTCAACAAATTCAATTAGGCCTTCAAACATCTTCGCCTTACTAGGAAAGTGTCTATACAACGCAGCTTCAGATACGCCAACTTCTTTGGCAAGGCCAGCGGTTGTAATACGCTCACCAGGAGCGACTTCGAGCATATGCGCTAAGGCTTCGAGGATTTGTTGGCGGCGAGAGTACTTCTGTGCAATTCTAGGCATCGCTATTCCAGCTTATATTGTTCCGTTGTAACACAAGCTAAAGGCGATTAACTCTTAGAGTTTATGACCTATAGCGCGAAATGTATTCATTTACGTTGCTAGCCTGAGCGCTTTGCCCCGACGGTATTACCCTTCCATTAAATGAATATTAAATACCATTTTCATTTACGACATCGGCTTAAAGACCTTTGCCATGAAAGCTAGTTTCTTTGCAAATCAAAGACTTCAAGTTTCATAAAAAAACATTTAAGCCTGACTACAGTTTAAGTAAAGCAAAATTTGCTTTTTTAGCCTCAAGATTGACTCATTGATGGCCTAAATTTTCAAATTTAAATGGCTTATGCAACACGCTTCGCTTTTTAATTATTTTTTGATCACGAATTAGTTGGTTTGCACTCACCATTGCTTACGGGTGCCAAGATACTCCTAATTCTTTTTTAAATGAAGTGTTTTCGTTCGATAAAAGCTTTTTTTATTTAATCGCTAAAGATTATTGCTTAGAAATAAACAATTTTTATCGATGATTAATAAGAAGGGATAAACAGACATTAATAATATTAAAAAATAAATGCTAAAAGCGCAAAAATCAAAAAACGCTAATGCTTAGCTGCAACATTAGCGTTAAGACTATCTAGCCGGCTATTCGTCGTTGGTAATTAACGTACCGACGCCAGAATCAGTGAAGATTTCTAACATCACCGAGTGCGGCACAGTGCCATCAATAATATGCGCACTATTAGCCCCGCCATGTACCGCATCAAGCGCACAGGCGATTTTAGGCAGCATGCCGCCCGTGATTGTACCGTCGGCAATCAACTCATCTACGCGCGATGTAGACAAGCCAGTAAGCACCTTACCTTGCTTATCAAGCAAGCCCGGCACATTGGTCAATAACATTAGCTTTTCAGCGCCCATTACAGCAGCTAATCGACCCGCCACCAAGTCGGCATTAATATTGTAGGTAACACCTTCGTCATCAACGCCAATAGGCGCAATAACGGGTATAAGATTATTGGCAGTCAAGGCGTTCAGTAATTCAACGTTGATGGAATCAACTTTTCCAACATGGCCAATATCAATAATCTCAGGCGTGGCCATTTCCGGCGAATGCGCTGTAACTTCAAGCTTACTGGCTTTAATTAAATTACCGTCTTTACCACTTAAACCCAGTGCCTGACCGCCTTGCTGGTTAATTAGGCTTACAATTTCTTTATTTACCTGCCCGCCCAATACCATTTCGACTACATCCATGGTGTCGTTATCAGTAACGCGCATACCATTCACAAAACGTGATTCAATATTGAGTCGCTCAAGCAAGTGGCCTATTTGCGGGCCGCCACCGTGTACAACAATCGGATTCATACCCACTAATTTCATTAATACGATATCGCGAGCAAAGTTTTTCTTCAGCGACTCTTCAACCATCGCGTTGCCACCGTACTTTATCACCATCGTTTTACCCGTAAAGCGGGTAATGTAAGGCAGTGACTCCGTTAAAATAGCGGCGATTTGACTGGCTGTTTTTTGATTTAGCGACATAAGTAGATTTTTCGTTTGTTAGCTAGCTATCCATTTAACCGGCCTACAAAGACCTCATTAAACACTCTGAAGCGCAGTATAACGTATCAAATAGATAAAAAGCGCCGCTCGATGATGTGCGTATTAGTGATCTATGACTATTTGAATAGCTAACTAATGCATTGCCATGCTCTATTACTGGCTTATTATTCTCTTTCGCATTGAATCGAGTCGCTAGATTCTAAACTTTAGACTTTAAACGCCTGGGTTCAGGTTCGAGCTGGCGCTGGCGTTGAAGCCGGAGCAACCTACCACTCCAACTCAGGCGCGATAGCCTCTAATGCTTCACGAAAACGAGCCTGAATAGTAGTAAGGGCATCTTCACTATCGGCCTCAAAACGCAAATTCAAACTAGCTGAAGTATTGGATGCACGAAGCAGGCCCCAGCCAGCGGCGTAATCTACTCTTACACCGTCTAATAAAGTAATCTGACCATCATCAGCGCTAAGACCCTGCTCTAGTTCTAGCTGCAGTGCTTCAACAACTGCAAACTTACGGTCTTCATCAACGGGTAAATGGACCTCTACCGTAT
Source organism: uncultured Gammaproteobacteria bacterium (assembly GCA_963968645.1). Lineage (GTDB taxonomy): Bacteria > Pseudomonadota > Gammaproteobacteria > Pseudomonadales > UBA7434 > UBA7434. The sequence continues at coordinate 9,369 of CAXAHI010000036.1, read as the reverse complement.
TCAAGCTGATAGGAAGATCAGCAACAACCGCTTCAAGCGTTGTGCCTTCCATGGTCAAAAACTCAATTAGACGAGCTCCACTATATAAGCCGTCATCAAATCCATACCAACGCTCTTTAAAACAATAGTGACCGGTAAACTCTCCACCCAACAGCGCCCCCGTTTCTATCATTTTTTGTTTTATAAGCGAATGACCACACTTAGACATCACGGGACGACCGCCATGACTAGCAATTAGCTGATTCAAGTGACGCGAACATTTAATATCGTAAACAACATCGGCACCCGGATTACGGGTCAACACGTCTTTTGCAAAGAGCATTAACATTTGATCGGCACTCACCACCTTACCCGCAGCAGTCACGGCGACCATACGATCCGCATCGCCATCAAAGGCCAAGCCAAGATCAGCTTGCTTCTGGCTCACTTCATTAATTAAAGCGTCCAAGCTTCCTTGCGCAGAAGGGTCGGGGGCATGATTTGGAAAGCTGCCATCAACTTCAGCAAACAACGGCAACACTTCACAGCCCAACGCACTAAACAACCTTGGTGCAATGTCGCTCGCCGCGCCATTACAGCAATCAAGCACCACTTTAATGGGTGCGGCAACCACTACGTCTTCAGCAATACGATCAACATAGGCATCGGCAATATTTTGTTCCGATAAAACCCCCTCACCTTGCTCAAAATCTTTGCCCGCAATAAGCGTATGCAGCGCTTTAATTTGTTGTTCGGCTAACGACTGGCCGCTTAACACTATCTTTAAACCATTTACAGCGGGGCCGTTGTGACTGCCTGTAATCATCACACCAGCCTGCGTCTCTAGCCACTCACAAGCAAAATACATCATTGGCGTTGCCACCAAGCCAACACCAATAACATCGCAGCCAGAAGCTAACAATCCTTTGGCTAATGCGTGATAAATACGCTCCGAAGATAACCTTCCATCTCGGCCAATCACTAAGTGACGCTGACCAGCCCTAATCGCTGTGGTACCAATCGCTAAGCCCATCTGCTGCACGGTTTCATCATCAAGCTCAGTGCTGGCATCACCACGAATATCATAGGCTCTGAAAATATATGCCGGTATCGAGCATATTTCAAGGCTACCTTCATCGCCCTCAACTTCCATACCACTGGGCACTTGTGGATTAACCCAGCGAGAAGCATTGCTCGAATCGGCACGCTTTACGGCCGTCTCTTTTGTTGCAGCTCCCAATTTTGTTGCAGCATCCAATGGCTCATTATTGTTTCTAGCCAGCTCAGATGAGTCGGCAGTAATCGCTTGAGAGCGCATTGAGCGAAACAAAAACAGCAAGGCTGTTAACGATAAGATCATCGCCGAAAGTAATACCACTAATAAGAGTATCGACTCCACACCAAAAGCAGTTTCTGGTTTAAAAACATAATAGTTAACTTTAATTTTTGCATTAGCAGCAAGTGGAGCAGTTCCCACTTCGGCGCCCTTAAGTGAAGGCAAAGACTTTGTTGCTGCTAAAAGAATGGGCGTTCTTGCATCCATTTCATAAACCAAAGCCATCACACCAGAGCGATTATTCACTGATGCCGATTCAATAAATTGCGAAGCGAGCCACTGTGCTTTTAAGGTCAGTAAAATCGCGCCAACATTACGTCCATCGACTTGTATAGGTCTTGCCAAACTCAATACCTGCTGACCGTTTATCAAATAAGTATCAAGCTCAACACCTCCGGCCGCTGTCGCCTGACTACCTGCCATAGCACGGCGCAATAAATCCTTTTCAATATTGTTATGCACTTGCGTCTTAAAGCTACCAAGACTTGCCACGCCCAGCTCACCCAAAGGAAACAGTGCTAAACGACTCACATCGGTAAAGCCTAGTGCAAACTGCTCAGCGAGCTGCTGCAACATAGCTTCATCATGCGTCTGTATTGCTAGGCGCACTTCAGAAAGCCGTGCTAAGCCATCAATATGATCGGCCAATTGTTTAAGGTTACTATTTAGGGCTACGACCTTGGCATGCGCTAAATCATTAGCACGCTGTGATGCAGCTTGGTTAACTGTGAGTGGGAGATAAATGAAAAAATAGAGCGCAATAACCGCTAAGCTAGGCAAGACCACCAGTAAAATACTTGGCCAATGGGTAAGGCGCCGTGAGGATGGATGACTTGAGCGTTTCTTGTGTAACGGGTTATGCCTTGAAGATTTATTCATAGCCACCTGAAGTATTTATAGCAGACATAGAATGCATTCTTAATTATCTTTGCATCCAATAATAAAGTGCCTCAACTACCATCTAAAAACCGCTGCAGGCATTTTGCTCTTCCTTAAACGAACTGAAGGTATTCGCTAATGTATTCGCTAAGGCGTTTGCTGTGAGGCAATTAATTCAATTAAACGGCGCGCCAAATGTTGTTTATCGCATTTATCAATATGAATAGGATCACTTTCTAAGTGATGAGCTAAATGCTGAGTAGATGCTGGGTTAAACAGTACGGTTACTTCATTAGTATTCGAAGCAAAACCAATATCATCACGCGAGACATCATTGACGACTATCATATTGATACCTTTACGCACTAATTTATCCCTAGCGTGAGGAATTAAATCCTCCGTCTCGGCCGCAAAGCCAACTGTAAAAGGCGCATTATCTGCATTAGCAACCGTCGCAAGAATATCTGGATTCTTAACCATCTCGAGCGTCATGGTTTCACTGTCGCGGGTTTTCTTGATTTTTTGATCGGCCGATGTCGCCGGACGAAAATCGGCAACCGCGGCTGAAGCAATAAACAACGTCGTGCAAGGCACAACACTTTCTACCGCCTTAAGCATATCGCTAGCAGAGATAACATCAATGCGATTAACACGATCTGGCGTAGGTAAATCTACCGGGCCTGCGATTAACGTGACTTTAGCGCCAGCCTCAATTGCCGCCTGCGCTAGAGCAAAGCCCATTTTGCCGGTCGAAAAGTTACTGACATAGCGTACAGGATCAATCAATTCTCGCGTGGGCCCAGCCGTAATAACAACATGCTGCCCAGATAATGACTCCGTTTTAAATAAAGCAGCAACTTGCTCAGCTATTTCTAACGGCTCACTCATTCTACCAGCGCCTGTATCACCGCAGGCTTGCGCGCCTTCAGCAGGCCCAATAAAGTGATATCCTCGGCCTAACAAGGCCTTATAGTGCTGCTGTGTCGCCTCATCACGCCACATGGCTTGATTCATCGCCGGTGCAACCAAGACAGGAGCATCGCTCGCTCGCAATAATGTCGTGAGTAAGTCATCGGCGCGCCCCACAGAAAAACGCGCCAGTGAATCGGCGGTCGCTGGCGCAATAACGATGGCATCTGCCCATCGTGCCAACTCAATATGACCCATTGCCGCTTCTGCATCGGCATCTAATAAACTGTTGTGTACGCGATTCCCCGATACTGCCTGTAAGGTCAATGGCGTAATGAACTCACAAGCACCTCGCGTCATAACCACACGCACTTCAGCGCCAGCATCTCGAAGGCGACGAACCAAATCGGGACTTTTATAAGCCGCTATTCCGCCAGTAATACCCAACAACAAACGTTTATTTTGAAGTGATTGCATAAATTCTTGATCAATATATCGACAATGAATGACTGAATGCCCGGCATGCTGTATAAACAATCTTCAGCATTGGACGCTGTTTAGCGGTTTTGTATCCGCGACAAATGATGCGCAACCTTACATTAGCGCGCTTAGGATTGCGAGTACACACTATTACGAGCAACCACAACCAATACAATCAAGGAAGATGTTATGGCAATTATAGATTGGCCTTTGGCCGAAAGACCTCGCGAAAAACTCCTTAACAAAGGCGCTCCCGCGTTATCAGATGCCGAATTACTCGCTGTATTTCTAAGAACCGGTATCCGCGGCAAAACAGCTGTTGATCTTGGTCGAGAACTTCTCGAGCGGTTTTCTGGTATTAAAGGCTTACTCAATGCCTCGAGACAAGAATTTACTGCTACAGCAGGCATGGGCGACGCTAAATATGCCGCTTTGCAGGCGGTATTTGAATTATCTCGTCGCGCGATGATGGAAACACTGCAACGCGACTCTGCCTTAACAAGCCCCAAAGACACTCAAAGCTACTTGTTAAACGTACTCGCCAATGAGCAACGTGAAGTATTCTGGTGTTTATTTTTGGATAATCAGCATCGAGTTATAGCCAGCGAAGCATTATTTTACGGCACCATCGACCAAGCCAGTGTTTATCCTCGCGAGGTCATTAGAGCCTGCATTCAGCATAATGCCGCCGCCGTCATATTTGCTCATAATCATCCATCAGGCTGTGCAGAACCCAGCCAAGCAGACAAGAAAATGACCACTCAATTAGGCAAAGCGCTCGCATTAATCGATATTCGGATGCTCGACCATATTATCGTTGCAGGCTCAATTACGGTCTCAATGGCCGAAATGGGGATGATTTGATACTGATTTCACTCCTTTAAAGACATAATCCTTGTTTCGACCGCCTCGTTCTGTTATAAAGTCGCGCTCTTTTTACAGTGTGGTCAACCTATCGTCCGCCTGAAACATATAATCGCGTATGTCGTTGCGGCCAAGGTCACAACGAACTCATACTCCGGAGAATTAAGATGTCCAAAGTTTGTCAAGTAACAGGCAAGCGCCCAATAACGGGCAACAATGTATCGCATGCAAAAAACCGTACTAAGCGTCGCTTTTTGCCGAATTTGCATCGCCATCGTTTTTGGTTAGAAGCCGAAAAACGTTTTGTCAGCTTACGTGTATCTTCTAAAGGCATGCGTATTATCGACAAAAAAGGTATTGATGTGATTGTTGCTGAGCTTCGTGGTCGCGGCGAAACCGTTTAACATTATTTAAAGAATAGAGATTGTAGCTATGAGAGAAAAAATTCGTTTAAATTCATCAGCAGGCACTGGCCACTTTTACACGACTGATAAAAACAAACGCACCATGCCAGAAAAAATGGAAGTCAAGAAATATGACCCCGTTGTACGTAAGCATGTTGCATATAAAGAAGGCAAAATAAAGTAGTCTTTATTTGCGCCTAAAAAAACCCGCCTTGCTTGCGGGTTTTTTATTGCCCATAAAAAGGAAATAAAAAGGAAAAGCACAAAAAGAACCAGAACCCACGCTTCCAGAATGAAAAAATATGCCTGAGCTACCCGAAGTAGAAACCACCCGACGCGGCATAGATCCTTTTGTTGCCAAGAAAAAAATCGCTCAAGTTATTATTCGTGAGCGCCGTTTTCGCTGGCCTATTCCAAACGACTTTGAAAAAAAGATTAACGGACATACCGTTCGCTCTATTTCTCGACGAGCAAAATACTTATTATTCGAATTGGATCATGGTTTTTTTATGATTCACTTAGGCATGTCTGGCAGCTTACGTATTGTTGAGCAAAAGACGCCGGTAGAAAAACATGACCACGTTGACTTTCAATTACCTAATAAGCTTTGCTTACGCTTTAACGATCCTCGTCGTTTTGGCTCAGTACTCTGGCTTGGAAAAAATCCACTCGAGCATGCACTGCTTAATAAATTAGGGCCAGAGCCTTTTGAAGAGCGTTTTAACGGCGAGCACCTTTTTAAATCCTCGCGCAAAAAAAAGGTGCCTGTAAAAAACTTTATTATGGATAACCATATCGTGGTTGGTGCAGGAAATATCTACGCCAACGAAGCCTTATTTATTAGCGGTATTCGTCCAGGCAGAGCGGCAGGTAGATTAACCAGAAAAGAGTGCGAGCTACTCGCCACCAATATTATTGACGTATTAAAAGCTTCTATTGAAATGGGTGGCACAACGTTGAGAGATTTTGTTGGCGGCGATGGTAAGCCAGGCTATTTTCAGCAAACACTTCGCGTGTATGGTCGCAACGATCAACCCTGTACGCAATGTAAAACGCCCATTAAATTAATACGCCTTGGGCAACGCAGTACTTTTTACTGCCCTCAATGCCAAAGCTAATTATTAGCTTTGGTTACTTCCCTAACGCCACACCTTCGCGGCGCGGATCAGCAACACCCAACCAACCATCATCTTGTCGACCTATTGCATGCAAGCCGCTGGTTTGCGATTTAACTACTGGCTGATGGCCAAGCGCCTTTAACGCCGCAAGCATATCTTGACTCACACCTTTTTCAACTTCTAGCTGTCGCCCAGTATTTAAAATATGCGGCCGCTCAATCGTTTCAGCTAACGTACTATCAAAAAACAATACCTCATATAAAACGCGCGCCACATAAGGAATTATTTTTTTACCACCCGGCGAACCAATAATTAAAATCGGCTTATTATTTTCACTGTCAGTATTAAACACAATCATTGGCGACATAGAACTACGGGGGCGCTTACCGCCTTGTACACGATTAGCCACTAATACTTTATCGCTAGTGCGCGGCACAAAAGAAAAATCCGTTAGTTGGTTATTTAAAATAAAACCGCCGACCATTAATCGCGAACCAAAAGCGGTTTCAATGCTACTGGTCATGCTTACGGCATTGCCATATTGATCTACGATGCTCAAGTGTGTGGTTGAAACTAACTCCGGACTAGGCTGCATTAAATACTGGCCAATATCCGGCGTATTAAATTGACCCGCAGCTACTGTATCCATTGGCCTATCGTCAGACACCAACTGACTACGCTGCTGCAAATAATCGCTATCTAATAGCTGCGTAACAGGCACATTAATAAAATCAGGATCGGCAATATACGTATTGCGGTCGGCAAAAGCTAAGCGCGAAGCTTCAGTAAAATAATGCGCATTAAAACTTTCTTTATTGTTTTCACCGTCATTTGCAAGGTTTTCTAGTATGCCCAATATCGCTAATGTCGTACTCGCCCCCGACGATGGAGGCCCCATACCGCAGATTTTATAATTTAATATTTCTTTGCATAGTGGCGCGCGCTGCTTAGCCTCATAAAGAAAAAAATCAGTTAACGATAACGCTCCTGAATTTTTATCGTTCTTTGTTACCTCTACCATTTGCTGGGCAAGCTGACCGAGATAAAATGGCTCACTGCCATTTTGCGCTAATATTTTTAGTGTTTTCGCATACTCTGGATTTTTTAAAGTGGCGCCAATAAATAACGGTTCGCCACTACTATCAAATAAATAATTAGCTATATGCTCACGATCGTCAACCTTAGGTACGTTTTTAATTAAGGTATTCAATCGCTCCGAAACAGCGAAACCTGACGTCGACAAACGGATAGCATCATTAAATAACGAAGACCATGATGCTACGCCATATTCCTTATGCGCATCCTCTAACATTTTCACTACACCAGGAACGCCAACACTTTTACCGCCAATAACAGCATCAAAAAAACCGATAGGCTTGCCGCTTTGACTTATAAATAAATTTTCATCCGCCGCCATTGGTGCCGTTTCGCGCCCGTCGTAGGCTGTTAATTTTTGAGTACGCTGATCCCAGTACAACATAAAGGCGCCGCCACCAATACCTGACGACTGCGGCTCAACTAAACCCAACACCATTTGTGCAGCAATAGCCGCATCAATAGCAGAACCGCCTTTTTCTAAAACCGCATAAGCCGCTTTTGTTGCATGCGGATTTGCCGTCACCGCCATAAATTGTTTGCCCGTTGCTATTTTATTCATAGCAAAATTATCGCTAGCTTTTAAACTAACAATATTGCTTTCTGGCTCTGGTGCTAAATCTTTAGCTTGGCTTTCTTGAGCGCTAACGTTGGCGCCACCATTAAAATCATTAGTTTTGTTTTCTTGCGAAGGCGATGTTTCTGTACAGCCAGACAATAAAAATGCCGCAGTAAATAATACAGCGGCATTTTGACAAGCGAGTAATTTAAACATTAAGCGTTAATTTTTTTATTAATGGCGGCTAATACTGGAGCGGGTACAAACTTAGAGACATCACCATGCAGCGAAGCAATCTCTCTCACTAAGGTCGATGAAATATAGGTGAGGTGATCACCCGGGGTAAGAAACACGGTTTCAAAATCATGTTTAATGGCGCGATTCATATTCGCTAATTGGAATTCATATTCAAAATCCGACACGGCTCTTAAGCCCCTAAGCACGACGGTCTCACCGAGGTCTTCAAGAAAGTGCGTTAATAACTTATCGAAACCCGTTACCGTCACATTCGGAATATGCGCAGTGGCTAGCTTCGCCATGTCGACGCGCTCAGCGGTGGTGAACATCGGCTTTTTTTTGCTGCTTGCGGCAACACACACCACAACACCATCAAATAATTTCGACGCTCGTTCGACGAGATCAACATGACCATTAGTAATGGGATCAAATGTCCCTGGGTAAACAACTCGGCTCATATAAACAGTATTCCTACTTTGCGAAGACGGAATGTTAAACGCTAATGGATTTTGGCTCAATCACTTAAATTAATCTTCAGCATCAACTCGATAGAGGGCATAACTCACATTACCAGCCACTTTATCTTTATGCACTTGCCAGCCAGTAGGTAATTGAGGAGGATCATCATTACAATCTCGCTCAATATAAATTAACGCCCCCGCTGCTAAGCAATTCGAAGCCGCTAAGAGCGCCAAAGATTCATCGAGCATGCCAGCCTGAAAAGGCGGATCAATAAAAACCAAGTCAAAAGGTCCCATCGGCTTAGACTTTAACCATTCTATGGCATCCATTTGCTTGGCCTGTAATTTTGAGGTGTCTAGTAGCCTAGCGGCCTCTACTAAAGCACTCACAGCTACACGGCTGGAATCGAGCGCTGTAACCTGCCCAGCACCTCGCGATAAAGCCTCAAGCCCCAAAACGCCACTACCAGCAAATAAATCCAAACACCGAGCGCCATCAATCTCAGCATCAAGCCAATTAAATAGCGTTTCTCTAATGCGATCACCGGTCGGCCTTAAGCCATCAATCTCTGCAACGGGCAATTTTCGACCACGCCATTGGCCCGCAATAATGCGAATCGATGAGAGTGTAGATTTTTTAGGCGTTTTGCGTTTCATATCGTTTAAATTACATCATAAAATGTTTGAGATACAGCTATCGATACAAAAGATAAGTGATAGGATATCTATTATTGCGAAGGCTGATTATACGCGAGTGAGCACAAAGAACGACATAAGCGCTCTACGACCCAATCTTCATAATTCTTACACACAATCTACACCCTACAGACGAACAAACGAGACGATTTATGCTGGGCTTTCTTAAACGCGGGAATAAGAATACACCCGAACAAGATACCTCTTCAGAGGTAACTGTTGAGGTAGCTGCTGATTCCAATACAGTATCTGATACCGATAATGCCATTAATGACGATATAACTGACACTAATCATCAAAGCACCCCTGAAGCTGAAGCCATTAGCGAAACAAAAGCCATTAGCGAAGCAAA
>CAXAHI010000035.1:0-21302 GCA_963968645.1 uncultured Gammaproteobacteria bacterium | reverse complement strand
TTGTTACGCACTATTTATTATGCACTAATCATTACGCACTAATTATTGAGAGACACTTTTCTTTTTTTCCAACCCGCGCGCTTTTTATCCGGCATCATAAAGTAACGTAAATCTTTTTCTACGCCATCTCTCAACACCTCATCAGGAAACTCAGCAGAGGTTGAGCCCGATCGATTTCTAAACACCGCGCCCGAACTAAAACGCTCGGTGTAAGGAACAACAAGCTGCCCACTACTATTCGATAATTGCTTAAATAATCGCTGTCTTAACTCAGCGACCACACCTAAGTAGTCAGGGTCATGAATAAGGTTGTTCATCTCGCGCGGATCATCTTTAATGTTATAAAGCTCTTCAAGATCCCAAATGCCGTGGTAGGTTACAAACTTATAGTTGTCCGTTCGCAGTGCAAAGGTGGTGGGAGTGCTCGGGTAATTAAACTCCCAATAGTATTCGTACAGTAGTTCATCACGCCATTCTTCAACAGCATCTCCCTTTGCCAACGGGTAAAAACTACGACCTTCAAAATAATCAGGTGATTCGATTCCAGCAATATCCAAAATAGTCGGAGCAATATCAATATTGGCAACAATCTGCTCAACTCTATGATTAGCTTTTAAACCAGGGCCATAGGCTAACAATGGCACACGCATTGACTCTTCATAAGCATTACGCTTATCGATAAGGCCGTGCTCACCAAACATAAACCCGTTATCACCCATCAGCATCACAATCGTATTGTCGGCCAGGCCGCTTTCTTCGAGCCACTCCAACAGTCGCCCTATGCTGTCATCAACCGCCGATAAGGCTCGGTGATACTCCATTTTATAATCCTGCACATCTAACGAACTATGATAGGGGAAGTCGACACCGTGCCAGCTATTACGCTGATTTTTAACCCACAGTGGCTTTCCCTTATAGTTTTCTTCGGTATCAGCCTGGCTTGCAGGTACTGGTATCTTCTTGCCCTCATATTGCTTTTCATGGCGCTTGGCAGGAGCGAAATTGGCATGCACCGCCTTGTGCGATAAATATAGGAAGAAAGGTTTGTCAGCGGTTGGTGAAGCCTCTCTTTTATTTAACCAGTCAAGCGCATAATCAGTAAGCTCATCGGTTATATAGCCCTGCTGGTTAACCTGCTTGCCGTTAACGTTGATTTTATTCGGCTTACCGTTTTTCATAACTGGGTAATACTCGCCCTGCCCTGCAAAACTCACCCAATGATCGAATCCCGGCTGTGGGTCATCCAACTTTCTGTTAGCCGAAGCATGTTCGCCCATATGCCATTTGCCTACTAAGGCTGTTTCATAACCGGCTTCCTGCAGATACTCGGGGAAAAACACGGTGCCCTCTTTGGGCGCCGCATTGTTATCAACCACGCCATGGTTATGCATATACAGCCCCGTCAATATTGTCGCGCGACTCGGCGAACACAGCGAGGTAGTTACAAAGCTATTGGCAAAATGAACACCTTCCTGTGCCAGCTTATCCATATTCGGCGTGCTAATGACTGGGTTAAGAAAGCCCATTTCATCGTAGCGCTGATCATCAGTCAAAATGTAAATAACATTCATTCGATCGGATTTAGCCATAGCTGTAAGCGAAAAAATCGCCAGCATACACACGAATATCAAACGTAATGTTGAAGAAAAACACTTCGTTAGTGGTGCAAAACTTCTTACGCAGCTCCAGAGAAAACTCGACACATATCTGTTAGCGATATTATTTTTTTTATAACAGGTCATTTTAAATTTCATACTTCACCTTAATTAATACTGAAACACTGGTACGTCAATAATTTTTAAATAATTATCCAGTTTTATAAACTGCTAGATACGTTTTTAAATGTTCACAAAAATTCTAATTCTTTTTCAAGGTCACCGATTTGTATCTTGAAATCGCCAGGCTCGACAACACGCTTCAGTGATGCATCAACAAACTCAAGATCTTGTTTATGTAAATCAAAATGCACGACCTTATGTTCACCTGCGCGGAGAAATATCTTGGTAAACTTTTTCAATCGTTTGTTTGAAGGACTAAGCGATGCATATAAATCGCTCATATATAGCTCGACCGCATGCTTGCCGTCTCGATCACTGGTATTTTTAACCGTCACAGATACCCGAACCGACTCATCCTTTTTCATTGTCGACTGGCTTAGCGAAAGGTTGGAATATGCAAATGTCGAATAGCTCAGCCCAAAGCCAAATGGCCACTGTGGTTTGTAACCGTTTCTGGTTATTTTACCGGGGGTCAATTGCTGGACGTTTGTCAGAACACGACGATCATAAGGCGTTATATCACCCGTATATTGAGGGTAACTGTAAGGCAGCACACCGCTCGGATTAAATTCGCCAGTCAGAACGCCAGCGATAGCTCGAGCGCCTTTACTACCTGGTCGATAGGTCTGCAAAATCGCGCCAGACTCCTCAACAATGTCGGCAACAATTCTTGGCCGTCCTTCCGCTAACACCAGCACTACAGGTTTACCTGTCGCATGTGCCGCTTGTGCAAGCTGAATTTGATTTAAAGGCAAGCGCAAATCATCGAGTGCTCCAGGCGACTCGGCGTAAGCAGGCTCTCCTAAAGCTAAGACAATATAGTCCGCCTTTTTTGCCAGCTGCTTGAGTTTCTGGGCATCATAATTTCTAGCGTCCGAATATTTTGGAAAGCCCATCACAGTAAGTGCACTTCCAAACTTCTCACTTAATGCATCCGCCAGCGATAGCGTTGTATCTGGGTAATTTTTTTCTTGGTCGCCCTGCCAAGAGTATGACCAGCTGCCATGCAGTGCGCCGAGGTTACGAGCGGCAGGACCCGCCAGTAATATTTTTGACTTCGCAGGCAATGGCAGTAAATTGTTAGTGTTTTTCAAAAGAGTAATCGAATCAACCGCCGCATCAAGCGCCAGCTGCTGGTACTCTGGCTTGCCAAAATTAGCGAAGGCGGCAGGTTCAGGGTAGGCATTATCAAAGAGCCCCAAACGATGCTTTAACGTAAGAATAATCGCCACCGATTGATCAATGCGCTTTTCAGTTATCGTGCCGTCTTTTACCAACTTCACTAAGATTTCTGCAAACGAAAAGTCATGAGGTACCATGCTCATATCGAGGCCTGCCTCAATGGCCAACCTCACTGCTTCTTCCGGAGTTTCTGCAATATTGTGCCGTGTATGTAAACGAATAACGTCTTCCCAATCCGACAAGATCAGACCTTTAAAGCCGAGCTGTTTGCGCAGCACGTCGGTTAACAAGTATTTATTAGCATGAACAGGCATGCCGTTAAGCGATGCTGAGTTAATCATGATAGTAGAGGAACCCGCTTCAATCGCCGCTTTAAACTGAGGAATATAATGCTTCCACAATTCAATATCGGGGATATACGCAGGCGTTCTATCTTTACCGTTCGCCGGATCTGAATAACCGACAAAGTGCTTCATGCAGGAGGCAACGGCGGTTATATTTTCGAGACCATCTTCCTCATAGCCTTGCACCGTAGCAACACCCATATCACTTGTCAGGACGACATCTTCACCAAAAGTTTCTTCAAAACGAGACCACAACGGATTGCGTCCCGCATCGAGTACCGGATCAAAATTCCAGCGAACACCCGTTGCTCTCACTTCCATTGCTGTCGCTTTAGTGGCTTGCTTTACCAGAGCCAAATCACGACTGGCTGCGAGACCAATGTTATGCGGGAATAACGTTGAACCCTGCGTGTAAGTAACACCATGAATAGCATCAACACCGTAGAGTACTGGTATCGCTTGCTCGCTCGACAGCGCTTTGTCCTGAATCGCATTGATTACACCATGCCATTCGCTAAGCGTTAACGCTCGGGATATAGAATTGAGTACAGAGCCTACTTTGTATTTATCAAATGCTTCGGACATTTTTTCTTCATCAAATGCGACCCGGTCTTTGACTTTATTGTCGATCAAAACACCGATATTGACCTGTGTCATTTGGCCGACTTTTTCTTCGATTGTCATGCTGCGTAATTGCTTGCGCACCAATTTTTTAATTTGCTTTTCGGTTTTTGGAACAACTGAAACGCTCGCCTCTGAATCGGCATAACTATTTACACCATAAGCAGTTAACGCGACGCCTAATACAAAACCAAACGTAGCAAAAAACTTGTAGCCCAATTGTCTAGCGGGTCGTAAATTTAATAACATAATTTAAAAACACTCATTTAAGAAAAATTTATTTCAGCCAAAACGTTGGCATCTTTTAATTGCAATTTAAAGCGGCTTGACATTGAACCTGCCGCCGCATTGATATGATATAACCCTTTAAAGCCTCGAAAATAAACCATACCCTCTTTATCTGAGACTAACTTGATGTCGGTTGACCATGCTTTGTTGATTAAGTCATGCCACACATCACCGTTCGGTTTCCTACGTAAAGATCTGTCGTATAACGCCGCAGCGGGTTTTGACACGCTATTTACAGCAAACTCAAAGGGCGTCCAATTGACTAAACCGACCATAGCAGGATGACTAAATACCGCGGTTAGAAAATCATGCGTGTAGCGCGCCTGAAAAAATTCATCATTATGTTCAAAGTCAAATTCAGTGACTTGAAGCGGTAAGCCAAGTGTTTGAAAGCGATCCATAATCGACAATAATTTTTCTGGCGCCGTTGGCTTAACACCTTGCGGTATATGTGACTGAAAACCAATACCTTGAACCGGCGTATTTTTCCTTAACAACCGTTGAATATAATCAAAATAGAAATCACGATGTTTTTTAGTATTCTTAGTTAAAATGCCATAGTCGTTTATATAGCGAATGACTTTCGGATTGGACTTTTCAACAGCCTTGAACCAATCAATCACCACGTCCTTGCCGAGAATTTCCATAAATTCATTGTCTCTAAACGGCTCGTTCAGTACGTCCCACTCGGTGACAGGATCGCCATATTTCTTTGCCATGCGCTGGCCATGTGCCAACAACACTTTGGCAAATTGCTTCTCATTGTCGCGGTAGTTTTGAATGTCTTTAGGAACGCGCCTAAAACTGGGCCAGTACAAACAGTGGCCTCGCACCGGAGCCGATATCGATTCACTCCACGCCAAAAAAGATTCAATATATGGCTCATGCTTTTCGAAATGCTTCCATTTAAGCGCATTAACCGGTGTAAATTTATGAAATTGTTGCTGACAAATTTCAAGGTATTGTGCCCTGAGTTCATTCGAATATTTTTTGTCGAACAATCTAGGCAGTCGCAATGCAGCACCAAAACCAAAATCGTGCCTATAGAGCTTGGCATGTAGCTCTACATTAGGTACTGGCTTGCCACTCGCATCGAGCACCTGAATACCGAAATTTCCTTTTCGCAACGTTTCTATATTATTTGCAGCTTGTGCACGCCATGCTGCGCTGTCTTCAATGCCGCCATAGTTAGCTAGTACATCGTCAACTGGCGGCCGCACTTTCTGTGCATAAGCCAACATAGGGTTTGCTGCCACCGCGCCTGCGGCCGCAACATTACCTAATGCTCGAATAAACTGCCGCTTGCTCAACATTGCAAAATCACGCGGTAAAGTTGCCATCATTAATTCCTTAAACCGAGCGGCTAGTAAAAGCGGTACCTAAAGCCCAGTGCGAATCGACGACCTGACATATGCTGCGAAACTAAGCGCTCCGAAATACCTGCATAATCAACCGTTTTTTCGTCGCCAAGGTTGGTGCCTTCGAGCTGAAACGATAAACGTGTTTTAGGTACTCTATAGTTCATTGAAAAATCAAGCGCGCCAAAATCCTCTCGATAAACGGGTAATCCTTGCGCGAGGCTTCGGCTAAAAACCAAAAACTCATCGCGATAGTTATAGGCGATTCGCGCAGAGAAATTGTCATTTTCCCAAAATGCAATGGCGTTGAAAGAGTTTTCAGATAGTCCCTCAAGCGGAAGCGCATTGCCATTATTATCCAGCTCATCCGTTTCACTATCGGAGTAGGTGTAATTAAAAACCGCACCAAAACCACTTAACCAGCCAGGCAGCTGATCAAAGTTTTTTTGAATCGCTAACTCTAATCCCTTAATCGTCGCACCATTGCCATTTTCGAAAGTCCTTATAGCAAACTCATTACCGTTTATTATTTCCGGTACTTGAGCGCTGATAACATAAGACCCTACATCTTTGTAGAAAATAGCAGCAGATAAAATTGCGCCTTCTTCAAAATACCATTCCGACGATAAATCGTATTGATTGGCTCGGTAAGGTTCAAGCTGGGGGTTGCCCGCAACACCAGTCGACGCCGCTTCGTTCAATCGAACGCCAATACTTAACTCACGAAAAGGTGAACGGGACATAGTTTTAGACACCCCTGCTCGTACTACATATTTGTCGGAGACGTTATAGCGTATATTAAGACTAGGTAAGTAATCGGTGTATTTTTGACCGTCTTCAATCAGCGGCGCATCCGCAGGGTCGGTGCCATCGACTACAGAAAAACCTTCATTACGCTGATCTGTATTAACAACGCGAATACCAAAATCACCTCTTGCGAGTCCAGCTTCAAAGTCAAGCTGGAGGTAAACCGCTGAAATACTTTCTTCAATAAATGAGTTCGCACTTTTCCGACTTACATCATCAGCGGTAACTCCGTCAAACAGATCGCTGCCGTAGGTATCGTAAACCAGTGCCGAGTCAATATTGGGCAGCACCGATGGCTGGCCACCGCTGTGACCAAATGCATAATCAGTAAAGGGCTCAGCTAGAAAATCAGCCAAGTTTAAACCCATGCGGTCAATAGTCTTGTCGACGGCTGAAATCGTATCGTTGGAGCGATCACGGAATTTGGTTCCGAATTTGATCGCTGTAAGGAATGAATCATAAACTTGTGTATCGACATCAATCGCGAAAAACGTCTCTTGGTCTTTAAAGCCACCGCCTGCGTTCGAAAGCGCAGTAAATCCATAATCCGAGGCTGTGGCGAAATCAAGACCCTGTCCATACTCGATAGTATCAAGTGTCTCGCCAGGCGCGGCATTGGCAGTTGTTTTAATATCGGGCAAACCGGTACTACTAAAGTCATATGCCATTTCATGCGAGCTGCCAACTTGAAAAAACAGACTGGGCTCGAGCTTTTGCTCGCCCTGAGTCGTACCGACTGACACAGAAATCGTTGTATCATCCATCGCCCACTCGGCATCCAACACTAGAATATCGATGCTGTTTACATAGGTGCGATCGAAATAAGCGAGCCTATGAGGGGTTCCCGCAGCGCCATCGACCGAACCCGTAACAAAGGTGTCGCCAGCGAGGCGGCCGTCAAAACCACCACGACTCTCAAACATTTGTAAGATCGTTTGCGGACCATATGAGTGATTCTCGAGCTCGGAAAAAAAGTAATTGAGCCCCAACTCTAAGTTCTCGGTTGGCAACCACTGCAAGGCGACATTGCCGCCATTAATCTCTTGTGCTTCTATACGTATTTGATGACGAATATCGCGTGGCGCAAATCCAACAACTCCGGGTGTAGCTGATGCAGGACTTGTAGTCGTATTATTTTCCCAGCCAAAGGATTCATAGCGGTCGCGACGTTTGGTATTGTCGGAATAGTTGTAGCTAACCAGCACGCCAAAAGTACCATCAAGATAAACATTACTGTACAAACCGGCAAACAATGCACCAGTATCGTCTGCCATTTGGTTATCAAACATCTTGCCAGTTATATTTAACCTTTGCTTACCAATCGCTAACGGCTTGTGCGTAACCATATTGACCGTGCCGCCCAGCGATCCCTCTGTCATACTCGCGCTTGGCGTTTTATAAACTTCTAGTCTGGAGACTAGCCCCGGTGAGAGCGTCTGAAAGTTGAAGTTACGACCGCCAGTGGTTGTGCCCAGAGACTGGCCGTTGATGGTTGCCCTATTCAAATCTGGCCTAATGCCTCTTATAGACACCTGCTGCCCCGCTCCAGAACCACTGGAATCGCCAGCAGAAACATCGGACCCTCGAGACAACTGCACACCGGTAATGCGCGCCAGCGATTCAGCAATATTTAAATCGGGAAATTTGCCAATATCTTCGGCACTAATCGCGTCAATTAATTGGCCAGATTCACGCTTGAGATCAATCGCTTTCTTTAGACTTTCTTTAACACCGAATACCACAACCTCTTGGATTGCCGGCTCTTCGGTTTGCGAAAATACACTATTGGAAAATACAACAGAAACGAAGGTAGCAGTAAAACAGAGCTTCGACGTAGTCAACATTTTGCTGCCCATCAGTTTTATTAGCATTTTTATCTCTATAAAGTGAAGTGACAAGTTATTGTTATCAATAATTAATTCTTAATGATTTAGACCACTTACGCAATCAGGCAAGTCCCAAAGCACCCATCGGGATATAGGCATTTACCTTGTGAGACTTACCCTACAGTAAGCAACTGGTCACGCTAACAACCTTGCACCAGTGAACGATTTACACTGTTTGCAAAGAGCCGGCGGACGGCTCAAGCTTGCTGCACGAAATTACTGCGTAACTGAAAACGAGTCGATATTCGGACCTTGCTCGCTAGCCGAGACCAGCTTAATAATGATGGAGTCGCCAGGCTCAATCAATGCGTTAACCGTGTGGGTGGCCCAAACATTGAAGCCGCCGGTTGCTGGGAATGTTTCAGCTGCAATAGTGTGGGCGTTAACGCCGTTATTATCGGTGGTAACAATATTAATTGTTCGCGCAACATCACTGGCATAACGAAAGGTCAAGTTATAAGTATCCTGGCGCGGAATAAAAATGGCTTGATTGGCAAACTCACCGCCGCCAAATGCGCCGGCAGGAAAAGTGATATAGCCGCTGCCGGTGAAGCCTGAATTTTCACTTTCTACCGCCACATCACCAAATTGATTACCACCCTCCGCTTCGTAGAAAGTTGTCAGCGCATCCACTACATCACTATCAAATGTTCGTAGCGAGGGATTGTTGATTTCGGTTTGAGTCCATGGGCCCATGCCTTTAGCCGCCGCGGTGTTGTTATACATCTGCCAATGCGCCCACGAAAAACCCTCAGACTCGGCAACCATCACCACCCAGCTCAACCAGTTGAGCCTGTCGGCCACCGGTGCATCGTTGTCAACGCCGAACTCGCCTAAATAAACAGTTAATGGGTTAACGCCATTACGCGTAGCCCAACTCTGGTTTGCAGCAGCCACCTCAGAAAAATCATTCACAACGGTATTGTATTCGCCGTTGGTTCCCCAAGAAACGTCAACACCGGGAGTGTCTGAACCCTGCTTAGTAAACGGTCTTGGATCGTAATAATGGAACGTCGCAATTAAGTTTGCATCATTGGCTGGGATATCATCATTGTTGAAAGCATCAATCAGAGCCTGTCGGGTTGAAAACCCGTCACCACTGACAATCACTTTGCGATTCGCATTGCCAGCATCCGCTCGTATGGCGGTTAAACCAACGGCAGTAATCTGCACAGCGTTTCCAATATCATGTGGCTCATTCAAAATTTCAAACACTACATTTTGGGTTGGATAGTTGGCAAAATGCGAAGCAACCTGTTCCCATATTTTTTGTAATTTAAGGCGATTCGCGGCGGTGTCTTCATAAGCAGTAACCGTACCGTTATTCGCCCAATTATGTACCGGGTCAACAATACAAATCAGGCCAGCGGCCATACAGTCGTCGACCTCACTCTGGAGTAATGTCATATCACTAGTTGGAATGATGTGATTCGGCGCGCCGCCGGCTTTTTCATCCATTTTGTAGCCGATGCGTACATGCTGAAAACCACTGCTTTTAAGTAATGCGTAGTCTTCAGGTGAACCCTGGCCCAAGATTATTCTGGAGGCACCAAAGTTATTGCCTCGCCCCAAGAACCCTATGTTAGATTGATTAGATAATGCAGATGGCCCGGACGGCCCACCTAAAAATGACTTCATAATACCTAGGTCGGCAAAATTGACCTGCGTGTCGCCATCAAAATCGGCGTTGTCATTGTTGCTGTAGAATTCCAGCTTTAGCAAATTGTAATCGATGCTGTTAACGACACTGTTATTGTCTAGGTCGGGATCACAATAGTTACCGAAACCATCGCCATCGGTATCTCGCTGTTCTTCGTTGGCAACCTGGGTGCAATTATCGATCGAGTCATCAATAGTGTCGCCATCAAGAGACTGGGCTAATACCTGCCCACTCAACGCCGTCAACAAAGACAAAATAAATAATCTACAGATATTAGATTTAATGCTTGTGCTCATCTATCTCTACTCACATTGTGTGACATTGGTTTTGTGATATTGGTTTTGCGCTATAGAAACCGGCTACTGCCGGCTAAAACTGAATTTAAACTATGCCAACCCTTTTTGATCTAAGGCTTAAGCCGACTAAACCTAAACACGAAAACAGAATCGACAAACCAATCCCGCCCATCATGGAGACTTCTTTGGCAAACACACAAGAACCATTATCGACTGTTGCGTTAGAATCAAAGTTAAATGCACTTGGGTAGACACAACCCATAACTGCGGCACCGGTAACTGTGACCTCAATAGAATCAAAGGCTACAGCCATCGATGAAAATGTCTGATCAGATATAAAATCGCCGCCGCAAGACGGGCAATCACTATTCGCTGCAGTCACTATAAACGTGCCTATACTGGTTGCAGTAAAAGTCATACTGCCAACAACACCGTAGGTGCCTACACCGTCAATTCCACCGAAAGCAAAACCTTCGAGTTTATTGCTTTTCACATCTGGGGCGCGATTCAGATCAGGATCTTGTAGCGTTGTTACAGTCGAGAAACTCGTATTTTGGTAGCTCAACAATGCATCGTTGGTGACTATATCAAAAGAGCCACCTAAGGTTGCTTCAGCGGAGAAGTCAGCAAATACATCAATGGTCACGCTATTACCGACCATAATATTAACCGATGTGGTGGGTGAACCACTGACACCAAAGCTGATGGAGGCCGCTTGCAAGTCAACAGCAAGTATTGCCGTACTTAACATCACGGCGAGCGAAGCAAATATTGATCGCTTACGTTTGAAAAAATTCATAGTCGTTTGCTCTTGCGTTTTGGCCTACCCGATGCCGATATTGCCAGACGTGAAATGGTTTACTGGCATCTTCGTTCTTACGATCTAGAAATGCAGGGGGAAAAGACCAGGCACCAGGTCGCCCAATCGTAATCTCCCTATCCAGATAGACTAAGCTCTACTTTTACGAAGGCTTACATGGCTGCCAATTCCTAACAAGCTTATTAACAAAGCCGACAGACCAAATAAACCCATAGCTGGAACTTCTTTACCAAATATGCATGAACCATCATCTACAGTTGCTGACGAATCGTAATTCGAGCCAGCACCGTAAGTACAACCAGTGGGATCACCAACGCCGTCCGAAGCAGTTAAGGTAATAGACGTAATGTCGTAATCACCGGCGAAAGCACTGACAACAACCTGGATGATGCCATCGGTTTGAATATCGGCAAGCGCGGTAGCCGCATCTGCACCAGCAATAGCTGAAAAATCATCGGCACTGGTAATAGTGAACTCAGTACGACCCGTATCAGAAAAATCTTCAGCGCCATTGGCTCCACCGCCTGGCTCTCCAAAAGTCTGCCCTGCTAATGAAATACGTACTCGCTCATTAGCTTGAAAAGACCCACTGGTAAAGTTGGTCCATGCACCGGCTAACTCAGGACCACTTGAAGAATCTTCATCGTCGTTGAGTGTAATCGTAATCGACCAATCTGCGAGAGTGTCAGATACAGGATTAAAGCCTACAGTAGTTAAGTCTGGAAGGTGTTGTAATGAAATATTACAGTTACTCTGCCCTGGCACAGTACAAGAAGTTGCGTCAGTCGCTTGGTTACTATCGTCGTCCCAGTTAGCGGCCAATCTTTGGTCTTCAATATCTAATGTAGCCGTCCAAGTTGTGGCCTGAACCGCAAGTGGCGCAACACAGAATACTGTGGTGGCAAGCAACTTAATGATTGATGAATTTTTCATGGTAATCTCCCCGAATTTATATTATTTAATATATTTATTGATTTGATTTATAAATTTAAATTGATACTAATATTCTTGAAAAGCTTTGCCTCAACTATTGGGCTATCGGCGCTTACGCGCACTCATAAGGCCTAATAACGCTGAACCCATTAACCAAGCTGCCGCCGGCACCGGTACAGCTGACACAGCAGTATTTACCGACAATGTGGCAGACTCAATAATCATGTCGCCAGCAAAGGTTTGGTAAACAGCTTTAAGCTTGCCGTTGCCTTTTATACCAGTAAAAATAGCTTCTACTTGTGCGCCTGTCGTAGACTGGAAGGTATCCAAATTAGTGATCGTAAATTCGGTTCTACCGGTATCAGAGATATCCTCAGCACCATTATTGAGGCCGCTAAGTTCGTTAAAATTTACCCCACCAAAGATTGCTCGAATGCGCTCATTAGACTGATAGGCACCGCTAGTGGCGTTTGTCCATGAACCTGACGACTCTGCGCTTGACGATGAATCTTCGTCGTCAGAAAGAAACAATGTAACTGACCAATCGACTAAATCAGTACCAACCGTATAACCAATGGTTGTTAAATCAAACAGGATCTCTGCCGATTTATTACAACCATCGACTCCTTGCGTGCTGCAATTACTACCCTCATTTTGTGAGGCCAGTGTCTGATCTGTAAAATCGATTGATTGCGTAAAAAACTCAGCATGGGCACTTAAAGGTGCAAGTGCTACTGTTAAAATAATTGTTGCTAAGGGTGAAATTTTCATAACGCTGTATCCTTGTTATTAAAGTTTTTATTTTTATTATCTTATTGACTCCGGGCATCGTACTGCAGTGAAAAGACCTTGCTGCATGCTCAACTCGCGAATCGTCTACTACCTGTGTTTTTATATCTTTTTATATCTTTTTATATCGTTGTAAAACGCGCTTTGTATAGGTAAGCGGCATCAGTTTTTTATTGCTCTTTAACTAAAAACCGAAATCCCCAAAATACCAATAAATTGTGTATTACTTGTTCTATTTATTCAATCAGGCACCGCCGATGGAGTCAGTAGGGCTTCCGGAAACTTTCTTGTAGGGTTTTCCCTACAAGGCTCAGCTAAAGTATTGCTTGCGGGCCTGGGAAAGACGGTTATTATCTAAAAACCTCATAGTTAATAAAAACTTAGGAAACCTCACTCTATCGATTAACGCGATTGCTGCCATTCGGCAAAGCTCAACTGGCCATCACCATTTTCGTCTTTAAACTCCATACGTTTATTTGCCTGCTTCTCCCAGCCTGACTTGTCGTTTTTTTCAAACCGGACTTTTAGCATGCTTGAATACTCTTCAAGACTTAAATGCTTGTTATTATCCGAGTCAAACTTACTAAAATATTTTTGCTTTTTCGCATCGTCTGCACAAGCTAACGAAGACACGCTGGCGAGTAAAACGCTGACTAACAAATTTGAGAGTTTATTTTGCATTATCTAGAATTCCTTAAATGATGGCAGGCTGGTAATTATTATTGGTAGCTAGCGCGTGAAAAATGCACAGCTACCTTTTCAACTTACACACAGATTAGCAGCCCAAACACAATGAAAATATAGGCACAGGAGAATTTGTCTTGTAGGCCTTCACTTACAAAAAGAAACAAGGCGCGAATTCACGCGCGGAGAGAAGGAGAAAGAGAAAAAGAAAAAGAAAAAAATGAGCTAGGTTGATATCTAAAAAAGTCGTTAAGCTATTAAGTAACTAGACCACTAAGTAATAAAAAATTTAAATAGGTACTTGTAACCGCAAACTAACACCGCCGTCTTCAGCGGGCTCGACATGAAGCTCTCCACCCAATGCCAACGTCCGCTCACGCATACCCTTCAGGCCAAAGGAGCCTTCCTTTGTTTCCCAGTTGCGGCTAAGGCCTTTGCCATCGTCGACTATACATAAAACAATTGCAGCGGCTTCGCACTTGAGCGACACAGTGATGTGGGTCGCGTCAGCATGTTTAGCGATGTTTGTCAGTGACTCCTGGACAATACGAAATAGCGCCGTCGCCGCATCATCACTAATCTCTGCCGAAATATCATCAGCAAGTAACGTGCAGTCGATATTGCATTGCGTTTGAAATTCATGGACCAACCACTCCAGCGCCGCAGTTAGTCCAAGATCTTCGAGTACACCCGGTCGCAAATCGGACATAATATTGCGCGAGGTACGACTGGCCTCTTTAACGAGATTGATTAACTCCCTTATTTTATTCTCTATTGGCACCCCTACAGTCTGACCACTCACTTCAGCGGCAACACCATTCTGTTCCATGGTGTTACTTTTAAAAAGCGCCTCGAGTCGGCGCATACCCATCGACAACGCAGTAAGTGTATGGCCTAACTCATCATGAATTTCTCGCGCCAGCATCGATTTTTCATCCTCGCGAACTCTTGTCATGTGTCTGGCGAGATCTCTTAACTCATTACTGGAGTTTTCAAGTTCCATCGTGCGTACTGCAACCTCAGATGCCAGGTGTCGATTCCAAACCAGTATGCCGACGATTACCACCAATACGACCAACAGAGAAAGTCCGCCCCAAAATATTATGGTTCTCCAATCCAATTGCCGCTCAACCTGGATGTTAATCCACTTGTCAAAAAGCAGCCTTTTTTCCCGCTCACTCAAGCCCGCCATCACTTTATGTAAGATGGGTATTAGCGGCGCCAAATTTTTATTGACGGCGAAATGAATATCGAAGGTATACGGCGTGGTATTAACAATCTTAAAGGGATTAAGCCCCATTTTTCGTTGGAAAAACTCAGCCGAGAAAGCATTATGTATAAACACGTCGACTTCAGCTTTTTCTAATGCTCTAAGACCATCTTGAGTTGAGTCAACATATACGATGTTAATGTTAGGGTGATCTATTTGCAGTATGCGGTCTGCATAAGAAAATTTTTCTACTGCAATAATTTCAGTATCGATTGAAGAAAGACTGGTAATGAGAGGCGCCTCTACCCTTCCTAACAGCACAATAGGCATACGGATAATAGGTTCGCTGTATTCTCGGTCTGTTCGTCGACTGTCTACCAAGGGTAAATAGCTAGCTATATCAATTTCGCCAGAATCTAGGGCCGCACCGATTGCAGGCAAGCTTTGCTTTTTCACCTCAATAAATTGTACGGCAAGCTGCTCGGCAAGTATTTGGATATAATCAGAAGTTAAACCACTGTAGCGGCCATGATCATCATAGTATTCGAATGGCTCGTGCTCCCGAGTCTGGTCAGCCACGCCATGCAATATCATCGGGTGCTGCGCAAGCCAGGCACGCTCTGAATCAGTAATAGCAAGATCGTTAACTTCGTCCGCCAGACAACAAGTTCCTAAAAGCAGAATTAGCAGCAATAAGCATCGAGGCTTTAGAATACGCTGCCCGTTTAGGATTCGCATCGTTAACGACAATCTAAATGGAATTACTCTAGATGGAATTACTCTAAATGGAATTACTCTAAATGGAAACATTGAATAAACCAGCTGCTGTAGAATATTATTCATTGCATTTACACTTCAGCTTCTTACGAATCTGGTCCAACTTGAAAATTAAATTAAATAAGCTCGGTGCGACTGGCATAAAGCGTAAGTTCGGCATTGTTTTTTAGACCCATTTTTTGCAGTATGCGCGAGCGATGCGTAGTAACGGTTTTAGAGCTGACGCGAAGTTTATCGGCGATATCGGTAGTTCGCGCACCGGCTGCCAGCTCGAGGAATATTTGAAATTCGCGATCCGAAAGCGCGGTGTGCTGTGTGTCCTCATCGTCAGAAACGTTATTGTTAATATGGTTAGCTAGCAATTCTCCTACCGTGCTACTGATATACCGAGAACCTTTGGAAGCCAGTTGAACTGCCTCGACAATTTCACTTTCCTCCGCATCCTTACTTAAATATCCGGCAGCGCCAGCGTGAATAAGACGAACAGCATATTGTGACTCTGGGTAGGTGCTCAAAATGAGTACCGGGAGCTTTGGCTTTTCCGATTTTATTTTTTTTAGTACATCAACGCCACTGCGCCCGGGCAAACGAATATCCAACATCACTAAATCCCACTGCTGAGCCCCTACCAATTGCAATGCTTCACGCTCGTCAGCCGCCTCACCAATTTCAACAAGAGCAAAGGCGTCCGTGATTATCTGTTTTATACCGTTTCTAACAACAGCATGGTCATCGACCAGCAGTACTTTTAACATGACAATAATTCCAGTGGCATCAGGCGCATCACGCCAGATAGTTATCTACCCCCAGACTTTACGAGGGTTATTGTATTTTCGCATGGGACACTTTTTCTATTATTAGAAATAATGTGCCCGCCAAAGCGGGAAGTGTTCACAGCGAAATTAAACAGGCTTGTTTATGCTTATCACGCTATCGCTTTAACTTATCTACTACATTGGCGAATAGCTTTAAGCACTTACTTACGCTCTGGTTTCATTACGTTTTTATTTATTTAGCGCATAATCTCGTAACGACAATAATTATTTAAAAGCGCTATATGCGCGCAACTACTAAGATAATTTTTTGTTGTTGCAACGCGTTCAAAAAGACTGAATGAAAGCGATTGATTCTGCCATAAAAGTCGTAAAAACTCTGTAAGGTTTACCCTACAGACGCTGGTACACGTCCTATAGATGTCTTCTACTTATTACCTTGCTAACGATTCATTAAAGTCTTTTAGCCAACTGTACAGAATTTAATATTAAATTCAATGGTCTACTGGCATGTTCTTTATTAGTTGTTAGCTTAAGATCAAGCAGCGAGCTTATATAGTGGCCAACATCTTGATTCGCTTTTTAATTCCAATAAAATATAAAGCCTATTAAATTCAATGGAGTGTAGAGACTATAAAAGTGATGATGAGATACTGCAGTTAAAAGAAAATAGCCTTCGTTGAAGAGCGCGATAGAATCAATACTCAAAAACTACTTGCTTAACGGAAGGCTCAATTACTGAGATTTCCGCACGCTTATCGCCGTACTCAACCGTAAGAAATTATCATAAAGATTTTATAGCTGTGCGGCTAAAGTGGTGGGTTTAAGTTGGAGTAATGATAAGGGTGATATTAAGAGTCATGTTTTGAATGATATTTAGAATGATATTTAGAATGATATTTAGAATGATATTTAGAATAAGAGTAATGTGCTTTTAATAAAACTAGAACGCCCTGTTTTTCAAGATAAAACATCTGGCAATAACTGATCAAGTTAAAGAGCTACCCCCCCCCTCGCGTCAAAAAAATACTGACTGAAAACAAGAAAGGTAAGTTTGGTAAAAGTGCTATTATCTTAAACAAAGAGGGTGAGCGATATCAGGATACTGAATAGTTTGGAGATGAGTTCAAGGTTGTTTGTGAATAAGCTCAAGGCTGTTTGTATATGAGTTCAAGACTGTTTGTATATAAGTTCAGGACTGTTCACAAAGATGGCTATGTTCGTTATCGAAGATCATACAACACCTCAGTTATAGTTATGCTTCAAATGCACAAACGGATGATGTGATACCTTCATTTATTGCTAAGCACATAGTCGACCTTATTAAAGCCACTTTTAGGGATATTGCTAGAAAAGGGTTTCAGGCTGGGCTGAAAAAGAATCTTAAAGAGTGGTAAAGAAAAAACAGAAGCTGTTGGCTAGAAAAACGTTATTAAGTAAAATCGAGTCAATGAGCCAAAAAAATAAATGGCGTCCCCTAGGGGACTCGAACCCCTGTTCCCGCCGTGAAAGGGCGGTGTCCTAGGCCACTAGACGAAGGGGACGCAGCGTTGGAGGCGTGCATTCTACCCATCCGCATCCAAAGTGCAACCCTCTTATAGAATTTTTTTTAAAGACTGCCATTCACACCATAAATCTTGTTAAAATGCGCGCGCATATTGAGGCGACTGCTTTTCTACTGAGATGGAAAAACAGACGCTAAAAACCTTATAAATACTTACAAATACTTATAAACAGGGGCTAAACGGTAGCTATCTGTTGTAAACCTAACACTCTGCAATTGGATAAAATCATGACACGTTACAAAATTGGTATTTTTGCCGGTGACGGCATCGGCCCAGAAATCATGGACGAAGGCGTTAAAGTTCTTAAGCTTATCGAACAAAGAAACGACGTTAGCTTTGAATTAATACCCGCCGCTTTCGGAGCCAACGCCTATTTTAGCCATGGCGACTGCTTTCCAGATGAAACAAAAGCTATTTGTGATGAGGTTGATGCGCTAATTAAAGGCCCCATTGGCTTAAATCATGAAGATTCGAAAAAAATACCGGTTGATCTTCAGCCAGAACGTGGCGCCCTACTTCCTATGCGTCGTCGTTTAAATACCTATGCGAATTTTAGACCGGTATCTCTACCCAAAGAACTCGCCCATTTCTCGCCACTGAAACCTGAAATTATTGGCGAAGGCATCGATTTAATCATGGTGCGCGAATTGGTTGGCGGCCTGTACTTTGGTAAAAAAGAAGTCGGTATCAATGCGAATGGCCGACGCTATGTCAACGAATCCTTAGAATACGATGAAGATCAAATTAGCCGTATTTTAATTGAGGCCTTTAAAGTGGCTAGCGGCAGAAAACAAGTGCTGCACAATATCCACAAAAGCAACGTCTTAAAGTCCAGCGTACTATGGAATGAAGTACTTGAAGAAATCGCACCCGACTTCCCCGATGTTGAAGTAAAGCATATGCTCGTAGATGCCGCCGCTACAGCGCTTTGCTTAAACCCAGGGCAATTTGATGTCATGGTCATGGAAAACATGTTTGGCGACATCCTAAGCGACCAAGGTGGCGGCATATTAGGATCGTTAGGCCTTATGCCATCAGCCTGTATTGGCCCAGATAAAGCTTATTACGAGCCTTCACACGGCTCAGCGCCGGATATAGCAGGCCAAAATATTGCTAACCCTTACTCAATGATTGGATCAGTTGCCATGATGCTGGAATACAGTTTTGGCATGCATGACGAAGCCAAGAATGTCTGGGCAGCCATGCAAGGTGTATTTGCCGACGGTTATTCAACCGCCGACTTATCGAAGCCGGGTTCGGATGTCAGAATGATTGCTACCAATGAATTTGGTGACAAGGTAATAGAGAAGCTTCTAGGCAATATCTAGATTTGTGTGACTAAACGCTTATTGCGCACGTTCGTGCAGTAAGCGGTTTAATACTCGTAAGGTTGCCTCTACCGCAGCGAACACCTGATTCGCATGCACACCCCGCGTAGTGACTTTCGCATTACCCGGCATCTGCCAAGTAACACTCGCCTCAGTTAAAGCATTCGTATTACCACCACGGGGAATATGAATTTGATAATCCAATAACTCAGGCAAGGCTAAATCCAACTCCGCCAAAATTTGACTCATCGCCGCAGTAAAAGCATCAAAACCACCATTACCACGCCCTTCGGCGGCATAAGCAACACCATCAATATCGACAGCAACATTAGCTATGGCCTGCTCATTCATTTCGCTTTGTAAATCACAGCGAGTTAATTCTATATGCTGATAAAGATCACGCTTAAGCACATCGGCAATAATAAAAGGCAAATCATCTGGCGTAATACGCTGTTTAGAATCACCCAATTGCACGACACGATCTAATACTTTTTTCTGATCTTCAACTGAAAGCGTAATCCCTAATTCTTCTAGATTCTTTAATAAGGAGGCTTTGCCACTCATTTTACCTAGCGCATATGTCCGCTTACGAGAAAAACGCTCAGGGTAGAGCTTGCTGACATACAAATTGCCCTTTTGATCGCCATCGGCATGAATACCAGCCGTTTGCGTAAACACATCAGAACCGAGAATGGGCGCATTATTTGAAACAAACTTGCCCGAAAAGCTTTCGACCATTTGGCTTACACTCACTACGTGAGATTCATCAATGCCAACCTGCAAGCCCATTTTATCATTTAGCACTACCGCCACTTCTGCGAGCGATGCATTACCTGCACGCTCACCCAAGCAATTAACCGTGCAATGAATAGCATCGACTCCCGCATTTACCGCAGCCATAACATTAGCTGTAGCTAGGCCATAATCATTATGCGGATGAAAATCAAAACGATGATTAGGAAAGCGCTGCGTCATATCACAAAGGCTGTCATACACCTCACTGGGCGACATAACTCCTAAGGTATCAGGCAGCATAAAATGCTCAATACCACAGCCATCTAACGCCGTTGCTAAGCCGTACACGTATTCAGGGCTATCGGCATAGCCATTGGACCAATCTTCAAAGTAAACGTTAACAGAGAGGCCTTGTTGCTGCGCATAGGCGATGGTTATTTTAATATCTTCGACATGTTGCTCTAGCGTTTTACCTAGCTGGTTATGGCAATGCTTAAGGCTGCCCTTAGTGAGTAAGTTAATGACCTTACCGCCCGCTTTTACAATCCAGTCAACACTCTTAGTATGATCAACAAAGCCAAGCACCTCTACGCGCCCTTCATAACCCTCGGCAGACGCCCAAGCATTAATACGCGCAACGGCTTGCTGCTCTCCGGCTGACACTCGTGCAGAAGCCACTTCTATGCGATCAACTTTTAGTCTAGATAGCAATGCGGTTGCCAGGCTTACCTTTTCATCAGGCGAAAAAGAGACGCCTTGCGTCTGTTCGCCATCGCGTAAGGTGGTGTCCATAATGGTGATATATTTTGTCATTCGTCGACTACCGATTTTTAGGTATTGGTTGCTACTGCGTGCACAAATGAGCCCGCGAAACTATGGATTAAGTATACGATAAAAATTTAGCTATTTTTTGTTCAGATTTACACTGAGGGGATATTCATAAGTCTACAAAGCAGGCGTTATTTGATGAACTAACGGTCTTGATTGACACAAAAAAGACAGAGGACGAAAACTAGAAGGTCACTTCACGAGCAACACAGAGTCGAGTAGCCGTTGCGTATTGCTTTAAACCCGCTGTTTCGCAGTCTTGTTTTGTATCGAAGCCTTCAATTGAGAATGTTTGTACGGCGCTTTCAACGCCATCAACGTCTATATGGACCAATAGATCCCAGTCTTGAGCCGATTCACAACCCATAAGGATAAAAATTAGACATAAAGTTAATAAAACGGACTTCACGATAATCGATCTCTTTCTTGTTGTTTTTTTAGCGCTGATATCTTTGATCAGCTTATTGGATAGATTGTAACGGATAATTTATATCTTGTTAAAGGTTATTTGGATGGTTCTGTCGGTCTAGATTGACTACTGCATGGGTGCAGATTTTCTATTTATGAGGGAGCGGGGAGAGATTTGCTTGTTCTTGAGTGTTTAAGATCAGGAGCGGTGGGAGGTGCCCGACAGCCAGAA
>CAXAHI010000034.1:0-21419 GCA_963968645.1 uncultured Gammaproteobacteria bacterium | reverse complement strand
GTCGAGTGAAAATCGTTTTCGTAGGCGCTGCTCAGGTGTACTGAATAAAACCACCTCAAAGCGAATAGGTTATATCGGGATCAATCTTCGTCAGATTGTGTGCTTTCTTTTGGTTACTTTTCTTTACACAAGTAAAGAAAAGTGACTGGCGTGTCGGGCCACCCCCGACGACCTTGACCTTAAAACTCAAATAAAAAAAGTAAACCTTCAGAATATCCCATTGCAACTATAAACATACACGCAAGACTCTGACCTCTTGCTTATCTATTCTCACTTTGATTTTTTATGTTTATCCTTATTTTTACCCTTATCTCCATCTTCACCCTCATTGTCCTTGTCCTGTTTCTCTCCCTCAATTTTTTCTAGTTGATAGATCTCTTTAATAGAGCAAGTATGAGTGGGTCGCAATACATCACGAGAACTCATAAAACTATCCAGAATACCGATGCTGTCAAATTTAGTTAGTTCATTGTTAGTCGTTTTGTATATTAATGTGCTGCGATGACGTGTTCCATAACACTTATTTCTGAATTCTATTAAGAAGTTCTTATTTCTTCCTCTGCTCTCAATCAAAATATGACGATTATCTAGCCTTCGCCACGTCTCTATATTTTGAGTTCTAATACGCTTAACTATTTTTCCTTGTTTAAGCTCTCTCTCTGTTAATAAGCTTTCTATACTGTCTGCATTTTTAGACGATGAGTTATTCTCTTTATCGGCTTTATGCTTGTCCGCATGAGCAGAAAATGAGATGGCTAAGATAATGCTCGCGATTATTGCGAATGATGTTTTCATTTTTTTTCCCTCAGTATATTGATGCCAACTTGATAGAATCGTTTCTTAAATACTTTTTGCTGTATTAGCGTCATTGAAACTTCAGACTTCAAAAGCGGTAATAAATTCATGTATCACTGAACCCAGACAGCTTACCAACGTAATATACTAAGCTATATGTTTATTTTGTCCGCAATATTTGTTTTATCAGTGAGGTTTATGTGTCGAAAATAGTATTAATTACCGGTGCGTCATCGGGCTTTGGGGCCGCCTGCGCTCACATCTACGCCAAACAAGGCTACAAGCTTATATTGCTGTCTCGTCGTTTAGATAAATTACAGCAGCTCGCTAAGGGCTTGTTGTTGGGTAATGGTGAAGCTTTTCCTGCAGCCCATGTTATTTGTCGTGCGGTCGATGTAACAGATACTGAGTCGATCGATCGCTTTATTGATACGCTGCCAGAGGCTTTTTTGGCTGTAGATATTTTGATCAACAATGCGGGTTTGGCACTAGGTACTGCGCCAGCTTATGAGGCCAAGTTAAGTGATTGGGAAACTATGGTTGATACGAACATAAAGGGGTTGATTCGTATTACTCATAAGATATTACCGGGAATGGTCGAGCGTAATCGTGGTCATATTGTTAACATTGGATCGATTGCAGGAAACTGGCCTTATCCTGGCGGTAATACCTACTGCGCTACGAAGGCATTTGTTCATCAGTTTTCTTTGGCATTACGAGCCGATTTATTAGGGAAAGCTATCCGTGTTACTCATGTTGATCCTGGTATGGCTGAAACCAATTTTTCTCGCGTCAGAATGCAAGGTAATAATGATGCCGCCGATGCGTTTTATGATGATGTGAAGCCGTTGAGTGGTGAGGATGTTGCCGATATCATTTACTGGACAACCTCAGTGCCAGCGCACATTAATATTAATAGTCTTGAGGTGATGCCCGTTTGTCAGGCATGGAGTCCATTTGCGATCGATAGGACTATGGAGAATTAAGGTTTGAAGTTTGATAGTTATTAGCTGAGAGCTGAGAGCTGAGCGAATTTAAAATTTATAGTGAATTTAATTTAGCGTTAAGGAATAAAATTATGAATAAAAAGTACGATTTTAAGTGGGTGGCTAAAGCGGCTATTTTGTTTGCTTTACCGGTTATCTTACTGGCTTGTCAAAAAACTGTTAACGAGCCTGATACAGATATTTTTGAATCTGTAGCGCAAGCTGCAGAAGGTGATCATCGCAGTCAAAATAATATTGCACGTAATCAATACCGTCATCCAATTGAGACGCTCGCATTTTTTGATGTGAAAGCCGATATGACCGTTATAGAAATTAGCCCCGGCACATTATGGTATACAGAAATACTGGCTCCTTTTCTAAAGCAGCAGGGTCGCCTTGTTGCAGCCGCTTATGATGCTAGCTTAGAGAATAAGCCGCCTTATCAGGCGCGTCTTACAAATGAGATGTTAGAAAGATTTGAATCTGAGCCTTTAGTTTTTGGCAATGTAGATGTGGTTGCTTTTACACCGCCAGAATCTTTGGTTTTGGGTGAAGATAATTCAGCCGATAGAGTATTAACCTTTAGAAATACCCATGGTTGGGTGCATAGTGGTAGTGCGCCACAAGTTTTTCAAAGCTTTTATAAGGTCTTAAAACCTGGTGGCATATTGGGTGTTGTTCAGCATCGCGGTGACAATAGATTGCGTCCGGCTGGAGATAAAATGAGTGGCTATTTATCTGAGGCATCGGTAATAGCTTTAGCGGTCGATGCAGGTTTTGTGTTCGAGGCGAAATCAGAAATTAATGCTAACCCAAATGATACTAAAGATTATGAGGAGGGCGTTTGGACCTTACCGCCAGTATTAAGAGGTAGTAAGCTTTTGCATAATCAATACGAAGCGATAGGCGAAAGTGACAGAATGACATTGAAGTTTAGAAAAGCGTTATAGCTTTCTACTCAGTGGCTGTTTAGGCACTATTTAGTCGCTGTCTAGTCGCTTAGTAAAACAAATACACCTTCAAAATAAGCGGCGATTTCATCGCCGTTCATTATTTTACTGGTAAGTGATAATGAGGTTTTACCGGTTTTTTCATAGTGCGCGAAAAAACCATCCCACTGTCTGGCCTCTGGCTTTCTGCAGGTGGCTCGAATCGTTTCTTCAACACAGGGCTGACGATAGCGAATCTGTCCGTCACGCGTCACAATGTTGGGGTTTTCAATATGTTTGCGGCACTCAAGGTACAGCGCGCCCCAGCAAGCCATTAATGCAATATTAAATATACTGCCGCCAAAGGCGTTACCTCGGTCATTATGATTCAATGCTAATGGTGCGCTAAGAATCAAATGCTCATCATTCTGAGATTCAACTTCAACACCCGCCGCATCAATAGAAGGCAGGTGCTGTGTAATAAATTCATTTAAAAAATTGTCGTTCATCATTTTATCGTCAGTGAGTTTATTGAATTAAGGCAAGCTTTTGGAACCGTCAAAGAATCAAACAATTCTATTGAGGCGCGATTATTGCCGACTGAGCCTCTCTGTCAACCTAGATTGACTTATTTTCACAATTACTCACTCATGAGGCCCCATAGCTGGGGCTTTTGAAGTTTTATTCACGATAGTTTCATGTGCTGGGTAGCTGTGAGAGTTAATGCCGTTATACTGTGCCGCTCTTAAATGCCCTGATTATAAAACTTTTGGTTTAAAGACTCATTCATGTCAAAACTCTCCATTGAACTTAAGTCACTTACTCGCTTGGCTTTGCCGGTTGCTTTGTCACAGCTGGCCATTATGGGTATGGGCATTACTGATGTGCTGCTGGCAGGGCATGCTGGAACAGATGAGTTAGCAGGGCTGAGTCTTGGCGCGAATATCTGGTGTGTCACCATACTTTTCTTTTTTGGTATTGGGCTTATTACGCAGGCATTAGTCGGTCGATATTATGGTGCCGGCGATATGCAGGCGTTGCGTAAACAAGTGCATCAATCAATCTGGCTCACGCTCGTATGCGGTTTGTTGGGTGTGCTGACCATTTTACTGGCAGCTGAGATTCTATTGGTAAGTGGTTTTGAACCTGTAATGGCAGGGCGCGCGCATGACTACTTACAAGCAATTGCTTGGGGCGCAGTTCCTATGACAATGCTTGCTGCTTTAAGGGGCAGTCTTGAAGCAATGAATCTAACGCAGCCGGTCTTTTGGATAAATTTCGTCGTGTTCTTGATGAATATCCCTTTAGATTATGCATTAGTTTATGGCGTGTGGGGTTTTCCTAAGCTGGGCGCTGAGGGTTGTGCTTGGGCGACAGCCTGCTTGTTATGGGTGGGCTTCTTTGCGAGTGCCGCCATGCTGCAATGGCATAAAAATATACGTCATGTGCAAGTGTTCAAAAACTTTTCTGCTCCTGATATGACAATTATTTTATCGACGCTAAGGCTAGGTTTTCCTATCGGTTTATCTGTGCTTATTGAGATGAGCATGTTTGCAGGCGCCGGTATGTTAATCGCTTATTTTGGTCCCATTGCCGCGGCTGCAAACTCCATTGCTATTAGCATAGCCTCGGCATCATTTATGATTTATCTCGGTTTTGCGGCGGGCGTAACAATAAGGGCCTCTCAACAATTGGGCGCTGAGAGCTTTGAAGGTGCACGTTACAGTGTCAAAGTGGGTACCAGTTTTAATGTTTTATTGGCGTTTGTTTTGTCTTTCGTATTTTTGATATTTAGAGATCCCCTCGTCAGTTTATACAGTAACGATGCAGAGGTTGTTCGTTTAGCGGCACAGCTTTTATTATTGGGCGCGGCTTTTCAGGTGGTTGATTGCTTACAGGCAGCCACTATTGCCGCACTAAGGGCTTATCATGACACTGTTAGTGCGCCAAAAATTCAGATGTTTGCGTATTGGTTAATTGGTTTGCCTGTAGCGATTTGGCTAGGATTTTATAGTGAACTGCCGTGGATTAGTGGCCCGCACGGCTTTTGGGTGGCCATGTTTGTGAGCTTAACTATTTCGGGTTTGTTATTGTTGCGGCGCTTGTTAAAAGTACTAGCGCAGCAGCATTAAGTAAGTCGATTTAAAGATCGAAGGATTCTAGATGGAGAGACAAGCTTGTCTCTGTTGATTGCTTATTTTGCGATGCAGTTATACACCAGCCCTGGCTATCCCAATCACCCAGCACATAACGTTTAGCTTCAACTTGTTTATCAGAGTCTGTTATATGTGAATGACTTGTTATATGAGAATGAACAGCAGGTCTATGCGTATGGCCATGAATCATAATATCGACATTATGATCGCGTAATTCTTTAACCACTTCGCTAGGCGTTACATCCATAATATCTGATGCCTTAGTCGCATTAGCACTCCGGCTTTTTTCGCGTAACATTTTAGCTATGCCGCGGCGCTCGTCTAATGATTTAGATAAAAGCATTTGCTGCATATCAGGGTTACGAATTTGCGCTCGAAACCCCATATATTCAGCATCGCTAGTGCACAAGCTATCACCGTGCATTAGCAAAACAGGTTGACCGTAAAGCTGAATCACGCTTGGGTCAGGTAAAATCTTACACTGGCAATCATTAGCAAATTGCTGGCCCATTAAAAAATCACGATTGCCAACCATAATAAATACGTTAACACCGGCATCACCCAGCTTCTTTATTTCTGTGCGCAGCACATCGGCAATTTCACTATCATCATCATCGCCGAGCCAAGCATCGCTTAAGTCGCCAAGAATGTAGAGTGAGCTTGCATGCATTGCACGCTCTGCACAAAAGCGCACAAAGGCGGCAGTAATATCCGGTCTTTGTACGCTAAGGTGTAAATCAGAAATGAATAGGCTGTGATCGGCCATAATTGTTCCGTGTTTTACCTTTCTATTAAAGCTACTTAGGCTTCGACTTAAGGGAATTAAGCTTCGACAACAGCGGATTCAATAATAATAGCTTCTGTAGGTACATCTTGGTGATGACCGCTTGAACCGGTAGCTACTGCTTTCATTGCGTTTACAACATCCATACCATCAACGATTTTAGCGAATACGGCGTAGCCCCAGCCCTGTGGGTTTTTGCCCGAATGGTTTAAAAAGCCATTATCGGTAACATTAATGAAAAACTGTGAGCTGGCTGAATGAGGATCGCCAGTTCTAGCCATTGCTAGTGTGCCATTTTCATTTTTTAAGCCATTATCAGCTTCATTATCGATAGAAGGGCGTGTTTCGCTCTCATTCATGTCGACATCAAAGCCACCGCCTTGAACCATGAAGTTATTAATGACACGGTGAAAAATCTTACCGTCATAAAAGCCATCTTCGACGTATTGCTGAAAATTAGCGGCTGTTTTAGGTGCGTTATCAAAATCGAGTTCAATTGTGATGGTGCCCATATTTGTGTTCAATTTAATCATTTTCGGGATACTCGTCGAATTGCCTTAATTTTCCCACCTTTATGCTGCTGTGGGTGGGTAGTGAAGGCGCTATAATACTTGTTTTACATCAGCGATAGAAGACGCGAATAGCTTCATCTTTTGGTGTTTGCATATTAATAAGCAGTTTAATTCTGGAACAAAAGATGGTTGATTCTAGCAAGACAGGTAATAACGACAATGTGGCGACTGCGAATAGCGCTACTGACGAAATTGAGAACAAAAAACCATCAAATTTTCTTCGCCAAATTATCGATAAAGATTTGGCGGATGACACGGTAAAGTCTATCGTTACACGCTTTCCGCCTGAGCCAAATGGCCATTTACATATAGGTCATGCGAAAGCCATTTGTCTAAACTTTGGTTTGGCAGAAGATTACAACGGCGAATGCCATTTGCGTTTCGATGATACTAACCCTGAGAAAGAGAGCAGCGAGTTTATTGAAGCAATTACCGATGACATTAGCTGGCTTGGATTTAAGTGGCATGGCGATATCCGCTTCGCCTCTAACTATTTTGATCAGCTCCATGCCTTTGCTAATGAGCTTATTGCCAAAGGTTTAGCCTATGTCTGTGATTTGTCGGCTGAAGAGGCTCGCACTTATAGAGGCACATTAACTGAGCCAGGTACTAACAGCCCGCATCGTGAGCGCAGTGTCGAAGAAAATGCAGCATTGTTTGCGAAAATGACGGCTGGTGATTTCGATGAAGGCGCTTGCGTACTTAGAGCCAAAATTGATATGGCAGCGCCTAATGTCAATTTACGCGATCCTATTATTTACCGCATTCGCAAAGTCACACATCATCAAACGGGTGATAAATGGTGTGTTTATCCTACTTATGACTTTACCCATGGTCAGTCTGACGCCATTGAAGGAATTACACATTCTATTTGTACCCTGGAATTTGAAGATCATAAGCCTTTGTACAACTGGTTTTTAGAGCAGCTATCCGTGCCTTCAACACCACGTCAGTATGAGTTTTCACGCTTGAATGTTAACTACACGGTAACCAGTAAGCGCAAGCTAAAACGATTGGTTGATGATGCCGCTGTAAATGGCTGGGATGACCCGCGTATGCCGACGATTTCAGGCATGCGTCGCCGCGGTTATGCGCCAGAGTCCATTCGTAATTTTTGTGCGGCTACTGGTGTTACGCGCGTTAACGGTATTGTTGATATGGCAATGCTAGAGTTTGCGGTACGAGAGCATCATAATGTTCATGCGCCGCGCGCCATGGTAGTTATTAATCCACTAAAAGTGGTTATTACTAATTATCCAGATGATAAAACTGAACAATTAATCGCGCCAAATCATCCGCAGAATGAAACAATGGGTACTCGTATAGTGCCTTTTGCTAAAACCTTTTATATTGATAAAGAAGATTTTCGCGAAGAAGCTAACAAGAAATTTAAGCGCTTAGTGATTGGTAAAAAAGTGCGCTTACGTAATGCCTATGTCGTTATGGCCGATTCTGTGGTCAAAGATGAGCAGGGCGAAATTACTGAAGTACATGTCACTTATGATCCCGCTACGCTTGGCCAAGATCCTACCGATGGCGTAAAAGCTAAAGGGGTTATTCAGTGGGTAAGTGCTGCTACGGCACAGTCAATTACCGTTCGTCTTTACGACCGCTTGTTTGATCAAGAGGCGCCAGAAAAAGCCTCGGATACCGAGACTGGTGAAAACGACTTTATGTCTTGTGTGAATCCTGATTCGTTTACAGAATTAACCCACTGCGTTGCTGAGCCTTCATTGTTAGAAGCAAAGCCTGAGCAAGTTTTGCAGTTTGAACGCGAAGGTTATTTTGTTGCTGATCGCTATGATCATAGCAGCGAGCAGCCTGTTTTTAATAAAACCATTGGCCTGCGTGACAGCTGGCCTAAGCAAGAACAAAGTTAATTATTATGACATTGCATTTATACAATACTCGTCATCGAGAAAAAGAAATATTTGAGCCGCAAGACCCTCAGCGCATTAGTATGTACGTTTGTGGGCCTACGGTTTATAACCGTGTGCATATAGGTAATGCGCGTCCGGCTGTGGTATTTGACACCTTATTTCGAGTGCTTAAGTCACTGTATCCCGAAGTGGTTTATGCGCGGAACATCACAGATATTGACGATAAAATTATTGCCGCTGCTAAAGCATCAGGCGAAGCTATTGATGCTATTAGCTCGCGTTTTGCTCAGGCTTATTTTGATGATATGGCGGCCTTACATAATCAGACGCCGACGATTCAGCCTTATGCCACAGAGCATATTGAGCAGATGATTCAAATGGTGCAGCGCCTTGTTGATAAGGGCCACGCCTATGCGGTAGATGCCGATCATAACGGAGCCGGTCATGTTTTATTTGCAGTACAAAGCATGCCTGACTACGGTGAGCTATCGAATCGCTCCTTAGATGATATGTTAGCCGGCGCGCGTGTAGAAGTTGCCGACTACAAAAAATATGCAGGTGACTTTGTTTTATGGAAACCCTCGGCAGACGATGAGCCGGGTTGGGATAGTCCATGGGGTCGTGGTCGTCCGGGTTGGCATCTTGAATGCTCGGCGATGATAGAAACGCATTTAGGTGACACCATTGATATTCATGGCGGTGGTCGTGATTTAGTTTTTCCCCATCATGAAAATGAAGTAGCCCAAAGTCAGTGTGCGCATGATGGTAAGTTATTTGTGCGTTATTGGATGCACAATGGCTATATCAATATTGATGGCGAGAAAATGTCTAAGTCCTTAGGCAATTTTAAAATGGTACGTGATTTACTCGATCATTATGCTGGAGAGACTCTGCGTTTTACCTTGCTTAGCGCCCAGTATCGCTCGGAGTTAAGCTTTAGTGTCGATTTGCTAGACCAGGCTAAGTCTGCCTTAGATACCTTATACGGTGCTTTGAAGCAGGTTGAAGATGTTGTTGCAGTTTCACCGGCAAGCTTGAGTGAGCAGCCGGCCTATAAGGCTTTGCTCGATGATTTAAATACCCCTGTAGCAATACGTGAGTTGCATGCTTTAGCTAAATCTATGACGCAGGCGAGTGGGTCAGAACAAGCCGAGTTAAAAGGGCAGTTATTGGCCTGTGCTGAGCTGTTAGGTTTGTTGCAGCAAACGCCTAGTGATTGGTTTCAGCAAGCGGTAACTGCAGACGCCATGAGTGTTGAGCAAATAGAATCATTAATGGCTGCTCGTCAACAAGCTAAGATAGATAAAAACTACGCCGGTGCCGATGAGATACGAGCAGAATTACTGGCTGCAGGCGTTGTATTGGAAGATAGTCGAGAAGGAACCACATGGCGTCGCGAATAGTTTGGGTGGTGTTGTGAGCTGTTAAGTGGCTGTTTTTTCGCGTTTTTGTGTTTTAATGTATCCAGTGTTGGTAAAAAACGACTCACAAAGTGTGAGTTTTAAAACAACTGAGAAAATTGTCGTTTTTCGGTCGGTTTCGTTTGACGATAGGCGAGTAGGTGAGTAGAATCGCGCCTCTTGAATTTAGGCAATAGTTTAAATCAAGTATGTCGGGGATTAGCGCAGTCTGGTAGCGCGCCTGCTTTGGGAGCAGGATGTCGGGGGTTCGAATCCCTCATCCCCGACCATTTTAAATCGGTCGGATTAGAGTTGTTGAGCATCTACTGCTTAGCCACTCCAAATAACACCGCTAACCAGTGCCTAGCACTGGTTTAAACGTTTCGAGTAATGGTGGGCGTAGCTCAGTTGGTAGAGCGCTGGATTGTGATTCCGGTGGTCGTGGGTTCAATCCCCATCGTCCACCCCATTTTCGAATAATTTTCACCGTTTAACATTCTGTTTTAGCGGTTCTCTTATTTTTATACTTCCATCTTCTCTATTTTTATATTGCTCAGGCAGTATGATCTTCCCCGTATTATAAAAAATATATATCTATTAAAGTGCTCTAAATAACCCTGTGGTTCAAATTTTACTGACAAGTTTTCCCAGCCCTAAAGATTGCGGGTTGAGAGTGATAAATCTTAGGTTTTGTTGGTATGAGGTGGAGCTTAAGAATAAATGGTGCGCCCGGCAGGATTCGAACCTGCGGCCACCCGCTTAGAAGGCGGGTGCTCTATCCAGCTGAGCTACGGGCGCATAAAAAGTAAATTTTGGTCTGTTGATTTGGCGACTAATGCCATGCTAACTAAACCGGCGCTGATTATAGGCGCTTTCAAATCATTAAGCACCTGATTATTAACGTTTATAATACTTAGCTGCTAACAATAAGGTAACCAATTTCTTGGTTAGCCATTAACCGCTTTAGCTGATAATTCCTGCGTGGCTAGATACTCTTCATAAGTACCTTGAAAATCGATTAGTTGCTGGTCTTTAATTTCAATAACACGTGTGGCTAATGAAGAGACAAACTCACGATCGTGACTGACAAATATCAATGTGCCTTCGTAATGCTCTAACGCTAAGTTTAAGGCTTCAATGGCTTCCATATCCAAATGGTTAGTTGGCTCATCCATTAATAGTACATTGGTGTCCATCATCATTAGCTTGCCGAACAACAGGCGGTTTTTTTCACCACCAGAACAAACCTTAGCCTGCTTTTTAAAATCGTCAGAAGAGAACAATAGGCGGCCTAGCGTGGCTCTAACAATTTGATCGCCATGGCTTGGTTTGCGCCATTGGCTCATCCAATCAAAGAGATTCATGTCGCTATCGAAATCTTTAGTACTGTCTTGGGGGCAGTAGCCTAAAGTCGCGTTTTCAGCCCATTGAATCTTACCGCTACTGGCACTTAATTCATTCATTAAGCAGCGTAATAGCGTGGTTTTACCTGCGCCATTTTCGCCAATAATCGCCAGCCTAGCGCCAGCTTCAAGAATAATGCTGCCATCGGTAAATAAGGTTTCTTCATTAAATTTATGGCCAACTTTATCTAACACAACGGCTTGGCGATGAAGCTTTTTATCTTGGCTATAACGAATATAGGGAGTAACGCGGCTTGAGGCTTTAATGTCATCAAGTTTAATTTTTTCTAAACGTTTAGCGCGAGAGGTTGCTTGCTTCGCCTTAGAAGCGTTAGCAGAGAATCGGCTAACGAATTGTTGAAGGTCGGCAATTTCAGCACTCTTTTTTGCATTCTCAGAATACATGCGCTCACGCGCCTGAGTCGATGCCATCATAAAGTCATCGTAGTTACCGGGGTAAAGACGAAGTTCACCGTAATCAATATCGGCCATATGGGTGCAAACAGAATTCAAGAAATGACGATCGTGAGAAATGATAATCATTGTACTTTTACGTTCGTTTAGTAAGCCTTCTAACCAGCGAATGGTATTGATGTCGAGGTTATTCGTTGGCTCATCGAGAAGCAGTATGTCGGGATCAGAAAATAATGCCTGCGCTAATAACACTCGCAGTTTTCGGCCGGGTGCAATGGCGCTCATTTTACCGGTATGCAACTCTTCTTCTATACCTGCACCAAGTAGTATTTCACCGGCACGACTTTCAGCGGTATAGCCATCCATTTCTGCAAATTCTATTTCAAGATCGGCTACTTTCATGCCGTCTTCTTCGGTCATATCCAATAAGCTATAAATCCGATCGCGCTCTTGCTTAATGGTCCATAATTCCTTGTGGCCCATAATAACGGTATCAAGCACTGAGAACTCATCAAAAGCATATTGGTCCTGAGAGAGGTTACCAATACGCTCATTCGGTGTAATGGATACATTACCGGCGGTTGGCGTTAGGCTGCCATCCAATATTTTCATAAAGGTAGATTTGCCACAGCCGTTTGCGCCTATAAGGCCATAGCGGTTACCACCACCAAATTTGGCAGAAATATTTTCAAATAAAGGCTTCGCGCCAAATTGCATTGTAATGTTTGCTGTGGTGATCAACAGAATTTACCTAATGTGGTGGAGTTTATGGACATCGTTCTAGGCCGCGTACTATAGGGATTTGTTGATTCATCGTCGAGTGATGTGAGTGGGAATTATTCATGCCCTTAAGTGATTTAACGCCTTTGGACGTCAAAATGGGCCGTAAACCTTACATATGAGTAAAAGGCTAGGGATATTAGGAGTCAAAAATGAGAAGCGGGGTGAGGAATGACCATTAATTGAGGTGGTTTACTTAGCGGTCTTACTTGCTCCCTTTGATGCAAACGGCTAGCGAGATGTTTGCATCAAAGAGCTTAACGAGTCTTGTTTTATTATTCGATAGCTTCAACAATCATGATATTGCCGTCTACAGCGGTAATGATACAGTTTTGACCTTCGGCGATAGGGGTTGAAATCCCATCGGCTAATCGGCTGTTCCAATTAATACCTGAGTAGCGAATGCTTCCTGAACTGGCTGTAATTTCAGCGCTTGCAGGGACTTGCTTGCCAATCATATCGCTGCTGCTATCAGAGCCATCACTATCGTTTTGAAAGTTTTTGAAAGGCTTCCACAGCAGTAATGTAATAGCGGCAGACAATAGGCCAAGCACAAATATTTCAGTTTCCCAGCCGGCAATCAATCCAAGATCAATGGATAGTCCAGTCAATAAGCTAGCGAATGCTACAAAGAGTAGCGGGCCGCTAAGCCCTGTAATGGTTAACTCAATAATAAGACCGAGGCCGGCAATAAAGTAAAACACCTCTGCATGATGCCCTGAAATATATTCAATTAACGACATAATCTAAGCCTCAGAGGATGTATCAGAGAGTTTTAAGCTGCTTGATACGGCAATGGCCTGAGCAACGGTGTTAGCAATATTGTCGCTAGTTTGGCCGTCTGTAAGTACCACGGTGCTTTCGTCAGCAATGGCGCGATGAGCGGCAATAG
This sequence comes from uncultured Gammaproteobacteria bacterium, assembly GCA_963968645.1. GTDB lineage: Bacteria > Pseudomonadota > Gammaproteobacteria > Pseudomonadales > UBA7434 > UBA7434. Next base: position 8,428 of record CAXAHI010000034.1, on the reverse strand, counting down.
CGTCTTGGGCCAGCGTTAACAATACAGCAGACTGACCAGCTGGTGTGCTCGCGGCATCACCGACGGTGGTAAGTGCAGCGGCATCGGCTGTCGCTACTAATCGAATGGCTTCGGCTTTACCTGTTGCATCTAGAATCTGAGACTCTTTAAACGCTTCGGCAGCCAGAACTTGTTCTGCTTTAGCGGCTTCGGCATCCAGTACACGAGCGGCCTTTAAGCCTTCAGCTTTAGTGATAGCCGCAGTTTTAACACCTTCAGCGGTTAAGATAACAGAGCGTTTTTCTCGTTCTGCTGTCATCTGTTTTTCCATATCTTCGCGAATAGATTGTGGTGGCGAGATATCTTTAATTTCATAACGTGTAACCATTACGCCCCAAGGTTGAGTGGCTTCTGTCATGGCTGCAAGAATCGTTGCGTTAATAGCATCACGGCTTTGAAAACATTCATCGAGCTCTAATGAGCCTATGGCATTTCGCATGGTTGTCATGGCGAGCTGAATAACGGCCATTTTGTAGTCGGTCACGTTATTGGTTGCTGCGCCGGCATCAGTGACTTTCATAAACAGAATGCCATCAATGTTAAGGGTAATGTTGTCTTTGGTAATGGCTGATTGCGAAGAGATATCTAATGATTGCTCTTTTAAGTTTCTATCGGCAGCGACGGTTTGAATAAAAGGCACAATAAAGTTTAAGCCGCCTTTTAAAGTTTTTCTGTATTTACCAAAGGTGTAAATAACATAGCCGCGGTTTTGAGGTACAAAATGAATACCTTTTTTTAGCGTGTAAATAACAACAAATGCAATCCAAAGAAGTGGGTTAGAAATAAAGTAGATCAAAATATCCATAAGGTTTTCCATAATGTTTTCTGTGGTTAAGCGATAAGGTGCTTTTTAAGGCTAGGATGAGAAATTATCAAATATAAATACACGGGTTACTGACCCATTTGTCTCAACTATTATACGGCTATATGATCAAACTGTATCATCAAACTATATCACGTGAGCATCACTATATTTCATTAACTGTTCTATAAAAGGGCTGCATCGTCATTCTGAGTGAGTTTTTATCACCAATGCTCGTGTTGGTTATTTATTCGACACTCGCACTTATTTTTGCATAGACCTTTTTAGCCACTATTGACTACCTGCATTAGCGTATGGATTTAAATAAAAAGGCCATAACCGAGCTCTATTTGATAGCTTTCTACTATTAGCTCAAATAAACACTGCGTATGAGTCTGGCCTTAGGCATAATACCGATCCCGATTTCCAGCCTAGCTGGCAACATCACTTTTAAACCTTAAAGTAGGGTCGTTAATGTTACCCATTAGTCAAACAATTGCTTCAGAACTCAATGTTAAGCTGCAACAAGTCAATGCGGCTATAGAGCTATTGGATGAAGGGTCTACAGTGCCTTTTATTTCTCGGTATCGTAAAGAGGTTACCGGTGGTTTAGATGATACTCAGTTACGCCACTTGCAAGAGCGGCTCAATTATTTACGCGAAATGAATGATCGTCGTGTTGCCATTCTTAAGAGTATTGAAGAGCAGGGTAAATTAACCCCTGAGCTTGAAAAATCCATAAAAACGGCAGATACAAAAACGCGCTTAGAAGATTTGTATTTACCTTACAAACAAAAGCGTCGCACCAAAGGCCAAATAGCGATTGAGGCAGGTTTAGAGCCGCTGGCCGATAGCCTGTTAAGTGATCCGACGTTAACGCCGGAAGTTGAGGCCGAGAAATATTTAAATGCCGAGCTGAAGCTTGCCGAAGTCAAAGATGTTTTAGACGGCGCGCGTTACATTTTAATGGAGCGCTTTAGTGAAAACGCAGAGCTGCTAGAGAATACACGACAGTTTATTTCTGCTGAGGGTGAATTGTCATCGGCAGTGTTAAAAGGCAAAGAAGCTGAGGCAGCTAAATTTAGCGATTATTTTGAATACAGTGAGCGGTTTAAAAAAGTGCCATCACATCGTGCACTGGCTTTATTTCGTGGCCGTCGAGAAGGCTTTTTAAGTTTGCGTCTCGATTTGCCAGAAACTGAACCGCCCAGAATTAAACATCCTTGCGAAGTGATGATTGCCGAAACTTATGGCATTACCCATGAAGACCGAGCTGCTGATGCCTGGATAGCAACAGTGGTGCGCTGGACATGGCGTATTAAGTTACATATGCATATAGAAACAGACTTAATGTCAAAGCTAAGAGAGCAGGCAGAGATTGAAGCAATTAATGTTTTCGGCACTAATTTAAAAGACTTGTTGCTAGCTGCACCGGCCGGTGCTAAGGCGACAATGGGTCTTGATCCTGGTTTGCGTACTGGCGTTAAAATTGCTGTCGTTGATGCTACCGGTAAGCTGCTTGATCATATGGCTATTTATCCGCATGCGCCGAAAAATCAGTGGGACCAATCGATCTCTGCATTAGAAAAAATGGCGCGTAAACACAACGTAGCATTAATGGCCATTGGTAACGGAACGGCATCAAGAGAAACCGACAAGTTAGTGGGTGACTTAATTGCTAAGCACAGTGATTTAAAGCTACAAAAAATTATGGTGAGCGAAGCGGGTGCTTCGGTTTATTCGGCCTCTGAATTTGCGGCAAAAGAATTTCCTGATTTGGACGTAACGATTCGCGGTGCGGTATCCATCGCGCGGCGCTTACAAGATCCGTTAGCGGAGTTGGTTAAGATTGAGCCCAAAGCCATTGGTGTTGGTCAGTATCAGCATGATGTGAGCCAGTTTAAGTTATCGCAGAATCTTGATGCCGTGGTTGAAGATTGTGTAAATGCCGTGGGTGTTGAAGTGAATACCGCTTCGGGAGCCTTACTGCGTCGCGTGTCAGGATTAAGCCAGACCATAGCCGATAATATCGTTAGTTTTCGTGATGAGCACGGTGCCTTTGTTAATCGTCAGCAATTAAAGTCTGTCCCGCGCTTGGGTGAAAAAACCTTTGAGCAGGCGGCGGGTTTTTTACGCATAGCGAATGGCGATAATGCTTTAGATGCTTCTTCTGTGCATCCGGAATCTTATGCTGTTGTTGAGACGATTGCCTCCCAGCAATCTCGTGATGTGAATGCATTACTTGGTGATTCGACTTTATTGAAAAGCCTAAAGCCAGAAGATTATATTAGCGAGCAGTTTGGCTTGCCGACAGTCACCGATATTATTACTGAGTTAGATAAGCCTGGCCGAGATCCTCGTCCAGAATTTAAAGCCGCCGAGTTTAAAGAGGGTGTTGAAACATTAAAAGACCTTGAGCTAGCAATGGTGCTCGAAGGTGTTGTTACAAACGTAACTAACTTTGGCGCTTTTGTTGATATTGGTGTTCATCAAGATGGCCTGGTGCATATTTCTGCGCTTTCCGAGACCTTTGTCAAAGACCCGCATTCGGTAGTGAAGGCTGGCGATATCGTCAAAGTAAAAGTGATGGAGGTAGATATTCCTCGTAAGCGTATAGCCTTAACTATGCGCTTAAATGATGTGCCCGGTGAAGAGAATAAAACTGCGCGTCAGAACAAGCCGGCAAGGCAAGATGCTAGAAAGGCTGGCGGTGATAAATCTGCAAGCCATCATTCGAATAAAAACAATAAGCAAAGAAGTGCATCAAATAACAATGCACAAGCGAATAATGGCGCGGGAACAATGGCGGCGTTATTTGCGGCAGCCAAAGATAAGAGTAAAAAATAAGGATGCGAAAAAGAAGTAGCGATAGCTGTTACTTTTTTTCTGAATAATTTATTTTTTAAGCAGTAACTCGCCGTCAATAGCATGGAATCTATCGGCGCTTTTGATAAGCGAATCTGCGGTGAGTGCTTTAACCCCGTAAACCTCGGCGGTTACGGCGTAGTCTTTTTTGACGCGATCCAGTAATAAATCAAAATCGCCATCACCCGATAACAAAATGACTTTATCGACTTGTTGAGCTTCTTGCATAACGTCAATAGCAATGCCGACATCCCAGTCACCTTTAGCTGAGCCATCACTGCGCTGAATAAAAGGTTTGAGCTTTATCGTAAAGCCAATAGATTTTAATGTCGATTGAAAGTTTCGTTGACGTTCATCACCGCGATCTATGGCGTAGGCATTAGCCGTTACGATGGTGTTTTCTGTGCTAACCAACTCCCAGAGTTTACGGTAATTAAACTGAGCGTTATGCGCTTGTCTAGTTGTGTAATAAATATTTTGCACGTCGACAAAAATAGCGGTGGTGGGCTTGGTTGAATTATTCACTCGGCAGCTCTCTCGCTCAGAATCAACTAGCATTCATCGACAGTGCTGCTGCCTTTTTCATTTAAATAACGAACAAACTTATTGTTTTCATCAACTAAAATAGTTGATGGCTCAAAAGGTTCACTCGCCAGTGTAAAGGCCATTATGATTACTTCATCACCTGGGTGAATTAAATGAGCCGCTGCGCCATTCATTTCAATAGCGCCACTGTCACGCTCACCCTCAATAATATAGGTTTCAAGTCGTGAACCCGAAGTGTTATTGACCACGAGGACGCGTTCATGTTTTTGCATGCCTGTTAGTTCTAGCAAGGCAGTATCAATTGTAATGCTGCCCACATAATGCAAATCAGAACGCGTGACGGTTGCGTTGTGAATTTTAGCCGACATAAAACTTTTTAAACGCATAATATCCTCGAGATCTTTTTGTCGCTTCTTTTATTAACTAAAGCCTATTATGACTAATTAGTTATTGCTATGCAGCGCTTCATTAAGCTCAACAGCAGAGCGATTGGTTTTACATTCTACTGCGCCAGACGTTGAGTTGCGACGGAATAGCAAGCCAGATTGGCCACTAAGGTCACGTGCTTTCACTTCTTTAACGCTTTGGTTGTTGTCATCTAGCAAGTTTATTTTTGTACCTGCAGTAATATAAAGACCGGCTTCAACAGTACAGTTATCACCAAGGGCAATACCGATACCGGCATTGGCGCCAATTAAGCATTGTTTGCCAACCGCGATAATAACGTTGCCGCCGCCCGATAGCGTACCCATAGTTGAGCAACCGCCACCAAGGTCTGAACCTTCACCAACAAATACACCCGCAGATACACGGCCTTCAATCATGCTTGTGCCAGCGGTGCCAGCATTAAAGTTAACGAAACCTTCGTGCATGATGGTTGTGCCTTCGCCTATATAGGCTCCCAGTCTTACACGTGCAGTATGAGCAATACGAACACCTGACGGTACAACGTAATCTGTCATCACTGGGAATTTATCAACACATTTAACGCTTAACCAGCGGCCTTGGTTGCGTGCTTGTAATTGACGTCGTGGTAATTCTTTAAGATCAATAGGACCGTCGCTTGTCCATGCAATGTTAGGCAGCGATGCAAATATACCAGAAAGATTAACCGCATGAGGCTTAACTAATCTGTGTGAAAGCAAATGCAGCTTTAAATAGGCTTCAGGAACACTTTTCGGTTCGTCGTCGCTAACCAATATGGTTAATACAGCTTGGCGTTTTGTATTTACCATTTGCGCAACTAAATTAGCTTGTTCAATTTGTTTGTAGGTAACAAGCGCATCGGCAATTTGATTTAAGTCTGTGCTGTCTAAACGAATAGCTTGGTTGCCGCCATCCCATTTAATGCCAGCAACAGATATAGCCGCAATAAATGCTGTTGAGGTGGCTTTGTCTAAATGCGCTAATGGTTGAGGATAGTAAACCTCTAACCATTCATCATTTTCGTTAGTGCTGCCAATTCCGATACTAAAGCTAAACAATTGTGTCATTGATCTAATCCTGTGACTGTTTTAAGTTGTTGGGTTTTTATATCAATAGTTAGTCAATTAACTGTTGATAATCGGCGGCCGAAAAGCCTACCTGAATATTGTCGCTAGATATGGCTAAGACAGGACGCTTAATCAGTGTCGGATGTTCTGTCATAGTATCAATAAATAAAGAATCGGCTGCATTATCTGCTGTTAGCTCATTCTTTAATCCATCGGGCATTTGCTTCCACGTCGTGCTGCGTTTATTAAGCAGTTTTTCGCGCGGCACCTGTTCTAACCAGTGTTTAATTTGCTCTGTAGTTAAACCATCTGCGCGAAAGTCATGAAAAACGTATACAATCTCGTTATCACCAAGCCATTTTTTAGCCTTCTTAACGCTGTCGCAATTGTTTATGCCGTAAAGTGTAATCAATGTGCTACCTATAAAAAGCCGTTTTGAGTGATACCCATTAAACAGAATCCAGTTATCGAGTAGTGATGTGACGTCTTCCGGCAATGCTTGGGCGGCGCAGATTCTACCAGTTAGCATGGGCTGAAATCCAGTTAGATAAGTATATAGTCGAGTCAATATGAACAAAGATAAACGTCTGCAAATAACCGTTGATATTACAGAGGATGGTTTGCTGCCCGTTAATGTGCTGGCAGAGGCGAGTGGCCTATCAAAAGCGCAAGTAAAAGAAGCCATGCTTAAAGGTGCCGTTTGGGTAACCAAGAAGCTTATTTTGGGTAAGCCAAAGCCTAAGCCCGTTATTAATGTGCAGGCTGAAGTCGATGACTCACAAGAGCCAGATTATTATGGCGTTCGGGCGCGAGCTGCTCAAGCCGCGGCGCCTGTCGAAGATGCTCCCGTTAGCGAAGCGGTGGTTACAGAACAACCAGCAGCTGAAGCTATAGAAGTCGACAAAGTTGATGACGTTGATAATAAAAATGGCGCAGATGTCGGCGTAGATGAAAGTGATGATGGCGACGAAGTGGTCCAAGCTCTTGATGCTCTCAATGAAGACAAGCAAGAAGAGCAAGCGGACCCATGCTTTAGTAAGCCCCGTCGCTTAAGAAGAATAAAGAGTAAGCTTAAGTCTGGTGATCAGTTAACACTCAATTATGATGAAGCTGTATTGGCCGGCGGCTGTGCCGATGCTGTATTGGTAGCCGACGAAGGCAGTTATTCCGTTTGGTACAAGCCAGCAGGAATGCTTTGTCAGGGCTCGCGTTGGGGTGACCATACAACCCTTTATCGTTGGGCAGAAAAACACTTAGTACCAGAGCGCACAGCATTTATTGTCCACAGAATAGATCGTATGGCTTCAGGCCTTGTAGTGTTAGCGCACAGTAAAAAAGCAGCAGTACATATTACAAATCAATTTGCTTCACGTAAGGTTGAGAAAAATTATCAAGTGATTGTGGCGGGTGATCCTGCATTTTCACTGCCGCATATTATCGATACAGATATTGACGGAAAGCCGGCACATACCACCATTAACGAACAGGCTTTACTTCAAGAGCCACCATCAGTGCTGGCTAGTTCAGAGGCGTCTTTTACGTTACTGAATATAAGCATTGAAACAGGTAAAAAACATCAGATACGACGCCACTTGGCCTCTTTAGGATACCCCGTACTGGGTGATCGACTTTATAGTGCCGATGCAAAAAAATCGCCTGATGATTCCGATTCGCTAACGATTGATAATTCGCATAATGATATCGATTTACAGCTAGTAGCCGTTAAAATAGCGTTTACAGCACCAGGAACGGAAGAAGTTCATTACTACGATTTACCTGAAGATCTCGTTAATAAATCAACGTCTTCTTTATGATAAGTTTTATGCTCATTTACAGCAGAAGAGATGCCTTTAGCTGAGTGGTCTATTTTCTTAAAACGGGAAGATAAGTTATGGATGAGAATATAGAAAAAGATCAGCTTGAAGTGCAGGGTGCCTGCCTGTGTGGTTCTGTTCGCTACGCGGTAAGTCCACCTTTTAAACAGTTTCAGTACTGCCATTGTTCACGTTGTCAAAAAGCAACGGGGACAGCACATGCCGCTAATGCTTTTTTGCCAATAGAACAGTTTCGATGGATTGCCGGTAAGGATAATCTTAGCCATTTCAGTTTGCCTGAGGCTAAATATTTTGGAACTTCTTTTTGTAAAACCTGCGGCAGTAATATGCCTATTATCATTGAAGCGAGTGCTATGGCGTTGGTGCCAGCCGGTAGTTTAGAGGGTTTGAGCGATATTAAGCCTCAGCAAAGCATTTTTTGGAGCTCAAAGGCAGATTGGTATCTGTCACCGAGTGAGATGCCCGCATCTGAAGAATTGCCGACACGATCGGCGAAATAGGCGGTTTTTCTGTGATTTTATACGCCTCATGAGATCTCTTTAATAACGAGTATTTAGCTGGCAGATTATCTAATCGTTAATTTTCAGGATTTTCGGGGTGTATTAGCAGCCAATTGATGGTTTATCAAGCCTTTTTCGAGTATAGTGCTCACTTCTTTATAGGAGCAATCACTATGCCCAAAGCAGCCAGTCCGGCTAAAAAAGCGACTTCCAGCAAGGCAAAACCCGCAACCAAGCCTAAAGCCGCAGCAACTAAAGTAGCCGCCAAGTCTAAAGTCGAAGCAAAACCTAAAGCAGCCGTTAAGCCAAAAGCTGAAGCAAAACCTAAAGCAGCAGCCAAGCCTAAAG
>CAXAHI010000033.1:0-21611 GCA_963968645.1 uncultured Gammaproteobacteria bacterium | reverse complement strand
AGGTATTAAGCAGGTATTAGGTAGGTATTAAACAGGTATTAAGCAGATATTAAGTTTTTATTAGCACTGCGGTTATAGATTAACAGCATCTCTTTTATTGGAAAGTGACTGAAGTTTTATTATGTCAAAAACGCATAGTACAAAAGACGCATTAGCGAAAGCCTTAGAGGGCGCTCAAAGCCAGACATTGGCCGTGCGTGCGGGGCAGTCTCGGACTAATGAAGACGAGCATTCAGAAGCACTGTTTCTAACATCAAGCTATGTCTTTAAAGACTGTGCCGATGCGCAAGCGCGTTTTTCAGGTGATGTCGAAGGTAGTGTTTATTCGCGCTATACCAATCCAACGGTTAGAAACTTTGAGCTGCGCTTAGCGGCGATGGAAGGTGCTGAAGATTGCATCGCGACTTCATCGGGCATGGGCGCAATTATGAGCATGTGTCTGGCGCATTTAAGTGCCGGTGATCATATTGTTTGTTCAAGTGATGTGTTTGGTTCTACCGTTGTTTTATTGAATAACTTTTTTGCTAAGTTTGGTGTTGAAATCAGTTATGTTAAATTAACCGATCTCAACGGTTGGCGTGATGCCATTCGCCCGAATACTAAATTGTTTTTTATTGAGACACCCTCTAATCCATTAAATGAAATCGGTGATATTCGTGCGTTATCAACGATAGCCAAAGATAACAGTGTTTTATTTGCGGTCGACAATTGTTTTTGTTCACCAGCACTGCAGCTACCTTTATCTTTAGGTGCTGATATTATTATTCATTCGGCAACTAAATATATTGATGGGCAGGGTCGTTGTTTAGGCGGTGCTGTAGTTGGAAATACTGAGCATATTGAGCCAGTTCGCAATGTTGTACGCGCGGGAGGGCCAAGTATGAGCCCCTTTAATGCTTGGGTTTTCTTGAAAGGCTTAGAGACTTTGCATTTACGTATGAAAGCGCATTCGGACAGTGCTTTAGCGATTGCTCATTGGCTAGAATCACAAGAGCAGATTGAAGCCGTTTTTTACGCAGGCTTAGAGTCACACCCAGGGCATACCTTAGCGAAAACGCAGCAAAGCCATTTTGGGGGCGTGTTATCGTTTAGAGTTAAAGGGGATCAAACCGCTGCTTGGCGTTTTATTGAAGCGACACAGGTAATCTCTTTAACTGCCAATTTAGGTGATGCGAAATCAACGATTGTTCATCCAGCGACAACTACGCATAGTCGTTTATCACCAGAAGCACGAGCTACTGCAGGTATAACCGATAATTTAATTCGTGTAGCTGTTGGTCTAGAAGCACTTGATGATTTACTTATCGATTTACAACGCGGCATTGATACATTATAAAGCCGTTTTTTTAATAAAAATAAATTTTAATTTCATTTTTTAAATTACTGATGACTTAAAATAATCAAAAAACTGCTTTGCTACAACTGAGTAGCAAGCTCTTTAATGTATTTAAGCTTAATTTACCTTATCTCTCTGGGGAGAAAATAATGAAAAATAACAAAGTCTATCAAAGTATTGCAATTACTTTACTCAGTGGTCTCGCTCAAGTGAGTTTCGCTGATAATTATAATTCTGAAACAACCGCATCTTATGCTGGCAGTGACAGTGAATTTAATGGGCAAGCTAAATCTGTTGAAGAGCTTGGTAGTATTGCTCATCGCATTTACTTTTCTGAAGTTGATACTTCTACAGGTCCTTTAGCAAAAGCAGCATTTGTTAGCCGCGCATCTAGTTTTGCTATCGCTTATACCGATAGCAATATTTTCAACAATAGTATTGATAGCTTCCATACTAATCTAGAATTACGTAACGAAGAGTCTGGTTTAACTTTTAGCTTTGATTACGCTGATGTTTCGAATGATATCGCTGGCGTAGATAGCTTTAACGTAGGTGTTGGTAAATACATTGGCGATACTACAGAAGTATCAATAAGTTATAACCGTATTGAGGCCGATGATGTTGCAAGTTCAGTTGCAGACTTACCTGAGCAGCAAAGTGCTTTATCGTTAGCTGTTTCTCATGTGGGTGTTGGTGATGTTGGTTTCGCTTTAGATGCCAGCGCTTCAGTGGCTGACATGGTGACTGATAATGAGCGGCTTAGTATTGCTGTTGCAGCGACTGTTTATCCAACGCCTAAGCTAGGTATTGGTGCTGGCTTTCGTGTAGCGCTTGCTGATGAAGATGATGATGCTTTAAATGTTTATGCTCAGTGGTTTTTCAATCCGAAATTTATGGGCACAGCTACTTACTTTACTACTGATCAAAATGATCAAAGTGATAGTGGTATGCGTTTTTCATTAAGTTTGCGTTTGTAATTTCCTATATAAAAAAGCCGCTGGATAATACCAGCGGCTTTTTTTTTGTTTAATTTTTTTGACGGACTTTTTTTAATCGCTTAAATGGCAATTTAAAGTATTAACTTGAAGTGTAAATGCTTTTTTTAGGCGCAGAAAGCACACTCTCAAGCAGGGGGATAAATGCTTCTAGCGGCATTGATTCATAGTTAGGATTAAACGAGACTTGATCATAGACGCGACAAAACTCCTCAGTAGCTGCATAGTACGGATGCTCTCGTAAGCTATCTCTCAGATTCTTATCTAAACCCAAATGCTCAAAAAAATAATAGCCTTGGACAATACCATGGTGTTTGACCATCCAATAATTTTTTTCGGAAACAAAAGGTTGTAGCAAAGTGGCAGCCATATCGGCATGGTTAGCTGGGGCTAAAGTGTCGCCAATATCATGGAGTAGGGCGCAGACGACATATTCTTCATCGCGTCCATCACGATGCGCACGCGATGCGGTTTGTAAGCTGTGTTCTAATCTATCAACAGCAAAGCCACCATAGCCGCCATGCAATAATTTTAAATGACTAACAATACGTTCAGTTGCGCCAGTAAAAAAGTGCAGAGAAGCATCAATAATTAATGACCAATCTTCTTTTGTGCCATCTTCCATTTTGGTAAATGAAGCGCGAGGTGCATGTTTCTCATTCATAGCTAAGCTGCCTTGTTAGTGGAGCATACAGTTAGTCAAACATGTCAGGTTGTTCAGTAACAATGACATTGTATAAAGGTTGAAAGCTAAACCAGCCGGCTAATTCTGAACCGACAGTATCGTAAGTGCTTTTAGCAATAGCGTCAGGGATTACTTTAGGTGTGCCAGCGGCTTCTGCTAATAACTGTGCCTGACAAGAACGTTCCATTGTGAAGTACCACCATGCTGCGGCTTCAATGCTGCCACCTACCGTCATTAGGCCATGGTTTTGTAATATGCAGGCTTTGTTGTCACCCAATGCTTTGGCGATGGCTTCACCTTCTGACATATCTAATACAACTCCAGAAAATTCTTTAAACAGTGCGTGATCGTTATGAAAGGCACAAGCATCTTGAGATATGGGGTCTAAATGTTTGCCGAGAGAAGACCAGCTTTTACCATAAATAGAATGGCAGTGGGCTGCTGCAATAACGTCAGGTCTGGCGCTATGAATATGGCTATGAATAGTAAAGGCTGCGCCATTTAATAATCCATTGCCTTCTATTACTTGGCCTTGATGATCAACCAATAACAGTTGTGATAAACAAACTTGTTTAAAGGAAACGCCCATTGGGTTTACCCAAAAGCAATCGGGGTATTCAGGATCACGAACGGTAATGTGGCCAGCAACGCCTTCATCAAAGCCAAATTTACCAAACAATCGTAATGCCGCAGTAAGCCGCTGCTTTCTGTGAAGTCGTTCATCTTCTATTGAGTCGAATTGCTGTGGCCAAACAAAGCTATCCCCTGCATTCATAACCGTATTGTTAGCGATACTCTTGGCAGCTTGATCACTGTTAGCGCTGTTATCATTCATAGTAGATGGCCTTTTATTATGGCAATTATATTATCAACTCGCTTTTAGCATTGAATCATTATAGGGCTAGTCTAATACGATAAAAGATTAATTGCATGCAATCTTAAGGGCGCGAACTTGATGATTTTTGATCAGCCTCTACTTATAGCTGATTTTGCTTTGTGTTGTAGTTCTTATAAATTGATTTTAATAGCATTTTATTATTTCTAAATTTTATTTAAGTTAAGTTATAGGCAGTGGGCAGGTTTAAAGCTTCCTAAATTAATTGAGTTTAGAGTAGACTGGCTTAAAGCTAATGTTAGAGCAGTTGAATAGGCTGCTATCCAATATTTTATTAATGAGGTCACTAATAATGACACTGCCTGAATTCGATAATTTAAATGCCTTTAATGTGAGCATTGAAAATAATATTGCTCATTTACAGCTTAAGCGAGCTGAGCAATTTAACAGTATGAATTCTGATTTTTGGGAAGAGTTGCCGCGTATAGTAAAGGCGATTGACCATGCTTCGGCAGCAAGAGTGATTGTGCTTTCTTCTACGGGTAAACATTTTACTGCCGGTATGGATTTAGACGTTTTTGCCCACTTGGGTGAGCGCTTCGACTTGGAACCTGGACGATGTGCTGAGGCATTAAGGCGTTGGATTATCAAGCTACAAGATACACTGAGTGTGTTAGAACAATGCCGTATGCCGGTGCTTTCTGCAGTGCAGGGTGGTTGTATTGGTGGTGGCATTGATATGATTGCAGCAACCGATTGTCGTTACTGTACGGCCGATAGTTTTTTTGTAGTGAAAGAAACGCAGCTAGGTATTCTTGCCGATTTAGGCACCTTGCAGCGCTTACCTAAATTAATCCCAGAAGGCTTAGCGCGTGAGTTAGTGTATACCAGTCGAAAAATGCTAGCCGATGAAGCCTTAAGTGCTGGCTTTGTAAACGCTGTGTATCCAGATCAAGAAAGCTTATTAGACGCAGTAATGGCGGTAGCAAAAGCGATAGCGGCGAATTCTCCTTTAGTGGTTGCTGGCACAAAAGAAATGCTTACCTATGGTCGCAACCATGGGGTTGATGATGGGCTTAATTATACAGCTACATGGCAGGGCGGAATGTTTCGTATGGCAGATTTAAGTGAAGCAATGACTGCTACTCACGAACGTCGTGATGGCGATTATGCCAGTTTAGAATCGTTAGGTTTTAAGATATAGAGGGGTTTTCTGTATCGCTATCTTCTTTTGCTAAAAAATAAAGATAGCGCTGCTCAGATAAATTACTCAGATTATTTTTATCGCGTAATGCATGTAAATATTTGAGTGTTTTAAATCCATCGAACCAAGCATCCATTTGACGTGTAAATTGTGATGCGTCTCGGCTGTTGTTTAGGCAGTGTGTGAAACCGCTATTAAAATCGATGGCTGTTAGCGCTTCAGTTATTGTCGCTTTTTCTTCTTTAGACCATTCACTATAAATATTTATTGCTTGCTGCCAGTCATTATTTTTATGTAAAGAAAAATCATTATTACTCAAGGATTTCAGCCAGCATAGTGTGTGATACAAAAAAACAAACAACTGAGGATGATAAAAAATAGCGGCTTGCTGTGGGTCGTCATTCGCTAAAATATCATCAACTGATGAACCAGTACCAAAAGGTGTTCGGTGCGATATGCGGGATTCTATTTGAATGGTTGGGGTTGTCAGCGATACGATAAGACCTGTTTTTCGCAGTTTATTGAGTAAGTAAAAATCTTCACCGGCGGCGCGCCTTGGAAAACCACGCACCATGGCATAGTGGTTTGCATGAATGCACAATGTGCTGCCTAAGGTTTGAAAAGCATAGGGTGAGCCTGCTAGAGTCAGGCCATCGACATAGGCGTTAAGTCTATGTTCATAAAGGCGAGTGGCTGAATTAATGGCTGGGTCGCTGGTAGCGATATGTTGATAGTCAAGAATATAAGCCGCAACGTTGTTTGGCGAAGTTTGAGCCGTTCCCCTATTTTTATTTAAACTCTGTTCTACAAAAGAGTCGCTACGATTAAAGTAGTTATCCGGCAAGATCACATCGGCATCGGTAGAGTAAATCCAAGGTTCGCTAATTTGTTGTTGGTGAATAAGTTGCAGCGCTATATCGGCGGCGATTTTTCTTGCCATGCCAACACCTTGTTTAGCTGCAATGGCGTGGCCTTTGTCAAAGCGATCAACTAATAAAATAGCGCTTTGATATTGCGCGCGGTGTAATTGAATATTTTCATTTTTCCAGTGGAGACTCAGTGTTTCAGTGAGTACTTTTTGACAGTTATGATTTTCAGTTTCAGTTTCAGTTTTAGATTCATTCTTACTTTGACTGTTACCGGGTCGGTTAAGAACGATAATAGCAAGTGTTGCTGGTTGCTGATTGATAAACGTAACAAGACGATCAATAAAGGCAGGTGCTTCATTGTAAGCAGGTATACATACACAATGTTGAAATTGATCTGTTAAGCCGTTTAGCTGCCTAGCTTCGGGCTCAGCATACTGAGTAAGATAGCGACTTAGCATTTGTTGGGTAGTGCTCACAGGCTATTCATCTTGTTTTTATACTTTATTCTTAATGTAAGGCAGCGCTAATAATTAAATCGGCGGTGATTGTTGCTTCGGCATCTAACAGCGTGTCTAAGCGCTCATTAATAATATCGGCGGCAAAATACTGATGCGCCAAATGAATAAACAATTGATAGTGTTTTTCTTCAGAATCGGTAATGGCGCGGTAAAAGTCCTGTAAGTCTCCAGCAGGTAATGCTTCGGCAACCATGCCAAACCGTTCGCAGCCGCGTGCTTCGATAATGCCGCCTATTAATAGGCGATCTAACAAATAGACATCTGTGCCATTTCGCATATGTTTGCGCATAGCAATGACATAGTGATCTTTGTTGTCAGCAGTCAATTGAAGCTCACGTTTATGTAGCCATTTAACCACTTCACGAAAGTGATTCAGCTCTTCGACGGCTAATTCAGCCATCGCTTCTACTAAGACAATTCTATCGGGGTAGTGTGAGATCATCGACATGGCCATGCTCGAGGCCTTTTTTTCAGCTGCCGCATGGTCTTGTAAAAAAGTGTCGAAATCTGCCATAACGGTGCTCACCCATTCTTTAGGCGTTGCAAAGCGTAAGGGGCTATTGATGAACTGAGCGGTGTTGGGGGCAATATTCGCGTTGTTAGACAAGTGAATCCTCATTATTTGGCTGTTTTCGTTGGCGTTGCGCATTATAATACCTCACCGTTTATTTGCTCGACTGTATTTTCGACAATAACCGCCATTATCAACGGTTGCTGCTATCGATGTTGCTTTTATCGACTCTTATCAATAGCGCAGCGCTACCTCAAGTGATTGGAATAAAGGTTTATCTATGATTATTAAGCCCCGTGTACGTGGTTTTATGTGTGTTACAACGCATCCTACTGGCTGTGATGCCAATGTTAAGCGTCAAATTGATTATGTTAAAGCCCAAGGCCAAATTGATGGTTTGCCTAAGCGTGTTTTAGTGATTGGTGCTTCTACAGGTTATGGCCTTGCTTCACGCATTAGCGCCGCTTTTGGTGCTGGCTCAAGTACGCTAGGTATTTTCTTTGAAAAACCAGGCTCTGAGAGAAAGCCCGGCACCGCGGGCTGGCATAACTCGGCTTCTTTTCATCAGCATGCTGAGGCAGAAGGCCTTTATGCTAAAAGCATTAATGGCGATGCTTTCTCTGATGAAATTAAACAACAGACTATCGATATTATTAAAGAAGACTTAGGTCAGATTGATCTCGTGGTGTATAGCTTAGCGTCGCCGCGTCGTCAGCACCCAAAAACTGGTGAGGTATTTAATTCGACGCTTAAGCCTATTGGTAAGAGTGTCACTCAGCGCTGTGTGAATACCGATAAGAAAATTATCGAAGATGTGACAGTGGATGCTGCCACCGAAGAAGAAATTGCTAATACCGTTACAGTAATGGGCGGTGAAGATTGGGAAATGTGGATTGATGCATTAGCCGATGCCGGTGTATTGGCCGAAGGCGCAAAAACTACAGCTTATACCTATATTGGCGAAAAAGTGACTTGGGATATTTACTGGCACGGGACCATTGGCCGCGCCAAACAAGATTTAGATTTACGCGTTAAAAATATTCGTCAGCGTTTGTCGACATTAAATGGCGATGCGCGCGTATCGGTATTAAAAGCCGTTGTAACACAGGCTAGCTCGGCTATTCCGGTTATGCCTTTGTATTTAGCCTTGTTATTTAAAGTAATGAAAGCCGAAGGCACGCATGAAGGTTGTATTGAGCAGGTGTATGGCTTATTGAAAGAAAGCCTATACGGTGCCGAGCCCTATGTTGATGACGAAGGTCGCTTACGCGCCGATAGAAAAGAATTGGCGGCGCATGTGCAAAAAGAAGTCGAAGACAATTGGCCGCAGGTGACATCAGAGAACTTAATGAGTATTTCTGACTTCGCTGGTTACCAGCGTGAGTTTATGAACTTGTTTGGTTTTGAAATTGACGGTGTTGACTATGATGCCGAGGTTGATCCGAATGTAAAAATCGCTAACTGTCTTTAATCGTTAGCGATCTTTATGTCGAGCTTGGCGCATGGAAAAATCGTTCGTTTAAGTGATCGTCTGCGCCGTATTACGGCACCCAATCCTGGTCTAATGACAGGTGCGGGAACCAATACTTATATCTTAGGTAATAAAGAAGTCGCTATTGTTGATCCTGGGCCTTTTGATAGTTCTGGCTCTGTTTCTAACTCGGCAATGTCATCACATATTGATACGATTCTCGACAGCGTCGGCGATCGTATTAAATGGGTGGTAGCGACGCATACTCATCTTGATCATTCACCCGCAGTTGCACCTATCGCCAAAGCCACTGGTGCACAGGTTGTTGGTATGCCACCTGCCGATAGTCTCTTTCAAGATAAAACCTTTCAGCCCGATTGGGCAATGCAACATGATGATGTGATTGCTGGTGATGATTTTCATTTGCGCGCTATCCATACGCCGGGTCATGTCGGCAATCATCTATGCTTTTTATTAGAAGAAGAGGGCGTATTACTCGCCGGTGACCACATTATGAATGGGTCTACCGTTGTTATTGTACCGCCCAGCGGCGATATGAAGGCTTATATCGCGTCTTTACAGTTACTTGAAACTTACCCACTCTTAAAAATTGCGCCTGCTCATGGGGAGCTGATGGCGCAGCCCTTAGAAACGCTTCGCTGGTTGGTTGAGCATCGGCTTGCTCGAGAGGCAAAGGTGATTAAAAAGCTTGCCGTGAACCCTGCTGTTAATTTAGCGACGCTAGTGACTCAGGTTTATGATGATGTGGATGTGTCACTTCATGACTATGCTCAGTTGTCGTTATTAGCGCACCTTATTAAGTTAGAGCAGGAGTTGCTTGTAGTCAGTGTGGGCGAAGGTGATAAGCAGCAATGGCAGTTATTATAAAAATGAAATCAGTTATAAAGCCAACGACTAAGCCCTCTGTTGAAATATTAGCTGTCGCTCCAAAGAAGGCTGCAAAGGCTGCATCAAAACGTGCGTCAAAAAAGGCCGTTAAGAAGGCATCAAAAAAGGTATTAAAAAAAGCAGTTAAGAAGGTGTTAAAGAAAGAATCAAAGGTCGAATTAAAGGCCGAGTCCAAGAAGACCTCTAGCAAGAGCTCAAATAAGACTTCAAATAAGACATTAAAAACAGCATCAGAATGGTTTTTATATATGGTCGAGTGTGCCGATGGCCGAGTGTATACGGGTATCACTACGAACGTTGAGCGACGTTTCTCTGAGCACAGTGAAGGCGGGATTAAAGGCGCAAAAGCGCTGCGTGGCAAGGGCCCTTTAAAGCTGGTTTTCCAACAGCAAATGCTTAATCGTTCTGATGCGAGCATTGCTGAAAGTGCGATAAAAAAATTATCTAAACAGCAAAAACTCTTACTCATTGCGAAAGGTTTATATCAACCGCTTGATCATAAGCTTTAGTATTTTTTTAAGTTAAAGAGCTGTATCTCGCTTAATAACTTTAAATGTTATAAGTGTTTTAAGTGTTATAAATATTGTAAGCGTTGTAGGTGTTGTAATTGTTATAAGCAATTCAGTATTTATTTCTATTTGACCTTTTTATACATTATTTTTTGCAGCGCTATACTCATTAATATATACATCAATATATTCATTTCTATTTTTTCATACCATATTCTTATTAATCGACTATTTCACGTTTTCGTTACTTATTAACGCTCTTTTTTTTAACTAGACAGTGCAAAGGACATGACTGGGTTATAGTATTGCGCGCGGATTTAGTTCGCTTGAGCTATGGATTGTTGTTAGAAGAAATTTATGGAGGAATTTATGAAAAAATCCAAGTTTTTTGGATGCGGTAAAGTGATGGTGTCGAGTTGTGTACTGTTTTTAATGAATACAGTTTATGCTGCGTTGCCTAACTGTCAAAATTTAAAAGGTCAGTGGGTGAATGACTTAGGTTCAACCCTGATTATTTCGAGTGTTAAAGGCAATGGGCAATTATCAGGTCATTTCGTTTCATCTGTACAAGCGGGTGATGAATCGTTTGTAGTTATGGGTTGGGTGAATGATGCTTTGCCGCAAGAGGGGCTGGATCATCTAACGGCAATTACTTTTGCGGTTAATTGGGATGAGTACGGCAGTCTTAGCTCTTGGGCGGGCGGCTGTTCAATAAAAAACGGTGTTCCAACCATGTCCATGATATGGAATTTGGTTTTAGCCAACGCCCAGTTTGAGTGGGATCACATTCTGAGTAATAGCGATAGTTTTAGACCTAAAGAGCAATAGCTTTAGATCTAAGAAAATCTGACGATTTAACTCAAGTTTAATATTTTGGCTAAACTGCTTTTATCATCTTTATTAAATGAAATAATTTGGTCAGCGGGTAGGTCTAACCGACGTGATTGACTACTGCCCAAGGGCGTTTCGCTGACGACATAAATGGGCGCAGTTATAGGGGCCGATAACGTTGCCACTGCGTCTTCTTCGCTGCTGCCGTTTATGTCACTATTTGTCGATTCATCTGTGTCTTCTTTGCCGCTTAACATAGCAAGAATTTCTAGCACGCTATCATAAGGCATGCCTAAGCCCACAAAAATAATATCGGGTGATTTCTGCTGAATACGTTCAATGACTTGTGCCATCGAGGTTGCCACCATGCACTGCCATGCTTCATCGGCCAGCTCTTCAAGAAGTAATTTTCGTGATTCTGTTTCTGGTGCAATTAATAATGCAGAGCCACGGCGATCTTGTGGGTTTAAATGACGCAGTATCGTCGCCATGCGTTGACGATCAACCGGCTTAGGTAGAAATTCTGCCGCTCCTAAATCTAAACCGAGATTTTTTTCATCGAGCATCGATTGAAGTATAACGGGAATATGGCGAGTACTTGGAGACTCTTTTAATACCGATAACGCTGTCCAGCCATCAATATTGGGCATCATTAAATCCAGTAGAATTAAGTCGGGCTGTTGTTCATTCGCTATCGCAATACCTTGCTTGGCGTCGCTGGCTTCTAAGCCAATATAGCTTTCTTTTTCGAGGTGGCGTAACAGTAGTTGCCGCGATTCGGGGTCATCATCAATTACCAGTACTCGGCCTAATGCGTCTTCTTCTGAGACGGTTGTGATTTCGCTATTGTTTGGTGCGTTAAGGTCTAAGCCTAATTCTTGCTGGTTTTCTGCAGGTATGGCATCAGTACTTTTTTGAACAGGCGCGCGGGTAGGGAGCAATATAGTAAAGGTTGTGCCTTCATCTTCTGCACTGGTGACATCCATGGAGCCATCCATTAATTCAACAAACTGTTTACAAATAGATAAGCCTAGCCCTGTGCCGCCATATTTTTTAGAGGTGCTAGAGTCGGCTTGTACAAAGGCTTCAAATACGCGGGTTAGCTGTGAGGGTGTCATACCTATGCCGGTATCGCTTACGTGATAAACAGCATGACGCGTTTTTGCATTATAGGTAACAAGAATCGTTATTTTACCTTTGTGGGTAAATTTACAGGCATTGCTTAATAAGTTTAAAAACAACTGACGAAATTTAACAGCATCGTTATAAAGGTGAGGAATGTCTTGAGACTTTTCTAACACTAATAAATTTTCGCCTTTTTTGGCAATCGGCGCCATGGTGCTCATTAGCTCTTCGATAATATCAACACTATCAAAAGTCTCATTAAATACCGTCATGTTGCCGGATTCGATTTTGGCTAAATCGAGTACATCATTAATTAATTGCAGTAGGTGACGGCCAGAACTAAGAATACGCGCTAAGTCTTCGACGGCTTGCTCTGCGTCTAATGCTTTTTCTTCGCGATAATCTTCAATAATCATTTCACTGTAACCAATAATGGCATTCAGTGGTGTGCGAAGTTCATGACTCATATTGGCAAGAAAGTTAGTCTTTGAACGGTTGGCTTGGTCGGCTTTTTCTTTTGATTGCTGAACCTGTGCCATGGCGTTGCTTAACTTGTCGGACATTTCATTAAAGGCGATAGTTAAATCACCAATCTCGTCATCATTATTGACGGGAATGTGGTATTTGAGATCACCGCCACCTATGCGCACAGTACCGAGATTAAGTTCATTTAACGAGCGGTTGGTATAGCGAATTAATAAATAACCGAGGCTTACAGTGAGTGCAATCGTAAATAAATAGATGGTGAGTGTAATGCGGTCAGTAAAGCGTACGGTTTTTTGCAGGTCTAATGTTTGTTGCTCAGCGGCTAGAATTTCTAGTGATTCAAACTCACTAAGCAATTGCATAGAGTTGGCAAATTCGCGCTCAATTTTATTGGTCGACGGTGTTTGGTTATTGTTATAGCCAACATAAAAGCGATGCCAGCCATCATGCAATGCAGCATAGCCAGATAATAGATTGTTGTAGCTATCAACGGTCTCGGCATAGACATAAGGTTGCAAGCGACGTATTTCAGTTTGTAGGCTAATTAAATCAGAAAGGCCGTTTTCGATTTCTTCTTCACTCAGCTGCTCTTTGCCGCCATCTTTTAATGCATCGAGTACTAAAATTTCTTTTTCTTGGTTTTCTAGTAGTTGTCGAATGGTGACGGTGGCCAGCTGACTAGCAACGGCGTTTTGTAAGTTATCGAGTCTTAGGTTGCGATTTTCACTACTAAGTTGGTAGGTGAGGTTGGTGAGCGTAAATAACGCCACAATCGCAATAATTGAAATTGAGAGTCGAAGGCGCAGTGTTAATCTTGGCAGGGAAATCACAAAAAGTGTATCCGTTTATTAGTCGTTATAAAAACAATCATTAAAAAGACAGCCGTTAAATAACAGTTATTAAGCCGTCAGTAAATTATCTATTTTTGCGAGCAGCAGAGGGAAATCAATGGGCTTGGTTGTATAGTCATTGCAGCCAGCTGCGCGTGCTTTTTGTTCGTCTTCGGCCATTGCGTGTGCGGTTAACGCAATAATAGGCAATGACTCAGTAGCAGGGTTGGCGCGTAATTCGCGGCATGTTGCCCAGCCATTTAAAATAGGGAGGTTCATATCCATTAAGACGAGATCGGGTTGTGAGGCAGCAATTTTTTTGAGCGCTTCTTCGCCATCACCCGCAGGCTCAATGGTAAATCCTTTTCGCTCTAAGCGTCGCGTTAACATATCGCGATTCATTTCGTTGTCTTCAACTAGGAGTATGCGAGTCATAAGTTCGCCTTGTGTTGTTCGTTAGTTAAGTTGTTACTAGATGCATTGCCGTTAGCTTCGCTTGAAACGTCATTGTTTTTTATAGGGGCATCGTTGCTTTTTTTGTCTGCTATATCAACTATACCGTTAATGGCAGTAACGCTAATGGTTTCTTTAACCCCTTTGGGTTGTAGCCTAAGCTCTCGGCCCGTTTGCAGGGTGAGGCTACAATGATCAAGTGTCGATTGTGCCACGAGTATTTCGCCCGGTTGCGTTTGATCTTCAACGCGAGAGGTAACATTAACGGCATGACCGACTACGCCATATTTTGCGCGTTTTTTCGAACCGATATTGCCGGCGACGACTTCGCCTGTATTGATACCGATACCAATACGTATGCTGGGTAAGTCTTCAGCGATATTTCTTTCGTTAATGGCATCCATTTCGGCTTGCATGGCTAGCGCGCAGGCAATAGCTCTATCGCTATCGTCGGCTTTGGCTACGGGTGCGCCGAATAGGGCGAGTATGGCATCGCCAATAAATTCATCTACCGTGCCGTCATGCGCCATAATAATATCGGCCATGGTGCCAAGGTAGTTGTTAAGCACCTTAACGACTTTTTGAGGCGGTAGTGATTCACTGATAGTGGTGAAACCACGAATGTCAGCCATCAATATGCTGACGGTTTGAAGTTGACCGCCCATATCTAAGCCGTCGGGTTTGTCGAGTAGCTTAGAAACAATTTCTGTTGATAAATAGCGACCAAAGGTGTTTTTGATAAAGCGATGGCTTTTTTCGAGTTCGTTACTTAGCTCGCGTTCTTTATCGACCCAGCGCTTTCTATCGAGGCCGGCATGTAAACGGGCTTGCAGTAATACTTTGTTAAACGGTTTTTGCAAATAGTCATCGGCACCGGCTTGAATGCACTTAATCACTTCGTCTTGATCGCTCATGCCTGAGATGACAATAACAGGGATGGCGCGCCAAAGTTGTGAGGCTTTAAGATCGGCGAGCACTTGGTGGCCGCTAACGCCAGGCATAATGAGATCGAGTAAAATAAGATCGATATCATTGCTTCGTAAAACCTCATAAGCTTCGTCGGCGGTGGCGCAGGCAAAGGTTTCTAGCCCCAGTTGCTGGATATGCCGAGATAACAGCTCTCTATTTGCGGGTTCATCATCGAGGATGAGGATATGGCCTCGGTGGTCAGGGTGTTGTTGTTTAATCGCCGTCATGGCGAAAAGACTATTGTCAGTCTGCTTGAGTCGTGTACGTTCTAGGGTTGAAATGGTTTTTGCCGACCAAAGCATGATTTTATCGAGTAGATTACTCAATGTGGCGCTAGGCGCTTCGGCAGTATCTTTAATTAATTCTGCATAGCCTTTGGTAATGCCAATAGCGTTGCGAATATCATGGCGCATTTCTGCACTATCGATGCTGTCGAGAGGCACACCTTGTAAGTTGAGATCATCTAATTTGGCGACGCTAAGCTCAAGGGCATCATAAAGACGACTTAAATCGTCTTTTAACATGTCACTTAACTTATTTTTGACCAGCAATTGGCCGACCTTTACTTGAAGGCCTTGCAGTCGAACGAGTTCGCGTGTGGGAACTACATTACTCATGGACGCGTTTTTCCAATGACGGATTTACCAATAGCCATGTTGGCTTTTTTAAGGTGCGGTTATTAGCACTTTCTATTTAATTAAAGCTATTGAGTTAGAGGAGGCTAGTATAGCGTTATAGCGAAGGGTTTCAAAAGCGATTAAACCGACGGTAACCTAAGAAAATTTGATCAATGGGGGACGATTTTGGATAAATTACTGCCTTTCTTGCATAAATGTGCGAGTTTATTTTGAGGGATGAAATTAAAGTGCTATATTTGCCCCGTTTTTTAGGTATTGCCTTGAAAAGACAGGGCGAAATCGTTGAGAATTACATGCTGAAATTGAGCATGGCAACTTTTAGCCTTTGCCGCCGACATTTGAACCTAAAATGCCGGCTCATAAGTCTGAAGATAAGATATAAATAGAATAGAAGTTTGTCGTTAAAACTGATCGTTAAACATAGATCGTTAAACATAGATTGTTAGAATCTTGCGGAGATAACCATAGTGAGTGTGTTGAAAAGCGTTGAAATTTTTTCTGGCCTATCCGATACGGAATTGGCTGCTTTAGAAGAATCCAGTATTCGCAGAAGTTACCCTAAAAACACAGTAATCATTAATGAGAATGACGTTGCTGATTCTTTGTACGTTATAGAGTCTGGTAAGGTTAAAGTTTACTGCAGTGATAAAAACGGCAAAGAGTTTATTATGAATACGCTGGGTGGCGGCGATTACTTTGGCGAATTAGCGCTTTTAGATGATGATCGACGTTCAGCCTCGGTCCGCACCATGGAAAAAGCCGATTTCTGCATTATTTATAAGCAGGATTTCAACCAGGTTTTGGATTTACATCCTAATATCGCAAAAACACTTATTCGCAATATTACTCGCCGCGTTCGTGCTTTAACTGAAAAAGTGAAAAGTCTGGCGCTGCAAGATGTTTATGGCCGTGTGACTAAAGTACTGAACAGCCTAGCGACTGAGCGTAATGATGAATTTTACGTTGAAGAGAAATTAACCCAGCAAGATATTGCTGATCGCGTAGGTGCTTCACGTGAAATGGTAGCGAGAATTCTTAAAGACCTCACTATTGGCGGCTATATTAGCTTTGAAAACCGACATATCGTTATCCATCGTCGTTTACCGGCTAATTACTAGCATCTGTCCTAGTTGGTCTGTTTCGATTAAGAGAAGCTGATTAACAAGCGAAATCAAAAAAGCCCCGTAATGCGGGGCTTTTTTGTGAGTCTCTCTTTCTAGTCAATCGAAAGCTAGGCTTTGGAGCTTTTTGTAGCGTTAATCGGCGTTGCTGGCAATCACCGTGCAGTCGATACTGCCATCGCCGAGTCGAGTATTGATTTTGTCACCTACTTCAACGGTTTGATGCGAGCGAATAATATTGCCGCTGCTGTCTTCGACAATCGCATAGCCGCGCTTTAATGTCGCTAACGGGCTAACCACGTTTAATGTCTCTACTACTCGACGCCAGTGTTGTTGGCGACTATCAAGCTGACTTCGAATGCTGCGTACCATACGATCTTGCAGAAGGCGGGTCTGTTTTCGTCGTTGCTCAAGCAATTTGTCGGGAGCCGCTAAAAACAGGCGCTGTTGCAATTGCTGCAGTTGTTCGCGACTGCGCTCTAAGCGATAGTTTAGGGCGCGCTGCATATCACTATCAAGCTGATCAAGTCGTTGTGCATGTTGAGCTAATTGATAGCTCGGATGTTTAACGCGTTTGGCCAATGATTGCAGCTGTAACTGAGCATGATTAATCTGATAACTGATAAACGAATTTAAGCGTGCGCCAAGATGTTGGACACGATGCAGCAAGCCTTGTCTATCTGGGCTGAGTAATTCTGCGGCGGCAGTGGGGGTTGCCGCGCGGATATCGGCAACAAAATCGGCAATGGTGGTATCGGTTTCATGCCCAACCGCGCTAATAATGGGTAGCTCGCTGCGGAAAATTGCTTGCGCGACAACGGCTTCATTAAACGCCCATAAATCTTCAATAGAGCCGCCACCACGGCCAACAATAATAGCATCCGGGCTGACATTGGTAGTAGAGATAAGCGCTGGCGTAGCCGATAAAGCATCTGCTTGATTATCCTTTGACCAGCGATTAGCCGTGTCGATGGCATTGGCAATGGCTTGAGCTGCGCCATCACCTTGAACGGCAACAGGGATCACGATGAGCTGAATGCCGCAAAAGCGTCGCTCAAAGGTGGTTTGGATATCACGAATAGCGGCACCTTGTGGCGAGGTGATAATCGCTACTTGGCGTGGAAAATTGGGTAATGGCTTTTTGTGATCGGGGTCAAATAGTCCTTGTTTTTCAAGGTCACGTTTAAGGGCTTCGAACGCTTGTTGTAATTCGCCTACACCGGCTGGCGCCATTCGCTCAGTAATAAACTGATAGCTGCCGCGAGGAGCGTAAAGGCTAAGCTTTCCCGTTAGGACAACTTGCTGGCCATTTTCGGGTTTAAAGCGAACAGACTTATTTTTGAAGCTAAACATGGCTGCACGCAACTGGCCTTCATCATCTTTTAAAGTGAAATACCAGTGGCCGGAGCGGTGTTGAATAAGATCTGAGATCTCTCCCTCGACTTGAACGCCACTAAATGCGCTCTCCAAACAGTTTCTTGCCTGTTGGTTGAGGGCGGATACGCTCCAAACAGTATCTTTGGTGGCGTTTTGATCGAAACTACTAGATTGATAAGACATATGCGAATTGTATGCGTCATAGCGCATTGATGCCAGTTTTCCCATTTACCGAAATGCTTTGCGGGCTTATAATGCTGGCCTCAGTGATGTAAGCGAGCTATTGCCTTTTGGCGGTATTTGCCCGTTTTATTGCTGCACCTATCTCACCCATGTTTGCTGATACTGGATTCGTTGAATAACGACCAGATGAGCGACCATTAACAGGACGCTGGTTTATGCCACGAATTGCTTACGAAGCACTCACATTTGATGACGTGTTATTGCTGCCCGATTACTCAGAAATTGTGGCGCGCGATGTCAACATGCAAACGAAGTTGACGAATAAAATCCATCTTAATATTCCATTGGTTTCTTCTGCCATGGATACCGTGACTGAATCACGATTAGCGATTGCTTTGGCTCAGGCCGGCGGTATCGGTATTGTGCATAAGAATATGTCAGTTGATGAGCAGGCGAGAGAAGTGCGCGCTGTGAAGAAATTTGAAAGTGGTGTGGTCCGCGACCCTATCACGATTGAGGCCGATGCCTTGGTCAGTGAATTACTAGAGATTAAGCAACAGCATAATATCTCGGGCGTTCCTGTTCTTAAAAATGGCGATTTAGTGGGTATTGTTACCAGCCGTGACGTTCGCTATGAAGCGGATCACGACGCCATGATCTCGTCGATTATGACGCCGAAAGATCGATTGGTTACCGTGAAAGAAGGTACACCACCAGAGCAGGTTAAGCATGTGCTGCATGAAAACCGCATAGAAAAAGTGTTAGTGGTTAATGATGACTTTCAACTTTGCGGCATGATTACCGTAAAAGATTTGGATTTAGCTCAGCGCTTTCCTAATGCCTGTAAAGATGAGTCGGGTCAATTACGTGTTGGTGCTGCAGTCGGCGTAGGGGGTGATACTGAAGAGCGTGTTGCCTCATTAATTGAAGCGGGTGTTGATGTCATTATTGTTGATACGGCGCATGGCCATTCTAAGAATGTATTAGATCGAGTTAGCTGGATCAAAAAACATTTTCCTGAAACACAGGTTATTGGCGGTAATATCGCAACAGGTGCTGCAGCATTAGCCTTAGTCGAAGCCGGTGCCGATGCCGTTAAAGTAGGTATTGGTCCAGGATCAATTTGTACTACCCGTATTGTTACGGGTGTGGGTGTGCCACAAATTACAGCTATCTCTGAAGTAGTAAAAGCATTAGACGGTAAAGTGCCGGTAATAGCCGATGGTGGTATTCGTTTTTCTGGTGATATCTCTAAAGCGATTGTAGCGGGTGCACATAGCATCATGATTGGTAGCTTATTAGCGGGCACTGAAGAAGCGCCTGGCGAAGTTGAGTTGTATCAAGGCCGTACTTATAAAGCGTATCGCGGTATGGGTTCTATTGGCGCTATGGCGCAAAAACAAGGTTCTAGTGATCGCTATTTCCAAGATGCCAGTGCCGGTACTGAGAAATTAGTGCCTGAAGGTATTGAGGGGCGTGTTGCTTATAAAGGACCGGTTAATCGTATCGTTGCTCAGCTTGTGGGTGGTCTGCAATCATCAATGGGTTACACAGGTTGTGTCGATATTGAAAAAATGCGCACCGTACCTAAGTTTGTCAAAGTCACAGCAGCGGGCATGAGTGAAAGCCATGTTCATGATGTGAGCATTACGAAAGAAGCGCCCAATTATCCTGTTCAGTAGCTATTTGGTTCAGTAACTGCTCGGGTCTTTGCAAATAGTTGATGTTAGTTTTCATAGCTAACGATTTAAAATAGCGGCGCAGTTTGCGCCGTTTTTTATTTTAATCTTAAGCCCATTCTTTATATTATTTTAATTAAACAGCGTTAGGTCATCATGAGTTCAGATATTCAAAGTCAAAGTATTCTTATTCTCGATTTCGGTTCGCAGTACACACAATTAATTGCGCGACGGATTCGTGAAATTGGTGTGTTCTCCGAAATTCGTGCATGGGATATTAGCGCAGAAGAAATTCGTGCCTTTAATCCTCGCGGCATTATTCTTTCTGGTGGTCCTGAGTCAGTAACCGACGGTGACAATGCACCTCGTGCACCTGAAGGTTTATTTGAAATGGGTTTACCTATTTTGGGTATTTGCTACGGCATGCAAACCATGGCTAGTCAGTTAGGCGGCAAGGTAGCTACCTCTAATGTGCGTGAATTTGGTTATGCGCAGATTAAAGTTGAATCTGAGAATGTCTTACTGCGTAATATTAAAGATCATATTAATGACGACGGTGAATCACTGTTAGATGTCTGGATGAGTCATGGCGACAAAGTCGTCGCAATGCCAGAGGGTTTTGAATTAATGGCGTCTACGCCATCATGTCCAATAGCCGGTATGGTGAATAAAGACAAAAATTTCTACGGCATTCAGTTTCATCCTGAAGTAACGCATACCCTTCAGGGCGAGCGTATTTTTCAACATTTTGCATTAGAAATTTGTGATTGTCAGCCACTATGGACAGCCGCCGCTATTATTGATGATCAGATTGCACGCGTGCGAGAGTTGGTCGGTGATAGCCATGTATTACTCGGCTTGTCAGGGGGCGTAGATTCATCAGTAGTAGCAGCGTTACTGCATAAAGCGATTGGAAAGCAGTTGACCTGTGTTTTTGTAGATAACGGATTGTTACGCAAAAACGAAGGCGACATGGTAATGGAAATGTTCGCTAAAAACATGGGCGTCAAAGTCATTCGCGCTAACGCCCAAGATAAGTTTTTAAATGGCCTAGTCGGTGTCAGTGATCCAGAAGCCAAACGTAAAGTCATTGGCAATACTTTTATCGAGATTTTTGATGAAGAATCTAAAAAAATTGACAATGTTCAGTTTCTTGCTCAAGGCACTATTTATCCCGACGTTATTGAATCGGCAGCCTCTAAAACCGGTAAAGCGCACGTTATAAAATCACATCATAATGTCGGTGGTTTACCGGATGATATGGCGTTAAAACTAGTAGAGCCTTTACGCGAATTATTTAAAGATGAAGTGCGTAAAATTGGAGTTGAGTTAGGTCTGCCATACGATATGGTTTATCGTCATCCGTTCCCTGGCCCCGGTTTAGGTGTACGTATACTGGGTGAAGTTAAAAAAGAATATTGCGATATTTTACGTGAAGCCGATGCAATCTTTATTGAAGAACTGCATAACTTTGGTTGGTATCAAAAAACCAGTCAGGCGTTTGTCGTTTTCTTACCGGTAAAATCGGTAGGTGTAGTGGGTGATGCGCGACGCTATGAGTGGGTTGTTGCATTGCGTGCAGTAGAGACCGTTGATTTTATGACAGCTCGCTGGGCACACTTACCCTATGAGTTACTAGAAAAAGTTTCTAATCGTATTATTAATGAAATTGCAGAAGTGTCTCGTGTCGCTTATGACGTATCGAGTAAGCCGCCAGCAACGATTGAGTGGGAGTAGTCGGGCAGGTTTAAATCATTGATTTATATGGAGTTGAGAGTTAAAAACTTGTTACAAACCACCCCTAAAACAGGGGGTTTTACAAAGAAATTTACAAACGGTTGCGATTACTGCAAATCATAAGTAGCATTTAAGATTAGCAGCGTTAAATCACGCTGATACGTGGAAATTGGGGTTTATTCTATCCTAGTACACTGGCTAGGAGAGAAAAGCATGATAACAACCGCACACGTGGCTTTAGTGGTAGACAACACAAGAATGCAGAAAGAGCGCAGCAAGCGCGACTTTTAATTTCCACTGTTATTTGCTAACAAGTTTCTTGGCAATACGCGCGTTCAAT
>CAXAHI010000032.1:0-21901 GCA_963968645.1 uncultured Gammaproteobacteria bacterium | reverse complement strand
ATGGGTGCGATTGAGTGGGTGAGGACCACCGCGTTCGATAAAATGCGTAGCATTTTAGACAGCTCGCTTGCGGGCTGCCTGCGCAGCAGGTCATTACAGGGATCGCTTAACTGCGAAGCAGTTAACAACGAGCCGAAGGCGAAGCCCCGAAGGGGGACAAATAACCCTGAGGTTATTTGGATTAATCCACTCGGTCGTACCAATAATTAAACCCGCTTCTGCGGGTTTTTTTATGGGTGCGATTGAGTGGGTGAGGACCACCGCGTTCGATAAAATGCGTAGCATTTCAATTTCAAGGGACCAGCACACTTGCCTCATTTCGCTTACAGTTTTTATCACCCGATCCCATTGCATTAAAGCTCTGTCTCAAAAGGCATTAAAGCTATTCGTTTGTTTTTCCTACCCATTCAAATCTTGTTATGAACTTCCGAGAATTTAGACGATATCTGCGCCATCGAAACAGGCAATCAAGAAGTCCATATATTCTGGTGTCATTAAAAAAGCCTTTTTTTAATTATCTCCCATCCTAATCTGAACCAATAAAGTAATGGCTGTCTTAGTAAAACGCCAATAATTAAACCCGCTTTTGCGGGGTTTTTTATGGGTGTGATTGGGTGGGTGAGGACCACCGCAGTTCGATAATTTATGGTTATATGTTAGGCTAACGCTATAGTTAGGAAAGAATTAAATATTAAATTTGGGGTAATATTTATGCAATCAATTCCAGTCCTAGAGAAAGTAACTGTTGAGCAATTTAAAAATAATATTGTTCCGCAAAATAAACCCTTAATTCTTAAGTCTTTAATGGGCGATTGGTCGGCCGTTAAAGCGGCAAAGGAATCTTCTAGGGCGTTTGCTGACTATATAAAAGCTCATGATAGAAAAAAAGAAGTATCAGCACTTGTGGGTAGTCCTGATATTAAAGGACGATTTTTTTATAATAAAGATTTAAAAAGTACCAACTTCAAGCACAAACCTGTCACGTTAAGTGTTGCCGTAGAGCACCTAATGATTAATATTGATAAGCCAAACCCTAATGCAATTGCGGTGCAGGCGGTTCAAGTCAGAGAGTTATTGCAGAAGTTTGATGAAGAAAATCCACAACCATTACTCGATAAGTCGATTGCGCCAACCATGTGGATGGGCAATCAAGCTATGGTGGCCCCCCATTATGACCCTTACGATAATCTTGCGGCAGTGGTTGCCGGTCGGAGGAAGTTCACTCTTTTTCCGCCAGAGCAAATAAATAATCTCTATTTGGGACCGTTATTAAATACGCCTGCTGGCGTGCCTATTAGTATGGTAGATCTTCTTGACCCAGACTTTGAACAATTTCCCCGCTTTCAGCAAGCGTTAGACGCAGGTCAAGAAGCCGTTCTAGAACCGGGCGATGCTATTTACATCCCTGCGCTTTGGTGGCATGCCGTTCAATCGTTAGATAAGGTCAATATGTTAGTCAATTATTGGTGGGATGGAATCACAGACAGTGGCATCTCGCCAAGTCAGAGCTTACTTCACAGTATGCTGACCATCGCAAAGTTAAGTCCTGATAAGCGAGCGGCATGGCGTCATTTTTTTGATTACCATGTATTTCAGATACATGATGATCCTAAAGCGCATTTGCCAGAAGATTTGAAAGATATAACGACTACATTAGATCGTAAACAAAAAAGACAACTTCGTGATTTTCTTATTAGTTCGTTAAAGTGAATAAATAGGGCCAGGAGAATATTACAAAATATTTTTCTGACCTGGGTCTATAATCGTCTAGATATCAAACTAACTAACGTTTATTTTTTCGCGGCTCCTATTAGGCCCGCTCATATTTATTGCGGCTAAAAGCAAGAGCCCTGCAAATATACCCATGTTTTTGAAAAAATTCTGGGTTTCATGTTTAGTATCAACGCCCTCATAAATATTCCAAAAATCATGTAAATTGAGATTAATCAGTAAAACCATCACTGCTAAACCCAGCGCACAGATAACCACTTGTTTATTAAAAAATAGGAAAATGCTCGCAGCAATTTGAGTGATTCCAGCAATCGCCAGTAAAGTAGGCACCATGATCATTCCATGGGTTTCCATCAGCGCCACATGCATGTCCCATGAAATAAATTTCATTACACCCGGCAAGAAAAAATACAGTGCGAGTAAGCTTCGACCAATATGTGTTAATGCTAATTTCATATCTTCTTCCTTTTATTATTCAAGATATTATATTAAAGATTTACTTTGTCATAAGTTATTTTTCGTAGTGATAGCGGCAAGAAATGATCGTGAGTTGTTTTCCGTCTACGGCATACACTAAACGATGTGTATCATCGATTCGACGCGACCAGAAACCGGATAAGTTTTCTTTTAACGGTTCAGGTTTGCCAATTCCTTCAAAGGGGAGGCGTTGAGTTTCTATAATAAGCTTGTTGATGCGCTTAAGTTTTTTTTTATCCTGACCTTGCCAGTAGAGGTAATCCGTCCATGACTCTTTTGTCCATGTTAAGAGCTTAATCATCTATCAGCCCATGTTG
The DNA here is from genome assembly GCA_963968645.1 of uncultured Gammaproteobacteria bacterium. Lineage (GTDB taxonomy): Bacteria > Pseudomonadota > Gammaproteobacteria > Pseudomonadales > UBA7434 > UBA7434. Next base: position 19,376 of record CAXAHI010000032.1, on the reverse strand, counting down.
CTCTGTTTTATCGGCACGGTATTGTTTAATCGACTTAGATAAATGTGCCGCATTAGCCGGACTTTTGAGTAAATGAACGGTTTCCATTAAACCGTTAAATTGCTCAAGTGACATAACCACGGCATCCTCGGCATCCCGTCTTGAAATAATAGTGTAGTCAGCATCATTAACTACTTGATCTAAAACATTTTTTAGTTTATTTCTGGCATCAGAGAAATTGATTACTTTCATTGCTAGTCACCTACTTGTACGTATTTTTGTACAAGTATAACTTGTACAGGTTATTGTGCAAGTTGATGTTGTTTGATTGGACCATAACTCAAGTATGAGAGGGGTACATATTTGTTTTACTACTTATTACTGGATAAACAGTTAATAGTTTTTATCTCGCAGCGCATACAGTTTTTCCTATAGCTTTTACAGCGGCCAATACATTGATGAAAGAGGGCTATGCAGGCTTGATTTTTTATATCGATGACTGGGCAATGGATGGGTAAATTGGTATGAATCATTTTGCGATCAATTAAGTCGCAGTGGCTTTGTTCTAATAGTGTTTTTCGGTCTGTATTGTGAGCAGCTTTCGTGTTGTAGTTGACTTCAATCAGATGGCGCTGCGTGTAGAGCATACTTTTAACAAGGCTAGCAGTATCAACCGGCGTGTTAGATAATTGCATACAAGCAGTTATAAAATAAATGCTGGTAATAAATATAAAAATGTTTAGCTTGAAATCCATCTCGAACTCCCTGGTTGTTCTGTGTTGCTTTGATACGCAAGGTGACGCGTTTGAGCCTTACCTCTTAGGATTACTAAGTATTCGAATCTGCATGATAGATCTAATATCGCCTCTTAGCAATTCTAAGAGCTGAACGATTAATGATATCTGGCAAAGAAATACTTGCTAAGCGTTTACGGCAGGCAAGAACACGTATTAAAGATGAAGAGGGTAGCGAAAAATATTCGCAGACCGGTCTTGGTGTGGCTGCTGGTTTAGATCAATCATCAGCAAGTCCGCGTATTAATCATTACGAGACTGGGCGCCATTCGCCGGATTTTGTTTTTGTGCGCAAGTTAGCGGAAGTATTAGAGATCCCAACCTGTTATATGTATGCCGAAGAAGATGATCTTGCAGAGTTGATAGAGGCTTATTCTGGGTTGTCAGCAAAAAATAAGCGGAAGTTGTTAAAGCTTGCAAATGAGTTATAGCTAAAACAGTATCTATAAATGGAAGTGTTAAATGAGCACTTCAGTTTGACTAATTTTTAAGCCCGCTTTTGCGGGCTTTTTTGTAGATGGGGAATGAAGAAAGTGGCGATGAAGGAGCAAATAATTATATGCATTCTTAAAGAGTGCCGCTGACAGAATGGATTGCTATTACGAGCCAATAGCCATTTATTGCGAATATATTGATGAATTGACTCACTTTAGCTCGAAACCAGTACTTTATAGTTTGTATCTATTTATATATGCACCAGCCTCTCTTGTGTCAATATATATATTGACTAAACCAACCCTCTAGTAAATAAATATATATACAAAAAGAGGTTATCTACTTGTGTATCAGAGCCATAAATAAGCGTTAATCCTTTTTTATGTTCTCACGAATTTGCGAGGGCGTGGTCGAGGACCAGCGCTTAAAGGCTTTGCGAAAATTCGCAGGATTGTCGTAATCAAGTAAAGCCGCAATTTCAGCAATCGGTAAGTCGGTGGTCTGTAAATACTCTAACGCTAATCGATAACGAATTTGATCAAGTAATTGCTGAAACTTGGTCCCTTCCTTTGCTAGCCGTCGCTGTAATGTACTTTCACTAATACTTAGCCGTTGCGCCACTACTGCACTGGTCGGAAAGTGTGAGTGAAAGGATAACAGTTCGCGGGTCACTTGCTCGCTGACTAAACCTGCATGAGTATCGTTTGCTAGTATTCGATCACACTGTCGCCTAAAAATATCTTGCGCGATAGGATCGGAGGTTTTTATGGTTTCGCGTAAGGCGCTTTGATCAAATACGACTGCGCAATCTGTCGCGCTAAATATTATTTGATCACCAAACACTGAGGTGTGAAGGCTGGTGTCAGTCGGCTCTTTGTATCTTAGGTGAAGCTGCGCGCTGCTGAGACAGTGGGGTGCTAATACTTTCAGGTTTTCAAATAGGCCGCTGTAAAGTGTATCGGTATAAAATTTACTTAAGTCTGGCGGTAAATGGTCGCCTTTGCTTTTGAGTTGAATATGGTCGCCTATGCGCTCTACCTCAATGTCCATACTGGGAAGAATCGCGCGGTTATAGCGTAAGAGTAATTTTAGAATGTCTTCTACTGTTGAGCTTGTCATGAGCGCGTAGCCAAACATACCTAATGACACCATCTTTAAGCGACTACCGACTTTTATTCCTAGATCATCTTCGCCATACAATCGAATGGCGACACTGCACACTTGGTCGGCTTGCACGGCCGTTAAAAATGGCGTGTTTTCAATATCAATACCCGACTTATCAAGACCATTTAGCCAGTCGTTTTTAGTAATACCTTTTTGCTCGAGAAGCTCAACAATGTGAGAAAAAATATACTGATGCATGCTTACTCCATGGTTTTTTTTATCCTTAAAAGGATATTCAGCATGTGGTGAGGCTATATAACCCCTTCAATGACCGTATATCACCTTTTACTTGATGGCATATAACTCTTTAATAGATGCTATTTAACCCCTATAAATGAGTGAGTGTCAATTATCATTACTTTAATCAGTCGTCATACAAAGTAGGGTTGTCGCATGAAAACATTTTCAATATCGAATCCATCGGGTGAACTCATTACTTACCAAGATAAAAAACGGTATCTTTGGCTCTTATCTATCGTTATGCCTGCCGTGCCGCTTCTGGGTATATTAGTTTTTTTACAAACGGGTTTAGAGTGGACGCTCGGCCTACCTATTTTAATTATCTATTTAGCCATCCCTTTACTGGATAGTATTATTGGTAGTGATAACGATAATCCGCCAGAAGAAATTGTGCCTCAACTTGAAGCTGATACTTATTATCGCTATTTAACATATGCGACTATTCCCATGCATATTATTGTATTAATTGCTGCGGCTTATCTTGTGGGAACTAACGATTTAAGTTGGTGGGCTATTGCGCTGGTAGCGATTGTAGCGGGTGGCTATAGCGGTTTTAGTATCAATACCGCGCATGAGTTAGGACACAAGCAAACGACCGTTGAGCAGTGGCTGGCTAAGGTGTGTATGGCTGTGCTTGGCTATGGACACTTTTGTATTGATCATAATCGTGGTCACCATGTAGCGGTAGCCACACCAGAAGATCCTGCTAGCTCTCGTATGGGTGAATCAATTTATGCTTTTGCCTTACGAGAAATACCGGGTAATTTCAGGCGCGGTTGGCGTTTAGAGCAAACGAGACTACAAAAAAAGGGTAAAAATACGTTTTCTATTCACAATGAAATTTTGCAATCTTATTTTTTAACGCTTATTTTACAAGGTCCTTTAGTGTTCGTTTTTGGATGGATCATGTTGCCCTTTTTAGCCATGCATAATTTTTGGGCATGGTTTCAGCTTACTTCGGCTAACTATGTTGAGCACTATGGATTGCTGCGAGAGAAAAAAGATAATGGTCGCTATGAGCGTTGCCAGCCTCGTCATTCATGGAATGCCAATTATATTTTAAGTAATATCATGCTGTTTAATCTTGAGCGCCATTCTGATCATCATACAAATCCTATTCGTCGTTATCAGAGTCTACGAAATTTTCCGGATATTCCTGAAATGCCAAACGGTTATTTCGGTATGTATTTGATGGCCTATATTCCAAGCCTATGGTTTTCGATTATGGATAAGCGCTTACTGTCGCTTGCACATATTAATGGTGACTTATCTAAAGTAAACATTGATCCTAAAAAGAAAGACGCTATTTATGCGCGCTATGGTTAGCGCAGATAGTGGGTTTTAAATAATAGATAAAAAACAGTCATCCATAAAAAAGGCCCGCATAAAGCGAGCCTTTTTTAATCGGTAGTGCTTATGATTCCATTACGCGGTCTTTAATACCCATAACGATAACTGCAACAGCTCCAGCGTTAAATATTGCGCTCGCATTGCTAAGAATAGACGTTGCATACTCACCGACTACAGGGATCGAACCCAGTGATCCAGCAACGACTGATAACGCAACAGCGCTAACAAGAAATGCCGTGGCACGATCTGCATCAACACCAATAGCGCCAATCACTAAACCGATGATTGCCATAATCAAACCTGCTTCAGGGATTGCTACAAACGCCCCAATCACAGCTACTGCAACGGCTACTATACGTACAATTTGTATTAGACTCATAATTTTCTACCTCAAGTTTTAGTTTTAAACAGAAAAATAATTTTTCTAAAAAATAAACATTCATAATTTTGTTGCGAAGATTAATTCGACGCAATGAAAAAGTATCATGATGGTGCAGCCAAGCGGCTGTTTTTTTTGTATAAAATTAAAGGTTTATAAGTTTTATGATCGATTTTTGTGCGGTTTTTTTAGGTTTGTATTTTTTTAGTGCATTTTAGGGGGCGCTTATTTATAAAGAAAAAAATGCAGGCAGCCACTTAAAGCAGTGTTTTGTACTGTTTTAAGTGGCTAAAAAAATAACGATTTTATTTAGTGGCGGGTGTTTTTGTGAGCAACGAAAGGTGCAGTATTGATCAATAAGTAAGGCATTGATTATCGATGTTTAGCGATGGCATCCAGATATGGTTGACTATAACGGTGCGTGCTAATTAATTCAGCGACCGTTTTACCTTGCAGATCTTTAGCATCAAGATCACCTTTAGCGGCAGCAAAAAAATCGATAAAGGTGACAAAATCTTCGGGGCGCATGCTTTGGTAGGCTTTGAGCACTTTATGATGGTCCGCATTTTCGCCGTTAGGTGCTTGTAAGTCTAAAAACTCACGAATGCGCTCTTCTCCCCAAACGGGATCAATTACTTTTTCTTTGTCTTTCTTTAAAGCCATGAGACTACCCTTATTTCTTTTAACATTGTCTTACACGATTGTTGTTTGTTTATATATTCTTAAGCATTCAATTTTTTCGCCAAAATTTGGTTCACTTGGCCAGGGTTGGCTTGGCCTTTAGAGGCTTTCATTATTTGACCAACAAAAAAGCCAATTAATTTTTTACGCTTGTCGGGTTCGGCGGCACGGTATTGCGCTACTTGGTCAGGACTGCTATTTATTACGTCATCTACCATCGCTTCAATGGCGCCACTGTCGCTCACTTGTTTTAAGCCTTTGGCTTCAATGATTTCATCGGCGCTGCCTTCATTTGAGCACATGGCTTCAAACACTTGCTTGGCGATTTTTCCTGAAATGGTGTTGTCTTTAATGCGGCCAATTAATGCACCCAGTTGTTCGGCACTGACAGGTGATTGCTCAATGCTTAAATCATGTTTGTTTAAATAACCCGATAACTCACCCATTACCCAGTTGGCAGAAAGTTTGGCATCACCACAGTGTGTGGCGGCGGTTTCAAAAAATTCTGCAATGCTACGTTGCTCGGTCAGTATTGAGGCATCGTAAGCCGATAATGAAAACTGTTCTTGAAAACGCTGCAGCTTTTGCTCAGGCAGCTCGGGCATAATAGCGCGAAGCTCTTCAATGGTTTGATCGTCAATAATAACCGGCAATAAATCAGGGCAGGGGAAGTAACGATAATCGTTAGCTTCTTCTTTACTACGCATGCTGCGTGTTTCATTTTTATCACTGTCGTAAAGGCGTGTTTCTTGTTTAATAACGCCGCCGCTTTCAAGTAAATCGATTTGTCTGTCTACTTCAACGTGAATCGCTCTTTCTATAAAACGAAACGAATTAAGGTTTTTGATTTCTGTGCGAGTGCCTAGCTTTTCTTCGCCCATTGGGCGAATCGATACATTGGCATCACAGCGTAATGAACCTTGAGACATATCACCATCGGATATGCCTAAGTAAGTAACTAACGCATGCACTTTTTTCAAGAAGGCAATGGCTTCTGTAGAAGAGCGCATATCAGGTTCAGAAACAATTTCAATAAGCGGTGTGCCGGCGCGATTTAAATCAATACCGGTCATGCCATGAAAATCTTCATGCAATGATTTACCGGCATCTTCTTCAAGGTGGGCATGATGAATACGTACTTGTTTAATTTCGCCTTCAACTGCTGTGGGTATCGCAATATAACCTAAGCCGACTATTGGTTTTTCTAATTGCGTGGTTTGATAGCCCTTAGGTAAGTCGGGGTAAAAGTAGTTTTTACGCTCAAATACAGACTCCTTACCAATTTCAGCATCAATCGCTAAGCCAAACATGATGGCGCTTTTAAATGCTTGAAGGTTGGCCACGGGCAAGGTGCCAGGTAGCGCTAAATCGACCACGTCGGCTTGTGTATTAGGGGCGGCGCCAAAGGCGGTTGATGAGCCACTAAAAATTTTTGACTGGGTGGATAGCTGTACATGTACCTCTAAGCCAATCACGGTTTCCCACTGCATATCGTTGTAACCTTGTCTTAAAATAATAGTTGAATGTTAAATTGCCGAAGCGGTGTATTTACTCTGCTTTTTACTCTGCTTTTTAATTCGCTTTTTTAATCGGTCAGGGGTGACTGTTGGTGCCAGTCGGTAACCGTTTGAAATTGATGCGCGGTATTTAATAATTGTTGCTCGGCAAAATAATTGCCTACTAACTGTAAACCAACAGGCATATTGTTCATTGTGCCGGCGGGCAATGACATAGCAGGCAAGCCAGCTAAATTTACTGCAATGGTATAAATATCTTCTAAATACATGGCGACAGGATCATCACCTTTTTCACCAAACTTAAACGCAGGTGACGGCGAAGTAGGCCCGGCAATAATATCGACTTTTTCAAAAGCGCTAACAAAATCTTGTTTGATTAAGCGACGCACTTGTTGCGCTTTTCGATAGTAGGCATCGTAGTAACCCGCAGACAATGCATAGGCGCCGACCAAAATACGACGCTTCACTTCTTCGCCAAAACCTTCGGTACGTGTGCGCGTGTAAAGGTCTTCTAAATCTTTGGGATTATCACAGCGGTAGCCATAACGTACGCCATCAAAACGCGATAAGTTAGATGAGGCTTCAGCCGGCGCAATAACATAGTAAGCGGGTACAGATAACGCAGAATTAGGTAATTCAATGTCCACTAAAATAGCGCCGAGTTTTTCGAGTTCGGCTAATGCGGTTTGGACGGTGGCCGCCATGGTCGCATCCAGTCGCTCATCAAAATACTCTTTGGGTATGCCTATTTTTAAACCCTTAATGGATTGGTTTAATGTGGCGGTGTAATCCGGCACAGGAATATCAGTACAAGTAGAGTCTTTAGCGTCGAAGCCAGACATGCTGTTAAGCAAAATGGCGGCGTCTTCTGCGGTGCGCGTCATAGGGCCGGCTTGGTCAAGGCTAGAGGCGAATGCGATCATGCCATAGCGACTGACGCGGCCATAGGTCGGTTTTAAGCCGGTAATGCCACACAGTGCGGCGGGTTGGCGAATTGAGCCGCCAGTATCTGTACCGGTGGCGGCAGGGGCGAGTCTTGCGGCAACGGCCGCGGCTGAACCGCCTGATGAACCACCTGGAACGGTTTCGAGATCCCACGGGTTTTTAACGGGGCCAAAGTAACTGGTTTCGTTAGATGAGCCCATCGCGAATTCATCCATATTGGTTTTACCCAACATAACAGCGCCATCGGCTTTCATTTTAGCCACAACGGTAGCGTCGTAAGGGGGAATAAAGTTATCTAACATTTTTGAACCGCAGGTGGTTTTTATGCCTTGGGTGCAAAAAATATCTTTGTGGGCAAAGGGTACGCCAAGCAATGGGCCGTTAGCGCCACCAGCAATAGCTGCATCTGCGGCATCGGCAGCGCTTAGTGCGCCGTCGTTATCAACGCTGATATAGCAGTTGTAAATGCTGTTTTGCTGCGCGATACGGTCGAGAAAATGACCAGTAATTTCGCGAGAAGAAAATTGTTTTTGTTGCAGTAATAATTGTATTTCTGCAATCGTTAGTTCGTGTAAGGGTTTCATTGGCAGCTGTGGTATCTGTGGGTAAAAGGATTCTTAATGATTTAAGAAAGTCTATTATCGAATATGTTTATTCGGCTGGCTATTATTTGGCCGGTTAATCAATTACTTTAGGCACTAAATACAAGCCATCTTCTGTAGCGGGTGCAATTTGCTGCAGGGTATCTCGAACTTCAATAGGGTTTTCAGGATGAATCGCTTGATCGACACGAAGACGCTGGACGGCATCGAGTGAGTTGGCCATGGGTTCAACATCGCTGGTATCAACGGCTTGCATTTGGTCGACTAATTCGAGAATGGCGCCAATGCGTTTAGCGACTTCAATCGCTTCATCACCGTCAATTTTTAATTTGGCTAGGCCGGCGGTAATGGCAATTTGTTCAGGTGTAATTGTCATGGTGCTTTTATACTCATTGTCAAAGTGCTGGTTGATTCGATTTGTCGATTTACAGACTAAAATTCATCGATTAACGCGCTAAAAATTATCGATTGACACACAAAATGTTATCGATTGACACACTATAGTCGATGGCGCTATTTGTGACAGATTGTCGCTTCAAATTTCGGTCTATATTGGTCCTTGAGCGCTAACGTCGTTGCTTGTTCAATAAGAGATATTCTGGTGAGAATGATCATCACCCCAGATTTACCTTATAAATTTTAAACAATAACCTTAATTTCTAAACAATCGCCGTTAAAACCAATAAAAGCGCTAAGTTATCACATTTCAGCCTTGCCCTAAATCCCTGCCATTGTTACAGTTTGCCGATTACTTAGGGAGCTTAAAAATACACTGACCATTAATAGTCCCGTTTGGGCAAATGGTGGAGTGGATTGTGCCAAAAAACGAGAGACTTTGTCAGATTAGACGAGCACTTTGTTTAAAAAAGCATGTTATTTTCCAGTTGGCTCAAGGCCATTATGACTGAATAATTTTGATAAGCTGCCATCCTTTCAAAAAAGAGACTGTATTTTTATGTTAAAGACCATTCGAGGCCTTTTTTCTAACGATTTATCGATCGATCTTGGTACCGCTAACACACTCATTTATGTAAGAGATCAAGGCATTGTGCTTGATGAACCATCGGTAGTGGCTATTCGAATACATAATGGCCAAAAGACGATTGCGGCTGTAGGCACCGATGCTAAGCGTATGTTGGGTCGAACGCCTGGTAATATCATGGCTATTCGCCCGTTGAAAGATGGCGTTATTGCCGATTTTCAGGTTACCGAGAAAATGCTTCAGCATTTTATCTCTCGCGTACACAAAAACAGTTTTATTCGCCCCAGCCCTCGTGTGCTGGTGTGTGTTCCTTGTAATTCTACCCAAGTTGAGCGCAAAGCGATTCGTGAATCGGCATTAAGTGCGGGTGCTCGTGAAGTACGCTTAATTGAAGAGCCTATGGCCGCTGCTATAGGCGCAGGCCTGCCGGTTGAAGAAGCTAGCGGTTCAATGGTGGTTGATATTGGTGGTGGTACCACTGAAATTGCGATTTTATCGCTCAATGGTGTTGTCTACTCTGATTCGGTTCGCACCGGTGGTGATCGCTTCGATGAAGCCATTGTCGCTTATGTGCGTCGCAACTACGGCAGCTTAATTGGTGATGCGACAGCTGAACGTATTAAGCAGGAAATTGGTACGGCAATAGGTGGCGGCGAGTTACGCGAGATCGATGTGCGTGGTCGTAATTTGGCAGAAGGTGTGCCGCGTGCGTTTACCATGAACAGTGATGAGGTCATGGAAGCCTTACAAGATGCGTTAACTATTATTATTCAGGGTGTTAAAGGTGCGTTAGAGCAATCGCCACCTGAATTGGCTTCTGATATCGCTGAGTCTGGCATTGTACTTACCGGTGGTGGTGCCTTGCTGCGCGGGCTTGATCGCTTGCTCAGTAATGAAACCGGCCTGCCAGTGATTGTTGCCGAAGATCCTCTCACCTGTGTTGCCCGCGGTGGCGGTAAGGCATTGGAGTTAATGGATCAGTACAATATCGATTTTCTATCGACGGATTAATAACCACTATTGATAGCCTTTATTGCTATCAACCATTGGCAACTATGGATAGCAACTATTGATCACACTCATGGCGAACACCCATGAATGAAAACGGTGAATAGTTGATGTCGGAGATACACGATTAAGCCCATTTTTGGAAAATCCCCTTCGATCGGTGCACGTTTATTAGTGCTGGGCATTCTTTCGCTTGTTTTAATTGCCGCTGACTATAAAACGCATTTAACCGGCACAACGCGCGTCGCGTTATCTTACGTTTCTACCCCTTTTTATTGGTTGGCGAATGGGCCTAGCAATGTTGTTCAGGGTTTTGATTCTTACTTTACCTCGCGTGATACCTTAATGGCAGACAATGAGCGGCTTCACAGTGAAGCACGTATTCTGCATGGTAAATTGCAAAAATTTATTTCTTTAACTGCCGAGAATGTGCGCCTCCGTGAGCTACTGAGTTCATCGACCGTCTTGCAAGACAGTGTGTTGATTGCCGAGTTGGTCAACGTATCTGCTGACCCACTCAAACAGCAAATTGTCATTAATAAAGGCGCCAATGATGGCGTATATGTGGGGCAGCCCGCGATTGATGCCTATGGCTTAATGGGCCAGGTGGTTGAGGTTAACGCTCAGCAGGCAAGGGTTATTTTAATTAGTGATTCACGCCATTCGATTCCTGTCCAAATTAATCGCAACGGTGTTCGTGCTATTGCCGAAGGCTCTGGTCGTATCGATACGTTAATGCTACCTAATGTGGTGGCCACTACGGATATTAAAGCAGGCGACTTATTAGTGAGTTCTGGTTTGGGTCAGCGCTTTCCTGTGGGTTATCCCGTTGGTGTCGTTGAGTCAGTAATGCAAGATTCTGGTAAGCCCTTCTTAAAAGTTATCGCTAGACCGAGCGCGCAATTAGATCGTAGTCGCTTTGTATTATTGGTGTTCTCTGGCGAGCGCACATAGTGATGTTATTTTTTTGTCAATTGCATCGATGATTAACTATGTGATGGTGAATGTATGATTCGAGGTATTGATAGTCCTGAAATAATGCCTTGGGGTGTGGTCGCGGTTAGTGCTGTAGCAGCCTTAGTGCTTGCTGTTTGGCCTCTGCCTGATTGGGCGCAATGGCTGCGGCCAGAGTTTGCAGCGGTCATTGTTATTTATTGGGTGGTTGCTGCGCCGTTTCATATCGGTATGGTTTTCGCTTGGTGCCTAGGCCTTACGATGGATATATTAGAAGGCGTGGTGTTGTCGCAAAACGCATTAGGGTTAACAGTGTTAGCCTATGTTTGTTTTTTATTGCATCAACGCTTGCGCATGTTTGGTGTTTTTGAGCAGGCGGCTTCTGTGTTCGTGTTAGTGGGCATTCATCAGCTTATTGGTTACTGGGTTCATGGTTTAACGGGTGGAAGCTACCACACTTTAGCCTTTCTTATTCCCGCTTTAATGAGTGCCATTATCTGGCCATTAGCCAGATTATCTTTGGACCGCTTACGATTATAATTTTGTTGCTAACGTCGGTTAAGTTAAGCTGTTAGATGGCCTTAAAATAAATCGTTAGATGGATTCGTGACTAATTAAATGAATATGTGAATGGCTAGGTACAAATATAAATTATTATGAAAACTTCGGCTAATACTCCTCGCCCTTTAGGCAGTTCTACTTCATCCCAATCCAACTTATCTTCTGTCTCACCAGCGCTATATTTGGCCTCGCAGTCACCTAGGCGGGTGGAGCTATTGCAGCAGTTAGGCTTGCAGTTTGAAAAATTGTGTCTTGATGTCGATGAAGCCCGCAATAGTGGCGAGCTTCCCGAGGATTTTGTCGGTAGACTGGGATTGGACAAGGCTATGGCTGGCTATCGAGCATTAATCGATCAGTCATCATTACCTCATGCACCATTTGCTGTATTGGGTGCAGATACGATAGTGGTTTGCGAGGGCGATATTCTTGGCAAGCCCACTGGTGAGGCCGATGCAGCCCAGATTTTACGCCGACTGTCTGGCCGCACTCACAGTGTTTATACTAGCGTGTCGGTTATATTGAGCCATGTTAGCGGCGAATATAGCGTGCACAGTGTTACGAGTAAGACGCAGGTGACATTTCGAACCATTGAGCCGGCAGAGGTCCAATGGTATTGGCATAGCGGCGAGCCGACAGATAAAGCGGGTGCTTATGGCATTCAGGGTTTGGGTGCGATTTTTGTTTCTCGTATCGAAGGCAGTTATTCTGGCGTGGTGGGGTTACCATTATTTGAGACCAGTCAGTTATTAAGTGATCTCGGCTTTCACTTTAAGTCATAAATAGGGTGTGTTTAGCCTGTTATTGCTGAACCTAAAGTGGCCATTTAACATTAAAAAATTGACCTAAACAGAGCCGACCGTAACAGGATTTACATAACGGTTAACGCAAAGGATATTGACTATGAGTGAAGAGATTCTAATGAACGTGACGCCAATGGAGTCACGCGTTGCTTTAGTCGAAAATGGCATATTGCAAGAAGTAGTGGTAGAGCGTGAACGCAGCCGAGGTATTGTGGGTAATATCTACCGTGGCAAAGTCGTTAGGGTTCTTCCTGGCATGCAAGCGGCGTTTGTTGATATTGGTTTGGACAAAGCCAGCTTTATTCATGTGGGTGATCTTGTCGACCGTGATGATACTGATGAAGAACCTGATATTCGTCTTTTATTGCGAGAGGGGCAGAGTCTTCTAGTGCAAGTGGTTAAAGACCCACTGGGTACAAAGGGGGCGCGCTTAACAGGGCATTTATCAGTGTCTTCAAGATATTTAGTGTATATGCCAAAAAATAATCATATTGGTATTTCTAACCGTATTGAATCTTCAGAGCGTCAAAATTTATTAAAATCAGGTTTGGCCGATGCCTTAGCTGAAGTGATGACAGAGCCAGAAGATGTAGCGATGCAAGCCGGTTATATTATTCGAACCGCTGCTGAGTTTTCTGATTACCATGATTTTGTTGCTGATGTGCGTTATTTAAAACGGTTATGGCGAGCTTTGCAGAAAAAAATGGCCATGCAAAAAGCACCGGCGTTGATTTATGAAGATCTTAATGTGTGCGAACGCACCATGCGTGATTTTGTTTATCCCGAGTTAGAAAAAATTCGAGTTGATAGTCGTCCTGTTTATGAGCGTTTAGTAAAATTCGCTAAAGAATTTATTCCAGAGTTTGTCGATAAAATTGAAATTTATGAATCGAATCGACCGATTTTTGATTTGTTTAGTGTCGAAGATGAAATTACTAAGGCTTTAGGGCGTAAGGTGCAATTAAAGTCTGGTGGCTCTTTAGTGCTAGATCAAACAGAAGCCATGACTACGATTGATGTTAATACCGGTGCATTTGTTGGTAAGCGAAACCTTGAAGAGACTATTTTCAAAACTAATCTTGAGGCTGCTACGGCACTCGCAAGACAGCTACGCTTAAGAAATTTAGGTGGCATCATTATTATCGATTTTATTGATATGAAAAGTGAAGAACATCAACGGCAGACATTACGGACCTTAGAGAAAGCTGTCGAAAAAGATAAAACGACGAGTCATGTAGGGGGCTTTTCGGATTTAGGCTTGGTTCAAATGACACGAAAAAGAACGCGTGAAAGTTTAGAGCATGTATTAAGCGAGTCATGTCATGTTTGTGATGGCCGCGGCTCAATAAAATCTGCCGAAACAGTGTGCTCTGAAATATTCAGAGAGATTCTGCGAGAGGCGAGAGCCTATGAAAATAATCGCTTGTTAGTACTGGCATCGCAGTCGGTTGTCGATCGTTTGATTGATGAAGATGCTGGCGTTGTGGCTGACTTACAAGAGTTGTTAGATAAGCAAATTGAATTTCAAGTTGAGCCTGTTTATACACAGGAACAGTTTGATGTGGTTTTATCCTAGTGTGGGTTTTTAAGGTGCTGTTTATAATGATGATCTCAATGAAGGCTGCGCCCACTAGTGGATTCGTGGTTAGAGGCTAGCGTGAATTACTTTCGTTTTATTGATCGCTTTTTATGGTCGCTGCTAATGTTAATTGCCAGCGTCTATATTGTGCTGGCCGTTTGTATGAGCCTGGGGCGTTTCTATATGCCTCAACTCGAAAAGCTTTCTCCACACTTAGTTACTTATTTAGAAGATCGTACAGGCCTTAAATGGCAGCTAGAAGGTTTGAGTGGCGAGTGGGAAAAGTTTAGACCAGTATTCCGAGTTAATTCATTAGTAGCAAGCGTACCTAACGCATCGGATTCGATTTCTGCTGACGAGAGTTCTAGCGAGACTAGCCAAACCGTTTTTTCGTTAGTTGATGGCGAGTTGCGATTAGATCTAATTGCATCAGCAATAGATTTAGGTGTGCGTATTACGCATGTGAGTGCGAAAGAATTATCGCTTTCATTAGATAAAACGCCGTCTAACCAGTGGACACTATTGGGCTTGGATTTAACCGGTGAGCGTCAATCGCTGTCAATTGAAGACTTTGTGCACCGTCTACAGTCGATAGATGCGCAAAAAATTAATATTGATTTACCGAACAACCAATGGATAGCTGAAAATGAATGGATAGCTGCGCGAATACAAATGCCGGTTATGCAAATGCATTTTCAACAGTTTGATCAAACAAGGCAGTTTATTTTTACGCAGCAGGGTGGGGATGATGGAAGCTTAACCATTTATGCTAACGCGATAGGTGACCCCTTTGCCGCTGATGCACAAGTCGATGTATATGCCGTCGCTGAGCAGTTGAATTTGTCACCTTGGTTTGTAACAAATAGTCAGGGCAGTGGCTCTAATTTCAGCTCTAGCACTAAGTCCGCCACTAATAATAAAAATGATCAATGGTTAGTGGATAATTGGAGTGGTCAGTTTTGGGCAGTTAAAAAGCCTAATCAACCCTGGCAGGCCAATGTTGAAATAGATAATGGTACCCTTCAGCGAAATGACAATCCGGATTGGCGATTAAGTGGCATCACCTTAAGCCTGAGTGCCGAGGTGAATGATCAACAAGGTATTGATTTATGGTGGCAGCAGTTAGGTGCCACATGGCGTGATGAGCCGCTCAATATGCCATTGGCGAATATATCAATTGAGCGAGACAAAACCACGGTATCGAATATTGTGTTGAGTATGCCGACAGTCGATATTGGTCAGCTAACAGAGATAGTGAATGGCAGCCAATTACTCAACGAAAAATTATCCGAGGCATTACAGTCATTAAGTGTCGATGGTTCGCTTAATCAGCTGCATGTTGCTATTCCTTATAATCAAGAAATGGCAGGATTTAAACTAGAGGCGCTATTAGATGATGTAAGCGTTAATGCTTGGAAAAACATTCCAGGCGTTACGGGTTTAACGGGTTATGTTAATGCTTCATCGACATCAGGCAATATCGAGTTAGTTAACAATAAGCATTTTTCTTTACACCTTCCTAAGGTTTATCACGACGCTTTATTATTTGATCAAATAGAAAGTCGAGTGAGTTGGTCAATATTAAATAATCGACTCTTAATTAGTGCTGATGACATGCACTTTGCGATGACAGGTGATGAAGGCAGCTTTGCTGCTCGATTCTTCATTAATGGGCAAACTCGTGCCGAAGATGAATCTAGCCATATGGCGATGCATGTTGGTGTGAATGATTCACACAGTTCACAGCTACTTAAATTGTTGCCTTATAAAATAAATAGCAATGTGCAAAAGTGGATTGCGCAAAGTGATTTTGATGCCGATATTGTTGACGGTGGTTTTGTTTATCATGGTTCTTTAGCGAAAGAAGATAAGCATAAGCGCAGCATTCAAATGTATTTAAATTTAGCGGATGCTAATTTTAATTTCCATCCAGAATGGGCGCCAGTAACGAAAGTTGATGGTTTATTAACGTTGGCGGGCAGTGATGTTCAAATGTCAGTTTATTCCGGTGAGTTTGAAAAGTTAGAAATGAACCGCGCTAATGTGATCGTTCGCGGAGCAGGCGATGATGCAGCGGTTGAGATTGATAGTCATCTAGCAGGCGATCTTGGTGACGTGTTAACTATTTTGCAAACATCACCGCTAAAAGCGCGTTTGGAAAATACTCTTGGCGAATGGCAAGCCTCTGGCGAGTTACAAAATGCGAAGATGCATTTATATGTACCGTTAAAAAAAGGTGATATTGATAAAACTCAAGTGGACTTCGCCGCTGCCATAACAGACGGTGAGCTCAATATGGCGAATATTGGTTTGGGGGTGAATGACCTTGCCGGACCTATTGCCTATTCATCGAGCAAGGGTTTAGTGTCTGAGAAGCTTAATGGTCGTTTATGGGATAAGCCGATTAGTTTGGTGTTAGGCGATTATAAAAATGACCCTCAATTGCAAAACGGTAATAGCGTTAGAGTTGACGGGCAATTTGATGTAGAGACTCAACGTTTATATCGTTGGTTAAAACAGCCAGCTTTAGCCATGACAGAAGGTACCGCTTCGATAGATCTAAGGGTTGATCATAGTGTTGAGAAAACGGTATTAACCGCTAACAGTGATTTAGTCGGTGTAGAGATCAAGTTGCCGGCATCGCTGTATAAACCTAAAGAGGCGAGTGCAGACTTAGCGTTGAATTGGCAAATGAGAGCAGCTAATCAGCCAATGACATTGAGTGTCGCTAATCATGCTTATATGCAGTTAAATTTTGATCGGTATAAGATGCAAGGTGGATCAGTCATTGTAGGTAAAGATGCTAGTAATTCAGTAGCCATTGAATATGCAGAGTCTCGTAAAAATAAACTACTTATTTCAGGGTATTTGCCTGAGTTTAACTTAACCGAGTGGCTATCTGTTTTTGATCGCTACGAAGAAGCAGCTGTCGATCTTAATCTAAATGCAAAAAGCAGGAATGATGATTTATTATCAATAAATTCGTCGTCTGTAAATTCAGCATCTTCAACTCCAGCGTCTTCAACTCCAACAGTTTCAAACCCAACCTCTTCAAATATAGTAGTTAAAGATTTACGATTAGATAACGTTCTTGCTTTCGGCGAAGTGTTTTTGCATGGCGTGATAAGTGCTGCTGAGATAGATCAGCGTTGGCAGTTTGATATTGAGAGTGACCAACTTAAAGGACGTATATCTTTACCGGTAGAGAATACATCAGCAACTCTTCCTGTTATTGGTGAGTCTTTATCCTCTTTGAATAATATTCCATTAATTTTGAGCGGCGTAGCAGATGCCCAGCGCTATCTAATTGATTTAAGTTATCTGCGTCTGGAAAAATCTCATACACTTGAATCAAAAACAACAGATGCTGATAGTGCATTTTTATTGCCTGAAAATTTAGTGGCTGCAAAAGTGGACATTCAGAAATTGTATTGGGGTGATCAAGATATAGGCCAGTGGAAGTTCTTATTAAGTCCTTCAAGTAATGCTGTATTGGTTCATGATCTTCACGTTAATTATGCCTCTATGTTGTTTAGTACTGAGGCAGATAATGGTTTGCTTTGGGCTAAAAATGAAAGTGGCGAGTATGCGTCTTCTCTATCACTTATAGGCAAGAGCGATTCAATTGAAGATTTTATTAGTCACTTTGGCAATGATGCTAAAGGGCAATCACCGATTAGAAGTAAGCATGCAGACGTGGCCATTGATTTAAGTTGGGAGGGTGGCCCTGATACGTTTACATTGAATAAAGCTGATGGCACTATCGAATTTAATTTTAAAGATGGTCAGTTCTTAAAAACATCCGATTCGGCAGCCGGATTACTTAAACTGATTGGAGTTATTAATTTTGACACTATAGTGCGTCGCATGAAGTTGAATTTTTCTGACCTTTATAAAGAAGGTCTCAGTTTTGATAAATTATCTGGCTCGCTAAACATCAGTGACAGCATGGCGCGATTTTATGACACGCCCATTACGGTAAAAGCACCGTCTAGTCAGTTCTCTCTATCCGGCGAAGTTGATTTAGCTGCATCAACTATTGATGCTAAATTAATTGCTACTTTGCCTGTTGCGTCTAATTTACCTTGGGTAGCCGTGCTAACCGGTGGGCTCCCTGTAGCGGCGGGAGTTTATATTGCCAGTAAAGTGTTTGAAGATGAACTGGATCGGCTTTCAAGTGCCGTTTATATTATTGAGGGCTCCTTGGCAGATCCCGATGTGAATTTTGATCGTCTGTTTGATAACAAAACAGATAGCAAAACAGATAGCAAAGCAGATGAAAAGGTTGAGAGTAAAACTGACCAGACTAATACCGGTGAGTAGGCGATTAAGTTTATGGATATAGCGATTATAAAAACAGTATTGAGTTGGGTTGTGCCAATACTGCCTTTGTTGGGTGTTATTGTAATTGGGTCAGTCACCATTAATATATTGTTACGCAGCTTTCATCGTAGCTCTGATGGTCAGCGAAACAATTTTAAACACTCGCTTATTGTTGTCGCCATTATATTAATGTTTGTAGTGGCAGGTATTTTAGCATTGCCAATTAACGATGAAATGCGCAAACAACTCTTAACGCTGTTAGGTTTATTACTAACCTTAATGATGGCGTTTTCATCGACTAGTTTTGTCGCCAATGCTATGGCTGGTTTAATGTTACGCGGTGTTGATAACTTACATGCCGGTGATTTTGTCCATGTTGGAGAGCAATTTGGTCGAGTGACTGAGCGCGGCTTATTTCATACAGAAATTCAAACCCAAGATCGTGACTTAACGACTATTCCTAACTTATATTTGGTGTCGAACCCCGTTTCTGTGGTGCGCTCTTCAGGTACTATTGTCGCTGCCGAAGTTTCATTAGGTTATGACAATGATTTAGATTTAATGGAGAAGCTGCTATTAGAAGCTGCTGAAAAAACCGGTTTAGTCGAAAGTTTCGTTTACGTTAAAACGTTGGGTGATTTTAGTGTGGTTTATCGCGTAGCGGGTTTCCTTGAAGAGGTGAAGCAGTTGTTGACGGTGCGTTCGACCTTGCGAAAAAACATGTTTAGAACGCTACATGCGGCAAAGATAGAGATTGTTTCGCCAGCCTTTATGAGTCAGCGTGTTTATGATGCACAGAGTAAAGTGCTAGCTACGTCGAGTCATACCGTTTCTCAAGCGGACAATACTGACTCAAAGTCGCCGGAAGAGATGATTTTTGATAAGGCTGAAACTGCCGAGAAGAAAGCGATTTTGGAACAGAGAAAGCAGTTGCTTAAGGGTAAGCTGGCTGAGCTTCAACAGGCGTTAACAGAGGATGATGCGGATGCTGAGGCGGTAGAGAAGAAGATTTCGGTATTGCAGCAGCGGTTGGGGTATGTGCGGCGGATGATGGAAAAAACGGATGATGAGTTTAATGATTAA
>CAXAHI010000031.1:0-22106 GCA_963968645.1 uncultured Gammaproteobacteria bacterium | reverse complement strand
CATAGTACTCATGTTTAAACCCATAGTACTCATGTTTAAACCATAGTACTCATGTTTAAAATAATATAGAAAGAGTCATTACATAAGACCCTAAGCATCTAAAAAGTTATAGACAACTTTATAAAAAATTATAAGCAGAATAATTTTTCCACTTTAATTCCTCTTAATGAAAACGCAACAACCATCACCGCCCATTCCATTAAAATATTTTTTTTATAAACGTAAAAAAATTAACAATAACGGTTAAAACCTTGAGCTTATTCTTCAATGGTGTATATGATACCCCACACCCGAATAAGGCTATTCGGAAAAAGGAAAGACCATCGAAAATTTATGCATACATAATTTCGATTAAATATATTGTGCAGGGATTGCATCACCTACAAGGAACACAAACCATGAATGTTTGTAAGATCTGTGAACGCCGCACCCTCCTTACTTATTTACGCCGACTAATTAAAATAGCGCTTGTCTTTTTTTTACTGATAGGAATTATTCTTGCCTTGGGAAAAGGCTATCAAGTCAGTGATCGTGATCCTGAACGAGGCGCCATCCCCATAAACAATGGCGCCATGAATGAAGACTATAAAACACCGGTTTATTTATCCCAGGGTTGGGATAATGCTGGCAGCTTGTGGTTTTACAATACAACACAAGGTTCCGATTTAATTCCCTATGATTTTTTTATAGTATTAGAAAAAATTGATCGTGTTTGCCCATCACCTGCCATTATTGATATGGACAGCGATATTAGCGACTGCCTATTTAGAGCCAATGATAATATCGATCAGTATCGCTACCTGCCACAAAATGCAACACGCTTTAATCCCGACAGCCTACCGGTTGGTTTTGTCAAAGACCACTATGATGGCATGGATTATGTCGGCTATACCTGTGCAGCCTGCCATACCGGACAAGTGAATTATAAGGAAAAAGCGATTCGCATTGATGGCGGTCCGGCCATGGCTGATATGGTTAGCTTTTTAATAGATTTAGAAGTCACGCTGCGAGCGACATTAAATGATTCAGAAAAACGCAATCGCTTTATTCAAAATGTATTGCATCGGCATGATAAAGACACATTTACTAGTGCCGGTGGTAATTATGAATCGGCCGAAAAAATTAAGAAAGACCTTGAGATGTGGACTAATCGAATAGGTTTATACAATACGATTAACCACACGACTACAGAGTATGGTTATGCACGACTCGATGCCTTTGGCCGTATTTACAATCGCGTACTCGAGCATATTATTAATAAAGAGCAAGCGATTACACAAATGGCCATGGTGAAAAAACCGGGAACAAACGAAAGCTTACTGAGTATTGAACAAATAGATAAAGTGGTTGAAGGCCTTAATGATATTGTTTTAGGTGAAGCAGGCTTTGAAAAAATTATTGACCGCTTACAAAGTCATCAGCCAGGTTACCCCGGGCTTTCTAACGACGAGCTATTACTGGTGAGAGAGCGCATCTTTAATGAGCCTGATGCGCCCGTAAGTTATCCCTTTTTATGGGATATTGCACAATCAGATTATGTGCAGTGGAATGGCCTTGCAGCCAATGCAGGTATTGGACCGCTAGGACGTAACACCGGGGAGGTAATTGGTGTATTTGGCAAATTAGATTGGGCCGAAGAAAAGCCCAGCCTGTCTAACTTTTTTCATCTTAATTTAGCCGCTTCTATTAGCGGTCAAAAAAGTAAACGTCATTATATTAATTTTAAATCATCCATTGATAAAGTGAATCTCAAACGCTTGGAATCTCACTTAAGAGAGCTGCAATCACCCATGTGGCCAGACGGCTGTAATAATTTGGATTCTGTAGAACCTCCCTTTGATTGCTATGCCACGCCAAAAGGCCAGCGTAATGTACAAATGGATGATGATGAGAGACCAGAAGATATTCTGCCCGACATCAATTTAGTCGAAGCTAAAAAGGGTCGCTTTATTTATGCTGAATACTGTCAATCTTGCCATGAAGTGATTGACCGCAGTGATTGGGATAGAAAAGTGATTGGCAAAATGATGAAAGTCGAGGCCATTAATACTGATCCTAGCATGGCTATAAATGGCGCCACTTATAAAGGCAGTGCTGGTAACTTTACTCATATTTATCAAGACACCGATGTGGGCCCAGTGATACTTGAAGAAAATGCACCTGTCGTACAAACCCTTACAGCAGCTACACGGGGTGTTATTGCTACACGCGATTACGATAAAATGTTTTTACGCCGCTGGGGTGACTGGTTATATGCATTAGTCGGGTCTGTTCTGGATAACGATATAAAACCTAGCGTTAAGGTGGGTGACTACAACCCTGATACCACTAACCAACCCTACTCTTCTCTTGTCGCCTATAAAGCGCGCTCACTTAACGGTATTTGGGCTACCGGACCCTACCTTCATAATGGCTCAGTACCAACACTTTACGATTTATTTTTACCGCATAAAAATCCAGAGGATCCTACCTTCGATGCTGAAGGTAATGCCATTGAGTATCGCCCTTCTGAATTTTTAATTGGTGCTCGTGAATTAGACCCTATTCGCGTTGGCTTTAAATCATCGGGCTACAGTGGTTTTAAATTTCAAACAGCCATTGCTGGCAATGCGAATACTGGCCATGAATATGCTGCCGGCCGAACACCGCAACTAGGGGAAGAAAAACCCTTGGCCGCACTCAACAAAACACAGCGTATGCAACTTCTCGAATTTATTAAAACTTTATAACTTTTTATAATTGTTTTATAGCTGCTTTTAAAACAACGTTACTCTCGGCTTATGCTTCTGAAATAAACCATAAGCCTAGAGTGCCTTGTATCTCTCAATAAACTCATGCAGGAAGCGTATAACATGACCACTCAAACTGCCACAGAAACACCTTTTGATTACCTAGCTGCCTTTGATGCCGCATTACCCAATGATCAATTCCCGCTTGTACAACAATGGATGAAAAAAGAACCTCTCGCATTTTTTAAACAATTGCGAGAAGAGCGACCTATTCTAGTGACCCCTGAGTGCACACTGGTTACTCGCTTCGACGATGTTAGAGATTTATTACAAATGCCCTCTATTTTTACTGTCGATCTTTATAAACCTAAAATGGGTGTTACTGATACTGACGAAGGTTATTTGATGGCGCATGATGATGACGCCCTTCATTATCGCGAAAAATCATTGATGCAAGGCATGTTGAATCGTGATGATATTCCACGCGTACGTGACTTAATTAAAAGATCAGCAAAACAGATACTCAATAATAGCAATGGCTCAATAGAAATTGTGAATCAATACTGCCGTACGGTGCCAGCGATACTAGTACAAGATTACTTTGGGCTCGATGGAATTGAGAAAGAGCGTTTAATCGAATGGTCTTACTGGAATCAATATGACGCCTTTCATAACCAGCCTTTTGATTTAAACACACCAGAAAAATTCAATTACATTGTCTCGCAGCATGACAAAGTGTCAAAAGAACTCGTGAGCTATATTGCCAAGCTAATTGGTAAAAAATTTATTGTTGTGAAAGCAGAAGAAACAAAAAATCGTTTTTTAATGGGCTGGTACCTGCTTAAAAAACTATTTTGCAAGCTATTTGGAATTGAACAAACCGTATCGAAAGACGATATTGTTTATCGCATGCTACGCTCTAGCTTTGCCGAACAAGTGGATTTTTCATTAGTGCGGGTAGGCGTTAATGCAGGAGGATTGTTAATTGGCGCTATAGAAACTACATCACAAGCCGTATCACAAAGTATTGCGTTCTTTCTTGACCGACCCGAGCTCTTGAAGCGCGCTCAACAAGCTGCAAATGAAAACGATAAGAGCCACTTCGATAATATGGTCTGGGAGTCATTACGGTTTGTGCCTATTAGCCCTTATATGTTTAGACAAACATCAGAGCGTTATACGCTAGCAAAAAATACGGATAGAGAAACTACCATTCCTGCCAAAACAAATGTGCTGGCCATCACGCAATCAGCTATGTTTGATGATTATGCTTATGATAACCCAGAGCAATTTATACCCGATAGAAACGCCTACCATCACTTTAACTTTGGCTTTGCTTCTCATGACTGCTTAGGAAAATACATTGGTATGGTGATGATTCCCGAAATGGTTAAGCAAGTTTTAATTAGAAAAGATATTAGTAGTAAAGAAAAAATTGATTATAAAGGCGGGCCCTTTCCTGAGTCTTATCCGCTCACATGGAAGTGAAACAGCTAACAATAATAAACGTCTTTGAAATATCAATAAAAAAACATCGTCTATAAAAGTAGGCAATAAAAAAAACGGGCCAAGTTATAAAAATAACTGGCCCGTTTATTATTTATAAAAGTACTATTCATAGCACTATTCATAGCACTATTTAAAGAACTATTTAGATTGAATCTGAAATTAATTCATTCAACACGATAGTTTCATTTCTGTCTGGCCCAGTCGATACAATATCAACACGCGTTTCAATTAACGTTTCTAATCGCTGTATATAATTTTTAGCTTCTATAGGCAGAGCATCAAATGATTGCGCGCCCACTGTTGATGTTGACCAGCCTGGCATCTCTTCGTAGACCGGAATCAGTTTTTCAAAGTAATCACTGTCAATTTCTAAGGGTAAAGGATTACCTTGATCATCTTGATAGCCAATACAAATTTTAACGACGTCTAAGCCATCGAGCACATCAAGCTTGGTTAAACAAATACCTGAAATACTATTGATTTGTACAGCGCGCCTTACCGCCATAGCATCAAACCAACCACAGCGACGCGAACGACCTGTAGTTGCACCAATCTCATTACCTTTAACACCTAAATGCTCGCCTACATCATCATGCAGCTCTGTAGGAAAAGGGCCTGAACCTACGCGCGTGGTATAAGCTTTAGTGATACCTAAAACATAATCTAAATACAATGGACCTACACCGCTGCCCGAAGGCGCGCCGCCAGCGGTAGTATTTGATGACGTAACATAAGGATAAGTACCATGATCGATATCGAGTAACGATCCTTGCGCGCCTTCAAATAAAACTGATTTACCTTGGCGACGATACTCATGTAACACCTCAACCACATCGGCCATCATCGGCGTCAATATGGGTACGAGTGCTAAGGCATCATCAATCGTTTTTTGTACATCGACCGCGTCAACTTTATAGTATTGCGTTAGCGTAAAGTTATGCAGATCCATCACTTCACGTACTTTTTCGGCAAATTTTTCTGGGTTACGTAAGTCACCTACGCGAATACCCCGACGCGCTACTTTATCTTCATATGCTGGGCCAATACCGCGACCCGTGGTGCCAATTTTTGCATTACCGCGGGCAATTTCTCGCGCCTGGTCTAAGGCAATATGGTAAGGAAGAATTAACGGACAAGAAGTACTTATTAATAACTTCTCTGCTACGTTTACACCTTCTGCTTTTAACTCACCCATTTCTTTGAGTAAGGCTTCTGGACTCAACACAACACCGTTACCAATTAAACAGGTAACGCCATCATGCAAAATGCCCGATGGAATTAAATGTAAGACGGTTTTTTTACCGTTGATAACTAAGGTATGACCGGCGTTATGGCCGCCTTGAAAGCGTACTACTGCATCTGCTTTTGTAGTCAGTAAATCAACAATCTTACCTTTGCCTTCATCGCCCCATTGTGTACCGAGGACAACTATATTTTTATTCATACTCAATTTTCTCAACGACTGTATTTATCTTTAAACTGCAGAGCCTTTCGACTACAAACAATCACTTAATATTTTCAACCACCCAATTACCGGATTTTTCTACCAGTAAGCTTGTTGGTGTTTCTGTTCCAGCTTCACCATTAAAAATAACGATTTTGCCGGCGCTTCTTAATTGACTAACGGCACTCCAAAGCGAGGCTTCATCACTATTAGGTGCAGCAATAATTTCACGGCCTGCATTAACTGGCTGGGCGGCTAATGTTGCTCGGCTACCTAAAAAATCAATTAATGCTTTTATATCTGTATTAAAACCGGTTGCCGATCGCTCGGAGCCGAATACTTTGCCAATATTGTCATAGCGACCACCATTGGCTAATGCCAAACCATGACCGTCGGCATAAGCCGCAAACACTAAACCGGTATGGTATTCGTAGCCGCGAATTTCTGCCAAATCAAAATAAACTTCAATGTCTGTAAAACGCTGCGATATTATTTCAGCCACTTGCGTGAGCTGGTCGATAGCATCAACAACACCTTGACCTAACGGCCCTAGCAAGGCTTTAGCCTCAACTAACACGCTTTCACCACCGCATAAACTGGGTAATTGATAGAGTGTTTCGGTAATTGCATGACCCGCCAATAAATTAGGCAGCAAGCATTTTAAATCGGGCAATGACTTGCGCTGAATGGCATCAAATATTAAAGCTAAATCATCTTGCTCTAACTTCGGTGCCGCAGCCTGAATAGCTTCGCGTACGGCGTTATAAATAGAGACGTGACCTAAATCTAACGTTAACTTACAAAGCCCTTTACTGGCAGTGCCATGAACTGAGGTAAACTCACTATCAATAACATGTAAGGTTTCAAGCAGTAATGATATCACTTCAATATCAGCGGCTATGGAAGCATCGCCGTATATCTCTGCACCAATTTGCATGGGGCATCGTGATGCCATTAATGTTTTAGGCCGCGTATGTAATACACTGCCGGCATAACAAAGACGACGAATGCCTTCAGCCTTGAGACTATGAGCATCAATGCGGGCAGTTTGCGGCGTAATATCGGCACGCACGGCCATACTCTTACCACTTATTTGATCGGTTAGTTTAAAGCTCTGCGTTTCAATATCTTTACCCATGCCAATTAATAATGAGTCAGTAAACTCAATTAATGGCGGGACAACTAACTGATAACCCCAGCTTTTTAGCAAATCCAGAATATTACGGCGCAGCTGCTCGGCAACCGCTGCCCGCTCGGGTAGCAATTCATCCACACCTTCTGGCAGCATCCAACGATCGACACTAGTCATGTGAAACACCTACTTTGATACGCATTTTAATTAACATATTAGTTAAAGACATAGAGCAGGACAACACCCGTTATCATGCTCGCTAAACCTATACGACGAATTGTACTATCACTTAACGCTAACATGTTAGCCAGCATCTCTCGCCATTTGTGCGGTGCAATAAAAGGCAGCATGCCTTCAATCACTAACACTAAACAGCCTGCCACTAACAATTCTTGCCACATTAACTGATACCTATTCGGCTTTTGATCACTGGATCTTTAAACGTAAAAAAGCCGGGTAGGCAGCTAATGCCATCCCGGCTTACCGGTGAAGTCTTAAACCGGCTTATTTACCGTCTACGCTATTCAAGTAACGGAAATAATCGCTGTCTGGATCGACTAACAATACATCGCTTTTACTATTGAATGATGCCTCATAGGCTTTAAGGCGACGCGAGAAAGCATAGAACTCTCTGTCTTTATTATACGCATCGGCATAAATGGCCGCTGCTTTTGCATCACCTTCACCGCGAGTATGCTCGGCTAAACGATAAGCATCAGCTTCGATAACGACTTTTTCTCTATCGGCATCGGCACGAATTTTCTCGGCCAATTCTAAACCTTCTGAACGATATTGCTGTGCTTCTTTTTCACGGTCGGCACGCATACGATTAAATACCGCTGAGCTTACCTCTTGTGGAAAATCAATTCGCTTAACGCGCACATCAATAATTTCGATACCGAAATCAACGATGGTGGCTTCATGCAAACCTTTAGTGAGTTTAGCCATCATCTGATCGCGCTCACCAGCAACCACTTCATGCAATGTTCTTACGCCAATTTCATCTCGTAAGTTATTATTAACTCGGTTAGCTAATAATATTTTTGCTCGCTCTTCATCACCGTTAGTTGCACGATAATATTTGCTCACATCAACAACGCGCCACTTAATAAACGAATCAACTTCTAAACGCTTTTTCTCTAGCGTGTAAAAGCTTTCAGGACGTGCATCGAGCGTTAGCAATCGAGCATCTACTTTGCGAATTTCATCGGCAAATGGAATTTTAACATGCAAACCCGGCTTAATATTTTCGCCAATCAATTGACCAAAACGCAATTTAATAGCCGTTTCAACTTCCATAACGCGATAAAAAACGCTAGAAGAAGCTAGCAGTAATAAAGCAATAACTAGGATAAATATAGGTAATCTATTTGACATTATCTTGTCTCCGTTCGGCGAGCGCGTATTTGTTCTTGACGTAAACGCTCTATCACTTCATTGGCAACCTGACCGACTAAATCACTAGGACGAGATTCGCTAGTAGCAGAAGTGGCAGCTTGCGAAACCATTTTATCCAATGGCAAATACATCATGTTATTGCCACCTTCAACATCAATAAGCACTTTAGATACATTGCTCATGACTTTTTCTACTGAGTTTAAGTACAAGCGCTCACGCGTTACTTCTGGCGCTTTGCGATACTCTTCAAACAGTTTTTCAAAACGCTGTGCTTCACCATCGGCTTCGGCAACTAAACGTTCACGATAACCGATTGCTTCTTGCATAATACGCTGCGCTTTACCGCGCGCTTCAGGCACGATGCCGTTAGCGTAGGTTTTCGCTTCATTCACAAAACGGTCTTTATCTTCTTTTGCCGAGATAACATCATCAAAGGCTGACTTA
This sequence comes from uncultured Gammaproteobacteria bacterium, assembly GCA_963968645.1. Taxonomy (GTDB): domain Bacteria; phylum Pseudomonadota; class Gammaproteobacteria; order Pseudomonadales; family UBA7434; genus UBA7434. Next base: position 13,450 of record CAXAHI010000031.1, on the reverse strand, counting down.
ACCGCTTTAGGTGGTTCTGCTTTTAAAATGTTAACTAAAGTGATGGCAATACCTGTTTCATAACTGTCTAGATATCGTTGTAAGCGCTCTTTCGTTTCTTGCGCCATGGCCTGACGACCTTCAGAAAGTACATCACTTGAAACGGTGCTGCCCACGACGTGACGAATGGCACTGTCGGTTGCATGATGCAAGCTAGTGATAGGGTCACGAACGTTAAGGATAAATTTCTTTGGCTCAGGAATCGTGTATTGGACCGAAATAGGCACTTCTACAATATTCTCATCTTTAGTGAGCATTAATCCGCGAGCATGATAATCCTGCTCTTGCGTAACCAATACGGTGTAACGCTGATCAACAAACAATGGGTTCCAATGAAGACCTGGACCTACGGTTTCATGAAATTGACCTAGACGTAAAACAACCGTTCGTTCTTTTTCATTGACCTGATAGAAGCCCGCAAAGCCCCAAACAACAGCCAGTACAACAATAACTAAACTGATAAGTCCTTTTGGCATATCGCCTCCTGATCCTGATCCCGAACTACGACCACCGCCTGAACCACCGAAAATACCGGAGATCTGTGCTTTGAGCTTCTTCAGCGCTTCATCAAGATCGGGTGGCCCTTGATCTTGCTGGCTCCATGGATCATTGCTTTTAGGTCCGTCTTTACGACCGCCGTTTTTATCCGAGTTATTTCCCGGTTCATTCCAGGCCATTACTGACTCCTGAGATTAAATGATTGTTCTATTAATAGACGCAGCACAGTGTGTACAAATAATATACATCCGTTAAAGATGCATTCAGCTGTTCATTACTGAGCAACGTCCGAAAATTCGACTTGTATAGAGGAATTGCATAGCTGCTATTATCCCTATAAAGCCGCGTGATTGTAGCAAAAAAATACCCCGTCTTGGTTGAGCATCAGCAATGATGAACAGCTCTTGCGGAATTAGTACCGTCTTTATTTACCGTTTTTAAATTATTCGGGCAGCGGCACATTTGCCGATGCCATTAATCGTGCTAAATCATCGCGAGGAAAGCATAAATCGAGCTTATATTCGCCCTGCTCAGAAACGGATTCATTGGTCACCGCCCCCACTGAATACAATTGTGCGCGTAACTTCGCCTCATAAGCTGGCAAACAGAGGGTGCCACGCCAAAACGTCCCGCCCAACAATTCCGCTAACGCAGCCACTAAGCCGTCTATTCCAGCACCACTTTGTGCCGATAGCCAGACTCTATAAGGCATATCTTCGTTATCAGCGCCGGCTTTATCCGTATGTGGCTGAACAGTCGGCAAGCAATCAATCTTGTTCATTACGTGCAAAACAGGCAGCTCGCCGGCGCCAATCTCAGCTAAGACTTCATCTACCGCGCGAATATTCTCATTAACATCTTCAGCAGAGGCATCAATAACATGCAGTAATAAATCAGCCTCGGCTGCTTCTTCTAAGGTTGCTTTAAACGCCGCTATTAATTGATGCGGTAAATCACTCACAAAACCTACTGTATCGGCCAATATAATTTTACCTATTTGAGGTAAATTAACTGACCTAAGCGTTGGGTCCAATGTAGCAAAGAGCTGATCGGCCGCATACACCGTGGCTTGCGACACTTTATTAAATAAGGTCGATTTGCCTGCGTTGGTATAACCGACCAATGCGATGGTGGGAAGCTCCGCTCTTTTGCGTGCTCGCCTACCTTGCTGTCGCTGAGAGTTGACCTTGTTTAAACGACCACTTATCCATTTAATACGTTCGCGTAGTAAGCGTCGATCAGTTTCTAGCTGTGATTCACCCGGACCGCGTAAACCAATACCGCCTTTTTGACGCTCAAGGTGAGTCCAACCTCGGACTAATCGAGTAGAAATATGTCTAAGTTGGGCCAGCTCAACCTGCAACTTACCCGCATGGCTTCGAGCACGTTGAGCAAATATATCTAAGATTAAGCCGGTGCGATCTAACACTTTACAGCACAGCTCTTGCTCAAGGTTTCGCTCTTGCGACGGGCTTAAGGCGTGGTTAAACATCACTACATCGATCTTATTTTGCTCGACTAAGGCTTTAATTTCTGCGACCTTGCCTGAGCCAATAAAAAATTTGGGCGTCGCTTTTTTTCGCTTTGCCGTAACCAACTCAATAGGATCAACACCCGCTGAGCGCGCCAAATCAATAAACTCATTAACACAGGGCTCATACTGATCGGGGTTATAGATATTACTCTCACCTTCAGCAGTGCTATCAGTAACGCTATCTATATTATTTGCGCCATCGGTATTGTTTGAACTATCAGCAGTATCAACAAGAAAGGCATCGGCTTCAGCAACATCTATAGATGAAGAGTCAATAACAGGGTCTTCAGCGGATTCACGGCTAAACGCTGCAGCCGAATGATTCGGTGCAGAAAAGAAATCACAGTGAACGAGTAATGCGCGTTCACCGGCATCTGGACGATCAAAAAACAAGAGTCGAGCGCCCCTTAACGATGGCTATTAAATAGCATCGATTCAATAACAAATAAGATTGTGAAGAATGAAACAGATTTCTCCCGACTAGAAGTCGGGAGAAATGCGTTACAGAATAATCAAAGCGAGTATTGACGATTATTCGTTGCCTAGGACTTCTTCGTCATCTTCGGGTGGGTGCTGCATAGGCAAACGTACATTTCGGCCCGGCACAACGGTCGAGACGGCATGTTTGTAAACCATTTGACTTACAGTATTTTTAAGAAGAATGACAAATTGGTCAAATGACTCAACTTGGCCCTGTAATTTAATTCCGTTTACCAAATAAATGGATACAGGAATGCGCTCTTTGCGCAATAAATTAAGATAAGGGTCTTGTAGGCTATGCCCTTTAGACATGACGATGATCTCCCAAATGGGTTAAAAGAAGAAAAGCTTCCATAAATGTGTGGTTCATTCCTAGCTCACCTTGACCAATAACGGTCGGGATCAAAACGATCCGGCTTCTACGTTAATATCAACTATGACATTAACTACGCTAACAACAATCTGGATATTACAAAGGACTTTACGCCTCAATGAGACGACTAGACCACTGCAATAAATAAAGGATTGCCAGAGATTATCTAGGAAAACAAATACACTTAATTCAAAATCAACAGACAACAATCAAGATAATGAAACAGCTAAGCGTATAAGTATGCACGACAGCATTATACACGGTTCGACCACACTTATAGACTAAGTTCCTGCAACACTGAACTAATTTTATTCACTGCGCTCAATTGTGGATCACTCGCGCTCAATGCCTGCTCATAATCGGGGCATAATCGATGCAAGTTTGGCCACTTGCGCAACCAAGTTAACTGCCGCTTGGCCAGCTGACGAGTAGCAGCCGCTCCCTGCTCTAATAATTGGCTGCGATCAATCTTATTATCTAGGTAATCCCAGACTTGACGATACCCCACCGCACGCATCGATGGCATATCGGGATCTAAAACATAATCACCTCGCAACTGAGCAACTTCTTCGATAAATCCTTGCGACATCATTATTTCAAAGCGCTCGAGAATTCTGGCATGTAAGGCAGCCCTATCTTCTGTCCACAATGCAAACTGTGATACTTGGTAAGGGAAAATATTTTTCGGCTGCCGCGCTTGATGACTACTTAACGTTTCACCGGTTGCGTAAAAAACCTCTAGCCCACGTTGAATACGCTGCGAATGGTTAGGGTGTAAAGCGGCTGCCGCTTGTGGATCAATCGCTTGCAAACGCTCATGCATTACTTGCCAACCATGGATGTCGGCATCGGCAAGAATCTGCGCACGAATCGCTTCGTCGGCGGGCGGCAAGTCGGCAATCCCCTCTAACAGTATTTTATAGTAGAGCATGGTGCCACCCACTAATAGCGGAATACGCCCTCGCTCGGTAATAGCCTGCATTAACGGCAACGCATCTCTGCGAAACTCTGCGGCAGAATAAGATTCATCGGGATTACGAATATTAATAAGATGATGCGGCAGACGCTGTAAGAAATCATCATCAGGCTTGGCGGTACCGATATTCATATCACGATACACTAATGCCGAGTCGACACTAATAACCTCAAACGGCCACTGCTCTGCAAGGCGCTCGGCCAAGGCGGTTTTACCACTAGCGGTTGGCCCCATTAAAAAAACGGCTGGCGGTAAAGGCTTATCTACTGGACTATCCACTGACTTATCGGCCACGTAAAAACAACTTATCGAGCTCTGCCAAACTCATGGCGGTCCAAGTGGGTCGCCCATGATTACATTGACCGCTGCGCTCGGTACGCTCCATATCACGCAATAAGGCATTCATTTCAGGAATCGATAAACGACGATTAGCACGCACCGAACCATGACAAGCCATGGTCGAAAGAATATCGTCAATATGATTCATAATGCGATCACTCGTGCCGTATTGTAATAAATCAGCGATAACATCACGCGCCAACATCTCGGCATCGGCTGAGGCAAGAAACACGGGAATCTGTCGAATAATTACTGACTCGGCAGCAACACGCTGTAATTCAAAACCGAGATCTAAAAATACACTGGCATAATTTTCTGCGCAATCGGCTTCTTTTTCACTCAGCGCTAAACTGACTGGCACCAATAATGGCTGCGCCTGAATACCCTCGGCATCACGCGCCGATTTCATCCGCTCATAAGTAATGCGCTCATGGGCGGCATGCATATCAACAACAATTAAGCCGGTCTCATTTTCGGCCAGAATATAAATGCCTTTTAACTGCGCAATAGCAAAACCCAACGGTGGTATTTCACCGTTATCTGTTGGTAGCCCCGCAGCATCTACGGCGGTGGAATAAAGCTGCTGATGCGCAGGAGAAAAACCCGCTGAAGATTGCGAGCTGTATCCGGCACTGGACTGCCCTGCACCTTGCGCGCCAACACCTTGCGGCCCTGTCCAATTTTGACCATTAGCATAAGCTGCTTGAGGCTCAGCCAAACCCATGGCTTGTTGCTCTGTCACTTGTGCGCCCGCAACAGCTGCATCACCGATAGAACCCGTAGCATAATTATTTTGGAAGTTTGAAGGATCACCGATAGGCTGACCACCTTCACCGATATTATCTTGCGGGCGAACATCGGCTAACACTTTATGTAAGGATCGATAAATAAAATCATGCACTTGTCGGCTATCACGAAAGCGAACTTCATGTTTTGAAGGATGCACATTAACATCGACTTGCGAGTGGTCTAACGAAAGATATAAAACAAAGGCGGGATGTCGGCCATGAAATAATACATCGCGATACGCTTGCTTAACCGCATGCGCGACAACGCGATCTTTAATAACGCGGTTGTTGACAAAAAAATATTGCATGTCAGATTGGCTGCGCGAAAAAGTAGGCTGTGCAACCCAACCTTCTAATTTAAAACCACTATGCTCAAGCTCTAAATGTATCGCGCTATCAATAAACGGCTGGCCCAATAGTTTCGCAATGCGCTGTTCTTTTTCTAACTGACTATGACAGGCGCGCAATGAATGAATAGCACGTCCATTATGGGTAAGACTTAAACCGGTATTAAAACTAACTAAGGCATTACGGCGAAACACTTCATCAATATGGTTATATTCGGTTTTTTCTTTACGTAAAAATTTTCGTCTGGCCGGCGTATTAAAAAATAAATCTTCGACATCGACTGAGGTGCCTTTTGGTCGAGCCGCAGGTGTTACCTCAACTTCCATATCACGCCCCACACTCGTGGCTTTCCAACCTTGGTCGGTCTGCTCTGTGGTATTAGCGGTTAAAGTTAAACGAGAAACTGAACTAATACTGGCTAAGGCTTCGCCACGAAAACCTAATGTCGAAACGGCTTCGAGATCATCCAAGTCATATATTTTACTGGTTGAATGCGAATCTAAGGCGAGCGCCATATCATCTTGCGCAATACCCGAACCATTATCACGAACCAAAACACGCTTGGTGCCGCCTGCCTCTACTTCAACATCTATCTGGCTCGCCCCCGCATCGAGACTATTTTCAACCAGCTCTTTTAATACTGAAGCCGGTCGATCAACGACCTCACCCGCTGCAATTTGATTCGCTAATCGCGTATCCAGTTTTTTAATTTTCGCCATAAAAAATAATCGTTACTATTGGGTTGATAAATAAGAAGTTAAACAAAAAATGTCAATAACATTTACGAACGCGGAGGGATTTTCAAAACCTGACCAACACGAATCCTGTCGCCAGAAAGACGGTTATAACGACGTAAATCAGCCAGCGATACCGAATAACGACTCGCCAATTCTGACAAGGTATCACCAGACTTAATTTTATAAGTTTCACGACCACTCGCTTTTGCTATCGACTGGCCATTATGATTTAACCAATAAACCAGCGTTCCCTCAACCGCATGACGATTAAAGAAAGCATCGGTACCGCGTACAATGGCTTTAGCTAATTTCTTTTGATGCGAAGAAGAGGTTAAACGTTTTGCCTCTCGAGGGTTCGAAATAAAGCCAGTTTCAATTAATACTGAAGGAATGTCTGGTGTTTTTAATACCGCAAAGCCCGCATGCTCAACCGTATTTTTATGCAGCTTCGTCACATCTTTCATTTCACGTAAAATTTCTTTACCGACTAAAACACTGTGGTCTAATTTAGCCGTCATACTTAAATCCAACAGCACGGTTGCTAACATATTATCTTTGTCTGATAACGCCACACCACCAATTAAATCTGTGCTATTTTCTGACGCCGCTAAAAATCGTGCTGAGGCACTCGACGCACCGCGTTGTGACAACGTATAAACCGAGCCACCACTCACTGATTTATCGGTAAAGGCATCGGCATGTATTGAGATAAAAAGATCGGCCTGTTTTTTTCTGGCAATAGAGCGGCGCTTACTTAAACCTACATAGTAATCACCATCACGCACCAATTCGCCACGATAGCCAGGCTTTTGATCTAATAATCTTTTAACCTCACGCGCAATCAACATAACGACCACTTTCTCTTGCGCCTTGCGCGGACCTAAGGCACCAGGATCTTCACCACCATGACCTGCATCAATGGCAATAATAATATCGCGCTTACCATTATTATTAGCGGCGGTTTTAACGACCGTAGGTTTAGCTTCTCGATCATACAAGTCGATTACGAGTCGATCACCATACTGCTGATTAGCCGCGAGTAAAAACGGCTTTGGCTTTACTGCCACACTAAGATCAAACACCAAACGTAAATCTTGTTTATTGCGCTTCGCTACACGAATTTTTTTAACCGGGCTTCGACTAAAATCTAAGTCATTTAATTTCGCTTTGAATTTAGCACCTTGAATATCGACAACGACTCGATCAGGATTCTTTAAAGTGAAATAGTTAAACGTTGTTGTATCCGATAAATCTAATACAACTCGGGTATGATCGGGCGCGCGCCACAAGCGAACACCGTCAATATCGGCAGCAGAGAGCAGAGGTGATACTAGCAATGTCAGTAGCACTAATATCATTGCCCATCGAGCAGCAATCACCAACGCGATTGAAGGGCGTACTAAAGATAAGTGAATGCGGCTATTGATTGTCATCAACGCTAGTACCATTAATGGGTCCGTTTATTTTTAGCGAATGCTGATTCGCTTGTAAGCTGAGTAGCACTTGATCACCTACGGGTGATGCAGACTCACATTGTAACTGTCTTCCTATTGATATTTCAGGCGCTTCAGGCGTTACAGGTATTTTAGATGTCACATCCATATCACTCAAGGTTAACATGATATCGGCAGACGGGATAAAATCACCACCACGCGCAGGCCACTCAATAAGACAAAGTGAAGACTCAGAAAAATAACTATCTAAGCCTAAAAACTCTAATTCTGCAGGGTCTGCCAAGCGATAAAGATCAAAATGGTAAACCTGCCTTAGCTTAACATTGGCGCCCTTAATCTCATAAGGCTCAACCAATGTATAGGTAGGACTTTTTACAGCACCGATATGACCAAGCGCCTGAATAATGCCCCGACTCATGGTTGTTTTTCCAGCACCTAAATCACCTAGTAAATAGATGCATAAATTCTGCGAGCCACTCGTCTTACTGATTGCCGCATCCAACACATGAGTAATAGCCGCTGCTAGCTCTCGGCCTAAAGCGACAGTAGCGGCTTCATCAGCTAATGAGTAGCTTATGTGAGTGGCGTGTTCCATTTTTTCGTTATCACTGCTCTATTAATAAAAATAATGGTTTTTCAGACGAGGTCGTTAAAGAGGATAATTATATCGCATCGCGCATCGCCGCCATAAAAAAGTTATTATAAGAGGCAAACGCTATTAACAACCACTCAGCTCACGAGTTATTTGTGTGAAAGATAAGTCTAATTCTGCATCCTCAGCCTCTACCTTCACTGAGAATGAACTCGTTACACTGGCCGAAAATATTAAACGCTGGGGGCGCGAGCTGGGCTTTCAACAAGTCGGCATTACCGATACCGAACCTGGAGAGCATAGCGAACATCTACGCCGCTGGCTCGATAAAAACCTACACGGCGAAATGGCCTATATGGCCGACCGAGAAGCATTTCGGCGCGACCCCACCACCTTGCACGAGAATACTTTACGCGTCATTAGCTTACGAATGGACTATTTACCGCCCGATGTTGAAACGGTAAAACTTCTGGACCACCCACGTACCGCCTATTTGTCGCGCTATGCTCTGGGTCGTGACTACCATAAGCTGATTCGCAAACGCATTAAACAGCTCTCCGATAAGATTATTGAACATGCTGGAGACCGCTCGCAGCGCCCCTTTGTAGACAGCGCTCCCGTGCTCGAGCGTGCCTTTGCCGAAAAAGCTGGCCTTGGCTGGATAGGTAAAAACGCCATGCTTATTAACTCCAGCATGGGATCATGGTTTTTTCTTGGCGAGCTATTCACCGACTTGCCGTTACCGATAGATCCGCCACAAACCACTAAACACTGCGGCAGCTGTACCGCCTGTCTCGATATTTGCCCAACGAATGCCTTTATAGGTCCTTATGAATTAGATGCGAGAAAATGCATCTCTTATCTAACGATTGAGCTTAAAGGCAGCATTCCTGAGCCATTGCGAGGTCTTATTGGCAATAGGGTGTTTGGCTGTGATGACTGTCAGTTAATTTGTCCATGGAATAAATTTGCCAAACCGACCGATGAAAAGGACTTTAGCCCTCGCCATGGATTGGACAATGCCAGCATGGTCGATTTGTTTTTATGGACAGAGGATGAGTTCGATACCAAAACGCAGGGCTCACCTATTCGCCGTATTGGCTATGAGCGCTGGTTACGTAACCTTGCCGTCGGCATAGGCAACGGCGAGAACAGCCAAAAGGCGATATCGGCACTTCAAGACAGACTGGAACACTCACCACTGGTCGATGAACATATTCAGTGGGCGCTCAACCGTTTAGGCAATTCTGCCTAACAACTGCTCCATGGTGGGACATTTGACGCCAAAACAGCCAAAATAGCTGTTATTACCGCTTGAATAGTGCCATTTTCTACCAAAAGCAACACTATTTAATCATTGTAAAAGCTGTACAATGCGCATCCTTTTGACACCGCTACTCACTTTAACAGCCTCCCGAATTTCCACTTTCGTGTTTTGGCTGCTCAGTAATTGGACCTACGCTATCCTCTTTTTTGGACGCTGTCGCCCTACTATCTGGACAACAGTAGCCACTGTCGGCAGATCCCAGAAGCAGACACATCCAATAAATTGGTAATCCCAATCGATTGGTCGACCCAATTAAGTAGGCGTATCCCATGCAAAAAGAACCAGAGCAAACCACCCAAACTGAACCAGAAGTAGAGCAAGTAACTTTTAGTGACCTTGGTCTTCCTGACGCATTATTGCGATCACTGAAACAACTTGGCTACGAAACACCGTCACCGATTCAAGCTAAAGCGATTCCAACCGTGCTTGAAGGCAAAAATATTATTGGCCAAGCACAAACCGGTACGGGTAAAACCGCCGCATTTGCATTGCCTATTTTGGCTAAAATCGACTTAAAGCAAACCTCACCACAAGCGTTAGTTTTAGCGCCAACACGAGAACTTGCCATTCAAGTAGCTGAAGCGTTTCAAGTATACGCACGCTATATGAAAGATTTTCATGTGCTGCCTATTTACGGTGGTGCAGATATGCGCGGTCAATTGCGCTCATTAAGCCGCGGTGCACATGTTGTTGTTGGTACACCTGGCCGATTACTTGATCATTTACGTCGTAAAAGCCTAAAGCTCGACCAACTAAAAACGGTTGTATTAGATGAAGCCGACGAAATGCTACGCATGGGCTTTATCGATGATGTCGATACTATTCTTGCAGAAACACCTGACTCTCGGCAGACGGCTTTATTCTCAGCCACTATGCCAGATCGTATTCGCCAAATTGCCAAGCGTCATGTTGGCGACCCCGTTTTAATTAAGATTGCTGCTAAAACAGCGGTGGTTGATACGATTGATCAATCGTTTGTAATTGTTAGTCAAGGCGACAAACTCGATGCATTAACTCGCTATCTTGAAACTCAAGAAACCGAAGGTATTATTATATTTGTGCGCACCCGTGAAGCGACTGTGACTGTAGCTGAAAAGCTGAGCGCACGTGGCTACAGCGCCGGCGCGATTAATGGCGACATTAGCCAGCCGATGCGTGAAAAAACAATTTCTCGCCTTAAGAAAGGTTCATTGGATTTATTAGTAGCAACCGATGTTGCTGCTCGCGGTATTGATGTTGAGCGCGTCAGTCACGTTATTAACTATGATATTCCTTATGATAGTGAAGCCTATGTTCACCGTATTGGGCGAACTGGCCGTGCTGGCCGCTTAGGTAAAGCGTTATTGTTTGTTCAGCCTCGCGAACGTCGCTTGTTAGGTATTATCGAAAAAGATACCAAGCAAAAATTAAAAGCGTGGGAAAAACCGACAGCTCAGCAATTGGCTGACCAACGTAAAACAAAACTTGCTGAAGATTTAGCGGCACGCATTGACAACAAAGTACCCGATATCTATCACAAAATGGTTATCGATTTGTGTGCGTCACTAGAGCAGCCTGCTGAACAAATTGCAGCCGCTTTATTAAGTGAGAAGTTTCCGCTTGAGCAAATTGCACCACCACCAGAAAGCAAGAAGCCACGTCGCGAACGTGATGACAGCCGTGGTGAGCGAAGTAATGGTCGTGAGCGCAATAGCAGACGCGATTCTAATGATAGAGACTCGGGCGGCAGAGATGGCGGCCGTGAAAGATCACCTCGTCGCGATCGCGATCGCGGTGACAAAAACGCTATACCCTTTGAACAATACCGCATAGAAGCTGGCCGTGATCATGGCGCTCAGGCAAAAGATATTGTTGGTGCATTAGCTAACGAAGCCGGATTAAATCGTGATCATATTGGTCGTATCGAATTGAATGGCGACCACAGTATTGTAGGCTTACCGCCAGGCATGCCTAAAGATATTTATCAGCTTCTTCAAAAAGTACGCGTTAAAGGTCAGCCAATGCAGCTGAGCCGCACGGGTGTTGCTGAAGGCGCTCGTGATGCCGAGCCTAGAAAACAACCTAGCGATAGAAAGCCGCGAAGTGAATCTTCAAGAGGCGGTAATGATGAGCGCAGCGATAAAAAACCTAGACATAAAAAGTCAGATTTTGATGGCGATAAGCGTAAAGCAAAAAAACCTGCTAAACCAAAGTCAGAAACCGAAGGCTAAGGAGACAATAAATAATGCTTAAAAGTAATGAATATTTTGATGGTAATGTAAAGTCGATTGGCTTTCAAAGCGCAACCCTACCGGCTTCGGTAGGCGTTATGGCTATTGGCGAATACCAATTCGACACTAGCCAGTTTGAAACTATGACAGTCATTAGCGGTGCACTTACCGTTAAGTTACCCAACAGTGAAAGCTGGAATACCTACAATGCAGGTGATGTATTTACTGTCGATGCGAATGAAGTGTTTGATCTTAAAGTTGAAGTAGCTACTGCTTATTTGTGTACCTACGGAAAATAAGATCGTTCAACAGCATAACTTTCAATAAAAACATCGAAGTAAAGAATAGCTAAGTAAAGAAGAAAGAAAGAAAAGCACTTTTATTGTTTTAACATGCATTTTGTCAAAAACAAAATGAAACAGTAAAAGTGCTAACGCCGTAATGGCTGCTGAATATCATCTGCCGATGTAAACAATGACTTTTCTTTCACTAGCGGTGAAGTTATCGATAAATCTGCTTTACAAAGCGCCGCACTGTTACTGGTTTTTGCAGGCAGTTCTCGCACATAGCACTCAACGCTTTTCTTGTAATCGCCTTGGCTAGCATAAATTCCCGCAAGCTCAGAAAATATCCCCTCTACTAATTCTAAATCTAAACTCCCTTCTAAATACTGTTGCGCTTTTTGCTGCAAGCCATGATTCAAACAAATACGCGCTAGCGTTAATCTTAATGTCGAACTATCGGGTTGTGATTTCAACAGCCGTTCTGCAAAGGCTAACTGTTTAGCAAGCGGCTCAGCAACAGCAAAGCCATAAAGCCCCACGAGCCTTTCATCGTATGCGCGCTGCAACTGACTCCTTAGCAATCGTTCTGCCTGCTCATATTGCTTACCTTTAATTAATTGCTCAGCATAACAAGCGACTAGCAGTGCATCTTGTTTAGCATTACTAGGCAAACCTTTCCAACAGCTCAGTAAGCCATTCATATCATGACTGGCCATTGCACGTATTAATTTAGCGCTACACGCCTCTCGCTCCAAATCCTTTACATCACTGGCAGACAAAGCATTGTACTTTTGCAATGAAGGCAGCAAACCTAATAAGCTATCCCAATCATTTAATTGCCGATAGACTTTCATTAATGCAGCAAGTACTACAGGGTGATGACTGGCTATCTTTTTAGCCCGCAACAATGTTGCCAATGCCTGCTCATACTGACCGTTATGAATTTGCAGTTCCGCCTGCGTCAAACTAATAGCAACATCGGCACCTTGCGTAGAAAGCTCAGCCTTCTTTAAAAAATCATCAACTGCTTTTGCATCGCCTACGGCTGAACTGGCACGCGCAGCAAATAAATAATTAATAAGCGGGGTCGAAGAGTTGTCGGCAGACTTCGCCAATGTTTTTCTCGCCACATCCCAGCGACCCTCTACAAAAGCAATAAGCCCTTGCGTGGTTCTATTAAGACCACGCTGACGTCGATGATTTTTTGCCCACGCCAACACACCTTGGCGTGTACTAAACACCATACGCAGAATACTCACCAAAAAATAAAGCGCAATAAATGCGAATATGTTAAGAGCCGCAGCGACAATAAAAGCCATTTCAATCGTGGTATCGCCCACAGCAATCAGCACATAGCCACCCCCAGTTTCGAGTGTTGAAAATAATGCTGCGGTAATTGCCAATACAATTAAGACAAAAATAAATAGGCGTCTCATAAAGCCGCCTCAATATTCTCTAAAGAGGATTCTGG
>CAXAHI010000030.1:0-22138 GCA_963968645.1 uncultured Gammaproteobacteria bacterium | reverse complement strand
TAATCCTAATCCTATTGATGAGCTTGATGATTCTACACTGGATTCAGCGGCCTATCCTTTATTGAAACGTATCAGTGCAAAGTCAGTAGCGGCTGCGTTATTTGATGCTCAGCAAGATGCTGAAAGAGTGAGTTCAATGGATGGCGATGTTAGCTATCTTTCTGAATCACAAAGCCAAGAAGGTCAGTCTAGTCAGCTACCCTCAATGATTGGCACCTGTGTGCATGAGATTTTTGAGCAGCTTGCTGAGTCGGAACAAGGCTTGCCATCTGTAAGTTCAATTCAAGGGCAGCGAGCTATTTGGCGCTGTCGATTATTGCAATTGGGTGTTAATTCGCAGGCTATTGATGATGCGCTAAGCGTCGTTGAGGGCGCTGTTAGCGCTGTGTTAAAAGATGTTACCGGTAAGTGGGTTTTGAGCAGTGAGCACCGTTCTGCAAAGAATGAATGGCCGTTGTCCTGTTTATCTGGCGATGTTAGTTCGCCGGTTTATCATTATGTGATTGACCGAAGTTTTATTGATGAGAATAATGTGCGTTGGATTATTGATTATAAAATATCAGCACCCAGTGATTTAGTGAGTGCTGATGATTTTATTGCACAACAAAAGAAGGTTTATTCGTCGCAGCTAGCTAACTATAAAGAGGCTGTTACTCAGTTTGATTTATTGAGTGATGAGTTGGTTGTTGACACTAAATGCGCTTTGTATTTTCCATTAATCAATCGCCTAGTTGAACTAGGCGATTGATTAATGGAATTGCGGTTAGAGTTGTATTTATAGCTACATTAAGAATTACATTTTTGTTGCTGCGATAACAACAAACTTTTTATTCGATAATACTATTTTAGCATTTTTGAATATTTTCTTAATTTGATTTTCATACTTCAAGTGCCGATTAGCAACAACCCATAGTTGGCCGGTACGCTGAAGCGCTATAAAGCTTTGTTGAAACATACGGTTCGCAATATAAGTATCCATAGCGGTACCAATATGAAACGGTGGATTACAAATAATCCAGTCATAGTTTACATCGGGTTTTTTAATAGAATCTTGAACCACAAATGAAGGCACTATCTTGTGTTTATCTGCATCGCTAATAATGTGCTGGTAATTCTCTTTGGCAGCTGCAACCGCCATATAAGACTCATCAATAAAAGTAATGCATCGCTGTTTATCGACTTTATTAATATCTTTACCAATAGCATTAAGGGCATGCAAGCCTAGAACACCATTACCGCAGGCAAGATCGGCAATGTTTTCTGCGTCGGGTAAAGTGTTGTCATTCATGGCCTGCATCATTGCGCGGGCACCTAAGTCTAAACGATCTCGTGAAAACCCATTGGCATAGCTGATAAGTTCATTGTCCAGCGGGTCAGCAAAATAGCGTGTGGCCGTTAATTCAGCTGATTTAGCTTCAGCTGCAATGATCTTGCTATCGACTTTACAAAATATAAGCCGTGCTTTTTTAGTCGCTCTTGATGTTGTCGTTTCGCCTAAATGTTTTTCGAATAAGGCGAGTGTCGAACTATGAATAGACTTTGTCATGCCGGCAGCAATAATAATGGTATCGCTATTAATATGATGGCTAAGCGAGCTTAGCTGCTGCTCTAACAATGAAAGTGTTTTGGGTATTTTGATTAACACAATGGCATAGCTGCCACTTAATGCTTCTGTACTGCTAATAGCATTAAAGGTCGCTTCGCTATCACTTTCACTCTTAAAATTTTCTTCATAGTTAAGGCGAGTGGCAAGATGTGATATTGATGAATCATTCCAGCTGTCAGGTTTATGACGATGCAATGAAGTCGTTAGCGCCCCAAACTGATCGTTAATCACGAGTAGGCGACTATCATTACTCGCTTGCTCTTCTAACACTAAGGCATGCTCTGTGGCTAAGTTATCGATCAATAACTCATCAGCGGCATCCCACGCTTGTAAGGTTTCACTTTTTCTTGTTGGCAGACGTTTAACTCTAAACGAACCTAGTGTGGTTTTTAAACGTATTTTTGCTTCAGTTAACTGGCTCAATGGATTGGATTCTTTTTGTTTGGGCGATTATTAAAGGCTGTAGCAGCAGCGCATAGCCATACGCCGCAAGCCATAATGAAGAGCACGCCGCCATCGGTGTTACCGGCTGCGTCAATAATACGATTCACACCCAGAGGCGTAAAAAGATGAAAAAAGATTGCGCCGCTAATAACGGCAAGGCTTAAAAGAGCACCGAGAAAGCGGGTAAGGGGAACGAGAATTAGTGCCGATGCAATGAGTTCAACGGTGCCTATTAAATAGCCACCATGAGCAGCGAAACCATTTGCATAATGGCTTGAGATGCCTATATATTGCATCCAAGTACCGATAGTAGTGAAAATGATGACTGTTTCTTCTGAACCGCTAAATTTAAAAAATAATGATTGAATAAATACAAATACAATAAAACCAATAAGTGGCCATTGAATATAATTTTTCATGTGATTAGCTCCTCTTTTTAATACAGTATTAATATTTCTGTATTATTGTCGCTGTATTTAGCACAGTCATTACATTGATAAGATAAACTGGATTATCGCTTATTAGGTAGTGATCCTAGGGCCAAGCGACGGGCTTGAAGACATTGTAATTAAATCAATTTAAAAGCAATTAGAACGCTTAATAGCTTATGTTAGTAGCCATATTGACCCAAATTTTTCGCACTATAGCATGTTCACCCAGTTTAGGTGCTGCTGGTTTTTCATTGAACAGCTTATGCTTGATTATTGGAATTATTCACTGTTCTTGAGGTCCGATCAGGCTAAAATTCTTATGGGCCGATCATATACAATTAGCTTAAATCTCGGCTCAATAGATTGGGGTGTACTGGAAATTGTTACAACAAAATAATTGTTTTTTGCTCAAGCGTTTTTTAACGATCATTGAGTCCTTAACCGACGGTCAATATCTGTTAGATAAGCAGCCTTTGTTCAATTCATCGATTGGCGCTCATGCCCGCCATGTTTTGGATCATTATCAGGCATTTATTGATGGTCTTCCAATGGGCCATATTAATTATGATGCAAGGGCTAGAGTTTCTGACGTTGAGTTAAATCGTACTGTTGCTATTGAGAAGATCAACAGCATGATCACCTGTATAGCGCAGATAGATAACCATGATCAAGCCTTGCTTGTCAGTGTGGATGTTGGCATGCCTGAGAGTGAAGAAGTTGTGCCGCAGCGATCGACTGTCGGCCGAGAGCTCACTTTTTTACATGGCCATTTAGTTCATCATGAGGCATTGGTCGCTTTTATTTTACGGGCGCAAAATGTGAGCTTGGATGTTGATAATGTTGGATTGGCACCGTCGACAGTTAAACACAGGGAGGCTTTGTAATGTGCACTTTAACTTGGCTGTTTAATGAAGGTACCCAAGGTTACTCTTTGTTTTTTAATCGTGATGAATTAAAAACCCGTAAGCGTGCATTACCTCCCCATAGGCAGCAAACCCAAAATGGTGTGAACTTCTTGGCGCCTACAGATGCGGATGCCGGCGGCACATGGCTAGCTGTTAATCAATATGGTTTAACTATTTGTTTGCTGAATAACTATGCAGCTATAGATCCTGATAATCGTGTTTTTAAAAGCCGAGGTGAAATAGTCGTGGCCTTAATTGATAGTCATTCAATTGCCTCGGTAAAAGAGAAACTGTTAGGAATGGATTTGTCTTCTTATCGCGGTTTTCAGGTTGTCATATTCCAACATGAGGTTAAAGAGTTTAGTTGGGATAACGTTAGTTTGACCCAGTTGATTCCTAAAGTGCCGGTGACTTCATCTTCTTACGATTCAACAGCTGTATGTAATAATCGTCAACAGTATTTCCAGTCCATGACTAAGCCTGTCGATGTTGATAGTCTTTCTGTTTTTCATCGTTCGCACATTAATGATGATATGACTTTAATAGAGGGCAAGTCTGAACATATTAATTCAGTTTGCATGCACAGAGCGCTATCAAAAACGGTGAGTCAATGCTCTGTTCAGGTCTGCGAAAATCAAGTCTCTATCGCTTATAGTGATGGCTCTCCTTGTGAGGTAAATGTTGGTGCTCCGGTGGTTTTACAGCGAAGAGTTGCGGCTTAGACTATGGGTGCGAAAAATTCATCCCAAAACAAACTATTTCAACTGCCTTTAGGTAGCCGAAAGCTAGCCTCTTTTTTGGAGCGATTACTTGGTTTGTCGGTGCTAGCCAAATGTTATGAATCGGCACCCAAAAACTTGGGGACTCAACAGTTTTTGTCAGGCGTTTTAGATTATTTAGGTGTTCGAGTAAACGCGATTGATTCGCAAAGTGTCTTGCTCAACTTGCCTAAGGAAGGACCATTGCTGATTGTTGCTAATCATCCTTTAGGTGGCCTTGAAGGTGTTGCTATCACACAGCTATTACTCGGCTTACGTGCAGATACGAAAGTACTCACCAATAATTTATTAACTCGTATTCCTGAGCTTCAATCCACTTTTATTGGCGTCGATGTATTATCTAAAAATGCGGCTCGAGAAAATGTTAAAGGTATTCGTGCTGCCAGTCAGCATTTAAAGGCGGGAGGGGCTTTGTTGATCTTTCCTGCTGGTAAGGTCGCCTCTGTTAATGTTCGTTCGCGTAAAGTTGAAGATCATCCATGGAACCGTTTTGCGGGTAATTTATTAAAGCGTTCTGGTGCGTCATGTTTGCCTATTTATGTCGACGGTTACAATAGCCGATTTTTTTATGCAATGGCGCTGATTCACTCTAAACTGCGTACGCTGTTATTACCCCGTGAATTGGCCAATAAAACGGGCAGTGAGCTTAAGCTAATTATTGGTGAGGTAATAAAGCCGCAGGAAGTTAATCGGTTTAATGATGATCGTGCGCTAACTGATTATTTATGGATGGCAACAGAGTTTCTTAAGCGCCAAGCGCGGTTAAATGCTTCTGTTAGCCCATCGGTGTCACTTAGTTCTGCTATTGATTCTGTAGGCTGTGATGAGGAAGTGGTTAATGGCGTCAATGTGCCATGCATTTCTTCAGAGGCGATATTAAGTCAACTAGCTGATTGCCAGCTCATAGAGACTGATTCGTATTCAGTTTATTGTGCGCCATTTGATCGCTTAGGAAGTTTGGCTGAAACTATCGGTATTGCGCGTGAAGTGACTTTTAGTGCGGCGGGTGAAGGCACAGGTAATCGAGTTGATACTGACCGTTTTGATCCGCATTACTTACATTTGTTTATCTGGGACAGAAAATCATCTAGAGTCGTTGGTGGCTATCGCATTGGTCGTGTCGATGAAATTGTTGAGCAGCATGGCCTCGATGGTTTATATAGTCGGACATTATTTGATTTTGATCAGCACTATTTAAATAAAATTGGTAAGTGCTTAGAAATGGGCCGTTCTTTTGTTCATCCTGATTATCAGCGTTTACCACAAACCTTAGATTTACTCTGGCGAGGCATCGGCCTGTATGTCGCTAAAAATCCTGAATACCATACCTTATTCGGTGCAGTGAGTATTTCAAATGCCCATTCGGATTTAGCGCGCGCATTAATCTCTGAATGCATGCTGGAATCTTTTTGTGCAGAGCAGCGCTTTTTAGATGATGTGAAGCCTTTAGTCCCACTTAAGGTTTCTGGAAAAATTTGGACCAATGCCATGTTGGCATCATTGAATCATGTCTCAATGGTAAATAAATTGATTGGCCGCTGTGACCCCGGCAAGGCGCTGCCTACACTACTACGTCATTATTTATCGCTTAATGGTAAGTTTGTTTGTTTCTCAATAAATGAAGTGTTTAACGATTCTCTCGATGGATTAATTTTAGTTGACCTTCGAAACACACCATCAAAATACTTAAAGCGTTATTTGAGCAAAGAAGGTGCAGCTAACTTTTTAGCTAAATGGGATGTGAGTTCAGAGGCTATTTAAGGAGGCTATTTAAGGAGGCTATTTAAGAGTGCTTGCTAAAAGACTTTGTTAAACGCGATAGCTCAAAAGGGTAGCGCTGCATCAGCGTATTTTTCTTTTGCAGCTTGCTTAGCAAGGTTATCAAAGGTACTAAATGGCGAGTTAAGAATGAGTCTGTTCAATAGCCAGCTTGGAATGCTGCCATTAGGATCCATATGAATTTCGAAGCTAGCCTCCGTGCTGCCATCAGCTAGCGGCATAAAGCGCCATTGAGCTGTTGCCAGCTCTATTCGTACAACGCCTTTTTCTACACCCACCTTATTATTGACTGCTCGACTGTGCATGACTACGGCGCCCTCACTTGTTTGGCTCCATGTGACATGTGCAAGCACATCTCTATCTTTCACCGGCCAAGGCAGATCATTTAATGTGTAGATAAAAAACTCATGTGCAGATACAGCTTGCTGAACATAAGATTCTTTGCAGGTGTCTGCCCATTCAGGACAAGCAGGGGCGTCATTGATAGCAGCAAATAATCGAGCGGTAGAAACAGGCAGGGTTGTCACACCCTTTACGGCTTTGTACTTAGAATTAGCGACATCACGCGTATAACTACTAATGCCGTCTCTTTGTTTTGATGGTGTCCAATGATGTGATGAAGAGTCAGACGTTGAAATAGCATCACTAGCTTTTGCTGTGTTAATGAAAAAAATAATACTAATGAGTGTAAATGGCAGCGCAAAACTCATTAACAGAAAGATTTTTCGAATCCTGATTTTCAGTGGATTAGCCATCGCTTTATTCGTCTCTTCAATTATTCAGCATTTGATGTCAGGATTATATGGACTTCATTGCGTCTAAAAAAAGGCAGGGTCCATGGTGGATTGTAGCCAGCATAGACATAGTCTTTATTTGCTGTGTAGTCATTCTGACTTTTAAGCCAAGCTCTAAGCTCTTGAGATTTCTTAAAGCTTCTTTTTTTGGAGCTAAGCCAGCTGTATCTATTGCTGGCGCGCACTTCTGGTTCAACCACTTCGAATGTAATGCGTGAATCTAACGGTTTTGGTAGATCTTCTATTTTATATTGTGAAGGCATTGAAAAGCGCATGGTAAATCTATTATCGTCTTGTTGCATTTCAACAGGTGAAGTCATAGCAATTTTTGTTGCGCTCTGTTCCATTTCGACAGGTGATGTCATGGCTATTTTATTTTCACCTTTGTTTTTACCAAAAATATAACCAGCAAGAATTCTAAAGGCATCGCCCGAAGCATTATCGAAATCACCTTTAATGGTGGTTTCTGCTATAACATAAGATGAGTATTGACGTATTTCAAAATTACCGTCTTTTACCAAAACAGTATATTTCGGGCCTTCTTCATTTTGTATCCCTAGCAACGAGCAAGAAGAGACAGCAAAGAAAGAGGTTAAAATTATGAGGCTTTTTTTTAAGTTATTGATTTTGATCCCCTCGAGAAACTAAAATGTAGGTTTATGCTTCCTTAACTTTTTTGATTTTTTTAATCTTTTTATAAAAAATCCGAAAAAAGACTTTTAATTAAGAAGTTCTGCTGCATCTTTTGCAAAATAAGTCAGTACACCATCCGCACCTGCGCGCTTAAATGCGATTAATGATTCCATCATGACTTTGTCGCGCTCTAACCAACCATTGGCGGCGGCAGCTTGAATCATTGCGTATTCACCACTCACTTGATAAGCAAAGGTAGGCACACCAAATTGCTGTTTAACGCGATAAACGACATCAAGATAAGGCATGCCGGGTTTAACCATGACCATATCTGCGCCTTCTGCAAGATCTAAGGCAACTTCTTGCAAGGCTTCATCACCATTGGCGGGGTCCATCTGATAACTGAATTTATCGGCGGCGCCAAGGGTTTGTCCTGAGCCAACAGCATCTCTAAAAGGGCCGTAAAAGCTTGATGCGTATTTAGCTGAATACGCCATAATTTTAGTGTTAGTGTGATTGGCGGCTTCTAAAGTGTCTCGGATTTTTCCAATACGATGATCCATCATATCTGACGGTGCAATAATGTCGGCGCCTGCATCGGCATGTGAAAGTGCTTGCTTAACCAGAGCCGCTACGGTGATGTCATTCAATACATAGCCGCTGTCATCGATAATGCCATCTTGGCCATGTGAAGTATAAGGGTCGAGAGCGACATCAGTCATAAGCCCTAGCTCGGGTACACAGTCCTTTAAAGCTTTAATAGCGTTTTGAATTAGGCCATTCACATTCCATGCTTCTTCGGCCTTAAAAGATTTTTTCTGATCATCGATAACGGGGAATAGTGCGATGGCTGGAATGCCTAAAGAGGCAATATATTTGGCTTCTTTGCACAGCAGGTCGATGCTGAGGCGTTCAATACCTGGCATTGATGGTATTGCTTCGCGGCGATTACTGCCTTCGAGAACAAAAACGGGATAGATGAAATCGGCTGGACTAACGATATTTTCTTGCATCAATTTTCGAGAAAAGTCAGTGCTGCGCATGCGGCGCATACGGGTTCGATTAGAGCTGCTACGAGAGTTTGTCCAATTCATAATAATTAACCGTTTATCTAGTTACGTCTGGCGTACAGGTTTCTGAATAGTAATCTATTTTACTTATTTCTGACGTATGTGCTAGCGGCATATTGGTTATTTAAGTGGCTGATTTGGGAGTGTTGGAGCGATATCCAGCCCTCTACTCATATGAGTGAATTTGCTGGGAACGAATTAGCTATAACTGCTGTCTTTATTAGTCAGGTAATTTTACTGTCGGTAATCGTCATTTTTAGCTATTGCAGCTTGCCGCTATAATTTTAAATAATATATCAGTAATGCCTTTTTTGTTTGATACCTCAGCCGCTTGTTTATTAATACAGTGAATTTTTAGGAGTTAACACCATGAGTTTTCGATACTTCGGTCGGTCGCTTGTTGCCATCATTATTATCAATATGCTTTTTGTCTTTCGAGCATCTGCTGTCTTGCCTGCGTTTGATGGTGAAGGTCAGGTATTGCCAAGTCTTGCTCCGTTATTAAAAAAGGTTAACCCTGCGGTTGTTAATATTTCTACATTTGCCACCAAGCAGGTGAGTAACCCATTGTTGAATGATCCTGTTTTTAGGCACTTTTTTGGCGGCTCTAACAATGCTCAACCGCAGCAAAGGCGCACACAAAGTGCAGGCTCTGGCGTGATTATTGATGCAGGCAACGGTACAGTAATTACCAATTATCATGTCATTAATGGCGCGGATGAAATTCATGTGAGCTTAGATGATAAACGCAGCTTCGAGGCAACATTGATCGGCGGTGACCCTGAGGTTGATATTGCAGTATTGAAAATTGAAGCTGAAAATTTGACCGAGTTAAAAATGGCCGACTCAGAGCTGTTGCAGCAGGGTGATTTCGTTATAGCGATTGGCAATCCTTTTGGCTTAGAAAATACAGTAACGACTGGGGTAGTAAGTGCACTAGGTCGATCCGGTCTAGGCATCGAGGGCTATGAAAATTTTATTCAAACTGATGCTTCTATTAATCCAGGTAACTCAGGTGGTGCTCTGGTCAATTTACGGGGTGAATTAGTAGGAATCAACACCGCTATCATCGCGCCAAATGGCGGCAATGTGGGCATTGGTTTAGCTATTCCTATGAATATGGCAAGAAACAGTAGCGATCAGTTACTCGAGCATGGCGAGGTTCGCCGTGGGCAATTAGGTGTCATCATTCAAGATATGACGAGCTCGTTAGCTGAGGCCTTTGATTTAGATGCCCAGCAAAAAGGTGTTTTGATTACACAGGTGCAGGAAGATTCAGCCGCTGATTTAGCTGGCCTTGAGGCTGGAGATATCATTGTTATGGTTAATCAAAAATTAATCAATACGGCTTCGCAGCTAAGAAATACCGTAGGCAGTGTAAGAATAGGTGATGCGTTAAAGCTTGAACTATTACGTGAAGGTAAAAGTCGCAAAATGACGGTGGTGGTTGGTGAGCGATCTAACCTATTAAGCCGTGCTAATAAAATCCATTCGCGTTTAAATGGCGCTGAGTTACAAAATGCTGAAAATGGCAAGGGTGTTATTGTTGCTAAGCTTGCCAGTGGATCCAATGCTTCTGCATCAGGGTTAAGAGTGGGTGACAGAATAGTGTCTGTGAATCGTGTGGCCGTGAGTAATCTTAAGCAATTGGCTAAAGTGGCCGAGCGCAGCAGTGGTAAAATGTTAGTTCGTATTGTGCGAAGCAATACGGCATTATTTATTGTACTTTCTTAGTGAGTGTTTGCAGTATATTGTTAATCACTTTAAATTTGAATGAATATCATCTTTTGCGTTGGAGTCGACAATGAATATTTTCAAAGTAGGGTTAATGACCTTGGTGTTTTTTGCGCCGCTTTCTTTAGTGCTAGCTTCTGATCACGATCAAAGTCATAGCGTTAAAACGATAGTGGTCCAGGGCAATGCCAGTGTGAGCGTTGAGCCCGATCAAATACGCTTTGTTATTGGCGTTGATGCCCGAGCACCAACGGCTGGTGTTGCTTATAAAAAAGTTGAGGCAAAAATGCAGCAAATTATGAAGGCGTTAAGTCAGTTTGATATTCCAGAGGCAGATGTTCAGGCGATGGATTTATCGATAGCTCCTGTGGTTGATTATGAGCGCCAGCGAAAAATTATTGGCCATGATGCAAAGCGTAATATTGCTGTAAGGTTAATGGATATAGACCAGTATGGCGCCATTATGGAATCCTTAGGCCGCTTAGATGTTATGCGCTTTGAGCAAGTGCAGTTAGCCTCTAGCCAGCAAGATGCTTTATCTTTGCAGGCTTTAGAAGCTGCTTATAACAATGCTGAAAAAAAGGCGACATTATTAGCTAAGGCAAGTGGCCTTAAGCTTGTAGGTCTTATTGATCTTAAAGAACAAAGTTCGCATTCTGCCATGCCATTTAAAGGCCGAATGGCTATGGTTAGCAGTGAAGCTTCTGCAACGACATCAAAGGGCAGTATCGGCGTTGAGTCAAAAATTGTGGCAACGTTCGAAATTGAGTAAGTTTTTTGAGCCAATTAAGAAATTCTCAATACCTGAGTGCTTTGAGTGCTTTAAGCGTTAGCGGATGATTATTTGGGAACGTAAACACGCTGGTAATCATTATCAAGTACGAACAGCGGGCGAATCTATTCGCCTTTACCGTAATCAGGTTTTTCATTCACAGTACCATGGTGGCCGTTTATTAAATGGCGGCGTTTGGGATATGTTGTGGCTGCCGTTATTCTTTCGTCAGTCAAATAAGCCCTTACGTGTTTTAGTTATGGGTGTTGGGGCTGGCGCTGCAATAAAAAAAATAAGTGATTATGTTCCTGGTGCAAATATCATTGGTGTCGATATTGATAAAATCCATTTGCAGATTGCCAGACGATTTGTTGGGCTTGAGCGGCGATCAGTTACATTGATTCATGCCAATGCGATTGACTGGCTGCAAAACTATGATGGTCCAGCATTTGATTTAATTATTGATGATTTGTTTTTTGAGCAAGAGGGAGAGCCTTGTAGGGCGATTGCTTTTGCTGCTAATAAAGCCCTTTGGTTCCGTCGTATTAAGGCGTGCTTGGCGCCTAATGGCCTTTTGATAGCTAATTGTGTCTCAAGTAAAGAGGCAAGATCATTGGTCACTGGGGCTTTATGTTCTCTGCCTTCGGCTTTTGCTTTTGGCTATACCTTACGAGAGCCTAATTATGACAATATTATTTGTATTGCCTCGCGGCATTCGCTGAAGTTGGCAGATTGGCGTAATCATTTGTCTTTGTCGTTAGGTAAGGGCGCTGCACCAGCGCTGAATTCTACTCAGAAGTTTCGTCGTTTGGCTTAATAGCCTTCTTTCTCTCCTCTCCCTAATAGCTTGAATTGGCTAACCAGTGATTTTGTTATAACTTTATGTCATTAAAGTATTTGTTGTTTGCCTTAGTATCGGCTAAGTTGCTCGGCTGAGAAATGGGCTATCAATTTGCCTGTAAGCATACAAGATTGTTTGAACGTGGATATTGAGAAAATCAACCAGCAGCTTCATGATGCCAGTGCGACAGAAATTGTTGCCTGGGCGCTGTCGCAGGGTAAAAAGACCATAGCGACTACCAGTTTTGGTAAGAATGCTGCCGTCATGCTCAATGTCATTAGTCAGGTTGATCAAACGGTTCCTACTGTTTGGGTCGATACTGGTTATAACCTTCGCGATACCTATGTGGTCGCTGATAAGCTTATTAAGCGTATCCCTCTTGATTACCATATCTACTCACCCCTTATGACTTCAGAGCGTCGTAATGCGGTTATGGGCGGAATTCCGACCATGGATGATGAAGATATGCACACCGAGTTTACTCGGCAGGTTAAATTAGAGCCTTTTAACCGTGCGATTAGCGAGTGGGCACCAGAAATTTGGATTACGGGTATTCGTCAGCAAGAAACGGAGCATCGTAAATCATTGGATGTCTTAAGCTGGGATGCGCGCGGTATTTTGAAAGTTGCGCCATTGTTTTACTGGTCAGACAAGCAAGTTGAAGAATACATGAAAGGCAATGAGCTGTTATCTTGCAGGCATTATTTTGATCCGACTAAGGTTCAAGATGGCCGTGAATGCGGGCTTCATACTTCAGCATAAACAAGTTTTTCCTCGTTTATGCTTCTTGGCTTTTTTTATCGTATTGTCTACTTATCGCTTTTATTCTAAAGCGATTGTTATTCGTATTTTCTTATTTGAGATTGAGGGCTGAACATTAATCATTTAATGTTCAGCCTTTTTTTAGTCTTAAATGTCTTTTGCAAGTTGCTCGGCATGGCCAATATAGTTAGCCGGTGTTAACGCCAGCATCGCCTGTTTCGCTTCTTGATTAACATCTAACTGTTCAATAAATTCAGCTAGCGATTCTGCGTTAACTTTTTTACCGCGCGTCAAAGCTTTAAGTTTCTCGTAGGGCTCATCTACGCCATAACGTCGCATAATAGTTTGAAGCGGTTCAGCTAATACTTCCCAAGCATTGTCTAAGTCGGCATCAATCACTGATGCGTTGAGCTGTAATTTACTCAAGCCTTTTAATGTCGCTTCATAAGCGATAAGGCTATAAGCAAAACCAACACCCATATTTCTTAATACGGTTGAGTCGGTTAAATCACGCTGCCAGCGTGAAACAGGCAGTTTTTCTGCCATATGTCCCAAAACGGCGTTGGCTAAACCTAAGTTGCCTTCTGAGTTTTCAAAGTCAATTGGGTTTACTTTGTGTGGCATGGTTGAAGAGCCAATTTCGCCTTCGATTTGTTTCTGCTTAAAGAAGCCTTTAGAGATATAGGCCCAAATGTCTCTATCGAAATCGATGATGATCGTGTTGAAGCGAGCGATATTATGGAACAGCTCAGCGATATAATCATGCGGTTCAATCTGAGTAGTATAAGGATTCCATTTAAGGCCTAAGCCTTCTACAAAGTTTTCGCCATGCGTCTGCCAGTCAACATTAGGGTAGGCCGATAGGTGAGCATTGTAGTTGCCAACAGCGCCATTAATTTTACCTAGAATTTCGCAGTTTTCTAATTGTGCTATTTGTCTTCTTAAGCGAGCCACTACGTTAGCAAACTCTTTGCCGACGGTAGTAGGGCTGGCTGTTTGGCCATGCGTGCGCGAGAGCATAGGTTGCGCTGCCCATTCTTTTGCATAGCTGGTAAGGGTATCTACAATGCGGTTCATTGTTGGCAATAAAGCTTGCTTGCCGGCCTGAAGCATAACGGCATGCGATAAATTGTTAATGTCTTCAGAGGTGCATGCAAAGTGAATAAATTCTTTTGCAGCCGCTAATTCAGGAATCTCTTCGAGCTTAGCTTTAAGAAAATACTCTATCGCTTTAACATCGTGATTGGTTGTTCGCTCAATATCCTTAATGGCTTGGGCGTCTTCTTCGTTAAATTGATTAACAATATTATTAAGCGCGTTTATTGACTCTGCACTGAGTGCTGGTAGCTCGGTAATACCTGGCTGTTCAGCGAGGGCTTGAAGCCAGCGAACTTCAACCAATACGCGAGAGGCTATTAGCCCGTATTCGCTAAAAATTTCAGTAAGCGGGGCAGTTTTGCTGGCATAACGGCCATCAATGGGAGAAACGGCTTTAAGTTCACTAGGCATAATCAATTCTTTGTTGTTAGTGGGTGGTATTAGGCTGTTGCCGCTAGCGAAAAAGCTATTTATGGAAGCTTAATAAGCGGCTTTATTTGAGGTGGCTACTATGGGCAAAAGCCTTGTTTGAGTCAATTGCTGAGGCTGTGCAAATTCACCTCTATTGCAGGCATATCAAAGCTTGTAGGCTTTT
Organism: uncultured Gammaproteobacteria bacterium; assembly: GCA_963968645.1. Lineage (GTDB taxonomy): Bacteria > Pseudomonadota > Gammaproteobacteria > Pseudomonadales > UBA7434 > UBA7434. The sequence goes on along the minus strand of CAXAHI010000030.1, from coordinate 7,895 downwards.
ACGTCTATGCCCTACGGTAAGTTGATGGCTTGCGTAAGGCTATTTAATTACTGGCTTAAGGCTATTTAAACGCTTGTTGAATAACCGCGCCGCCAAGACAATGGTCGTCAACATAAAAAACGATATATTGGCCAGGAGTCGTGGCGCGTTGAGGTTCGTCAAATTCGACAGACAGCTGACCATTATCGGCGCTGACAATGGTGCAGGCTTGGTCTTCTTGTCGGTAGCGTGTTTTGGCCTTGCATTTAAGCGGTAGCGTTGGTTCTTCACCAATCCAATGGCTATCGATGGCCGTTAGGCTATTAGTAAAAAGCAGTTCATGTTGATTGCCTTGCACCACAATTAGAGTGTTATCCTCAAGCCGTTTTTCGGCTACATACCAAGGTGCTTGCGCCGCATTGGCCACGCCACCAATGCCAAGGCCTTGTCGTTGGCCTATGGTATGGAACATTAGTCCGCTGTGTTTACCCATTGGATTACCGTTATCATCGATAATCGGTCCTGGGTTTGCTGGCAGGTAGCGTTCAAGAAAGTCTTTAAAGCGTCGCTCGCCGATAAAGCAAATGCCGGTGCTGTCTTTTTTGTCATGGGTCACTAAATCGGCTTTTTTAGCGATAGCGCGCACAGATGACTTTTCCATTTCACCGATAGGGAAAAGTGTTTTTGCAAGTTGTTGATGTGAAACTGCATGTAGAAAATAACTCTGATCTTTATTGTGATCGAGTCCCTTTAGCAGGCGGGTACCGTCGCTAGTATGTGAGGTTCTTGCATAGTGGCCGGTGGCAATAAAATCTGCTCCGAGCTTTTCAGCGTAATCGGCAAATACTTTAAATTTGATTTCTCGATTACACAATACGTCAGGATTAGGGGTGCGGCCGGCATTATATTCGGCTAAAAAATGCTCAAATACATTGTCCCAATATTGTTGGGCAAAGTTGACGGTGTGTAATTCGACGTTGAGTTTGTCACAGACACGCATCGCGTCTTCGAGGTCGGTACGAGCGGTACAGTATTCTGTGCCATCATCCTCGTCCCAGTTTTTCATGAACAGGGCTTCGACATTATGCCCTTGGTTGAGCAGTTCTAATGCAGTTACGGAAGAATCAACGCCGCCGGAGATGCCGACAATCACTTTACTCATACTAAAAAGGGGTATCTCATGATAGTTGGACGCGTAATGGGTGTTAATGGCGCTAAGGCTGGCGCCGGCAGTCTTGAGCGGAGGGTATTCTAACGGTAATCGCTAATCATGGCCAAAGGATAATGCGGGTCATTAAGGTATTGCTGAATAGCTTTGCTAACAATGGGGCTGCGATGCTGTTCTTGGCGAGCCTCAATTTCTGCAGGCGTAAGCCACATGGCTTGAATAATGCCATCATCTAGCTCTGAGTTAAGGTCTTCGCTAATGGCTTTTCCTATAAAAGTGGTTCTGTGATAGGTAACGCCGTTATTGGGTGATAAATAAAGGTTCATATTGAGCAAGCCGGTAATTTCGACGTTCCAGCGTGTTTCTTCTAATGTTTCGCGCACAGCCGCTTCAATTAAGGTCTCGTCTGCCTCAAGATGCCCAGCAGGCTGGTTAATAACTGCACGACCCCCAGATGAATATTCTTCAACCATTAAAAAACGACCATCACGCTCTATGATTGTGGCTACGGTAACGTGAGGGTTGAAGTTTAACGCTTCATCGTCTGAAATTGCTTGAATGATTTCTGTGCTCATATTGTTAATTTTAATGTCCCTTTTAAATTAGGAATAGATGCAATATACCCTAGGTAATGGGCAAAACTGTTACTCGATATTTAAAGTCTAGCGTTCTTTTTAAATTTTGCAGGGCGACGGTTACGGCCTGTGTTTGGCTTTTTGGCTGTGGCGGGTAAATTAACCTCAACCATTTTGCATTCGCCAGAGTGCAAATCATCAAGTTTCCAGGGGCCTATTTGGTGCCGAACTAGGCGCAGGACAGGGTGACCAACGCTGGCCATCATACGGCGTATTTGACGATTTTTCCCTTGCTTAATGCTGATGTTGATCCACTGACTATTTTGTTGTCGGTGGTCGACAACGGGTGGCTGCCTGGCCCATAAAGAATGGGGTTCTTCGATTGTTTCAGCGCGAGCGGGAAGGGTCAGTCCATCTTTGAGAATAACGCCTTTTCTTAGCTGTATTAAGGCCTCTTCTGAGGGGGCACCTTCTACTTGTACCCAGTAGGATTTCTCCATCTTTTGAGCGGGTTCGGTGATGCGTGCTTGGAGTTCTCCGCTGTCAGTTAGAATCAATAGTCCCTCAGATAAAAAGTCGAGTCGGCCGGCAGGGTAAAAGTTAGGGCGGTCAATAAATTGAGATAATGTGTCCCGCTTAGGCGATGAGTTGTTCGTATCTTCGCCAGTATTTGCCGCGTTATTCTTCTTGTCAGTAAACTGACAGAGAACTTGATAAGGCTTATTAAACAGTAAAAACTCCAATGCGAATTCCTATTTTACTTGGTGATGGTGATTGGCTCGATATTTATTGGTAGTAAAGCGCCTAAATAGGCCCTGAGTGGCGACACTGCTGCTTTCGCGATGCTATAATCCTGCCCCGCAAAAACGCGCATTATAAGCTTCCGCTATTGTCATTATCCACCCGAGCTAACTGTTGTATCAACGTTAGAGCGTATTGGGTTGGCCGTTAGTGTGTTGATCAGATTTATAGGCTGTCGTGGGTAAGCCGCGACAAGAAACATTTTAACCACGTCTTTTAACCAAAACGTAGCAGTAAACGTAATTTTAACGGAGTACTCCTTAACATGGGATATCAACATATTGTTGTGCCTGCAGATGGCGCTAAAATCACTACCAATACCGACGGCTCAATTTCTGTGCCTGATTGCCCAATCATACCTTATATCGAAGGTGATGGAATTGGTGTAGATGTTACGCCACCAATGTTAGCAGTAACAGATGCGGCCGTTGCTAAAGCGTATGGCGGCAAACGCTCAATTGCTTGGATGGAAATTTACAACGGCGAAAAAGCGGCTGAGAAATACGAAGGTGATTGGTTCCCAGCAGAAACACTTGATGCTATTCGCGAATATAAAGTAGCTATTAAAGGACCGTTAACGACACCAGTCGGTGGTGGTTTCCGCTCTTTAAACGTAGCCTTAAGACAAGAGTTAGATTTGTACGTTTGTCAGCGTCCTGTGCGTTGGTTTACTGGTGTACCTTCACCGGTTAAAGAGCCAGAAAAAACGGACATGATTATCTTCCGTGAGAATTCAGAAGATATTTATGCTGGTATTGAGTGGAAAGCCGGTTCGGAAGAAGCCGATAAAGTGATTGCTTTTTTACGTGATGAAATGGGCGTTTCAAAAATTCGTTTCCCTGAAGATTGCGGTATTGGTGTTAAGCCAGTTTCATCGCAGGGTACTAAGCGCTTAGTGCGTAAAGCGATTCAGTATTGTATCGATCAAGATTTACCGTCTGTGACATTGGTTCACAAAGGTAACATCATGAAGTTCACTGAAGGTGCCTTTAAAGAGTGGGGCTATGAGCTTGCTAAAGAAGAGTTTGGTGCTGAGCTTTTAGACGGTGGCCCGTGGATGACCATGAAAAACCCTGAAACAGGTAAGCAGATTATCATTAAAGATGTGATTGCTGATGCCATGTTGCAGCAGATTTTATTACGTCCTGATGAATACAGTGTTATTGCTACGTTAAACCTTAACGGTGATTATATTTCTGATGCGCTTGCAGCTCAGGTTGGCGGTATTGGTATTGCACCTGGTGCAAACTTGTCTGACGATATTGCTTTGTTTGAAGCGACTCATGGTACTGCGCCTAAGTATGCCGGTCAGGATAAAGTTAATCCTGGATCGCTTATTTTGTCAGCAGAGATGATGTTGCGTCATCTTGGCTGGAATGAAGCAGCGGATCTTGTTGTTAACGGTGTAGAAGGGGCAATTGCCGCTAAGACTGTGACTTATGATTTTGAGCGTTTAATGGATGATGCGGCACTGCTTAAGTGTTCAGAATTCGGCGATGCCATTATTAAACATATGAAGTAAGTACTGTGGCTTGCCGCGAAAGCGGTTTGCCCACAAAAAAGCCGACGCTAGCGTCGGCTTTTTTGTTTCCGTTAATTGCAATGTTCTAGTTATGAAATACTAGATTGCAGCTTCGGTTTCTTCATTAATGCTTGGATTTATGTCCGTATCTAATCCGTTCGATAGCGGGATAGTTAAGCTGACATCAGCATTTTTTGGCTCGCCACTCACGTCTGGAGCCTCTGCGAGTATCCTAATGCTGGCGGCATGAAGGCCTTTAGGACCATCAACGGCTTCGAATGCAACACACTGGCCGGCTCTTAATGTTCGGTAACCATCCATTTCGACGGCTGAATAGTGTGCAAATACATCTTTGTTTTCTATATCGGTTAAAATAAACCCGTATCCTTTGGCGTTATTAAACCATTTCACCACACCTGTTTGCATAGTAGTTAATCCTTCAATTCAGTGATTATCCTTGTCGTTTCTTTGTCTAATCTTGCAATTTCTCTATTTAATAAGGTGCTGACACTATAGAGAAAATCAAGAATAAGTGTATAATCAACGACTTGGCTTTATCGTGCAGGGCGTAACAATCTCTTTTTAACGCCTGTAGCATAAATAGTCAAGTAAAAACCCAACAGCATAAAAGTTGAACAAGCTGTATGATAGGCAACAACTTTCGTATTAAGTGGTAAAAAAATAACATGAAAAACTCTCAAAATGATGAATTTCTACTACCCTTATTAATGAGCGGTGATGCAGCAGATGACGAACATGACGGTGATCTAGCGTTTGCGGAAGAGGTTTCTAAGCCCAAACTCGAAGTTCCTTCAATGTATAACGTTGTTATGTTGAACGACGACTACACGCCAATGGAGTTTGTAGTTGAAGTAATGGAAACGTTTTTCAATTTAGATCGTGAAGCAGCTACCAAAGTTATGTTAACAGTACATACCATGGGTCGAGCAGTTTGTGGTTCTTACACACGAGATATTGCAGAAACGAAAGCCTCTTTGGTGAATCAATATGCCAGAGAAAGCCAGCATCCACTTCTTTGTGAAATAGAGTCATTTAAAGAAGAATAATGTTCTTTGTTTTTAATATAAGAGTCAGTAGTACGAGGTAGTAGTAAACATGCTCAATAAAGAGCTAGAAAGTACTCTCAATAGCGCATTCAAAGTTGCTCGCAACAAGCGACATGAATTTATGACTGTTGAGCATTTGTTATTAGCAATGCTTGATAATCAAGATGCATCCGATGTTCTCACCGCCTGTGGTGTAGAAGTCAAAAAATTAAGTTCTAGTCTTGTTGAGTTTATTAACTCAACTACTCCCTTACTTAACGTAGAAGATGAAGAGCGAGATACTCAGCCAACACTGGGTTTTCAGCGTGTACTTCAGCGTGCGGTTTTTCATGTTCAATCTTCAGGTAAGAAAGAAGTTAGCGGTGCTAATGTTTTGGTTGCCATTTTTAGCGAGCAAGAGAGCCAAGCGGTTTACTTACTGAAAGATCAAAGCGTCGCCAGAATAGATATTGTTAACTACATCAGCCACGGCATATCTAAAGTTGCCGGTCAAAATGATGCGCCTTCCGAGCAAGATGGCGAATCGATTAATGATGAATCAGGCGCAGCTGAAGGCGGTACTTCAAAGAATCCTTTAGAAGCTTATGCCGTTAATTTGAATGCTGAGGCTGAAGCTGGTCGAATTGATCCGCTTATTGGCCGTCATGATGAAGTTGAGCGCACCGTTCAAATATTATCGCGTCGTCGCAAAAACAATCCTTTATTAGTGGGTGAGGCCGGTGTTGGTAAAACAGCCATTGCCGAAGGTCTTGCTAAGCGTATTGTCGATGGCGAAGTGCCTGAGATTCTCGAAAATAGTATTATCTATTCGCTTGATTTAGGCGCGTTGTTAGCCGGTACCAAATACCGTGGTGACTTTGAAAAACGCTTTAAAGCATTACTTGGCGAATTGAAGAAGCGTGACGATTCCGTTCTCTTTATTGATGAAATTCATACCATTATTGGTGCTGGAGCCGCTTCTGGTGGTGTTATGGATGCATCTAATTTACTCAAGCCATTATTAAGCTCGGGTGATTTACGCTGCTTAGGTTCTACGACATTCCAAGAATATCGTTCTATATTTGATAAAGATCGTGCATTATCGCGTCGTTTTCAAAAAATCGATGTTAATGAGCCAAGTGCTGATGATACTTACAAGATTCTTAAAGGCCTTAAAGCTAATTTTGAAGCGCATCACGATATTGTTTACACCGATAAAGCCTTGCGTGCGGCGTCAGATTTAGCGGCCCGTTACATTAACGAACGCTTCTTACCGGATAAAGCGATCGATGTAATTGACGAAGCAGGTGCGTATCAGCGATTAATGCCTGCTAGTAAGCGCAAAAAGAAAATCGGCGTTACTGAAATAGAATCAGTAGTTGCTAAGATTGCTCATATTCCGCCTAAGCATGTCAGTTCTTCAGATCGCGACTCGCTAGGTAAGCTAGAAGAAAACCTTAAGCACGTGGTATTTGGTCAAGATCCTGCTATCGAAGCGCTTTCTGCTGCTATTAAGTTATCACGGGCAGGTTTAACTTCACCTGACAAGCCAATTGGTTCGTTCTTATTTGCCGGTCCAACGGGCGTAGGTAAAACAGAAGTGAGCAAGCAGTTAGCTTCCGTTATGGGCATGGAGCTTATTCGCTTTGATATGTCAGAGTATATGGAGCGTCATACGGTATCGCGTTTAATCGGTGCGCCACCAGGCTATGTTGGTTTTGATCAAGGTGGTTTACTTACCGATGCCGTTACTAAGAACCCACATTGTGTTGTTCTTTTAGATGAAATTGAAAAAGCACATCCTGAAGTCTTTAATATTTTATTGCAGGTTATGGATCACGGTACGCTGACCGATAACAACGGTCGTAAAGCTGACTTCCGCAATGTAGTTGTGATTATGACGACGAATGCTGGTGCTGAATCCATTAGCCGTCGTAGCATTGGTTTTACTCATCAAGATCACAGCACTGATGGTATGGAAGCAGTGAATAAGATGTTTACGCCTGAGTTTAGAAACCGTTTGGATTCTATTATTCAGTTCGATCCATTAAATGAAGATGTTATCTTAACTGTTGTAGATAAGTTCTTGATTCAGCTTCAAACCCAGCTTGATGATAAGTCTGTATTGCTTGAAGTTGATGCTAAGGCGCGTCAATGGTTGTTGGATAAAGGTTACGATGTGCATATGGGTGCGCGGCCAATGGCGCGTGTTATTCAGCAGCATATTAAGAAGCCGTTGGCTGAGCTGGTGTTGTTTGGTGAGCTCGCTGCAGGTGGTGGAACGGTTAATATTACGGTTAGGAAGGATCAGTTGGTGCTGAAGGTTAGCAAGGATTGATTTGAGCTGTATTGAGCTGTTAAGAAAGTCGCTAATGATTTAGCGGCTTTTTTTTTGAGTTTTTTTAAAGGATTGGGGTTGGTTTGGGATTTTGCTTAGCTTAGTCTAGCCGGAAAGGGCGGCTCTTCTTTTGAGTTTTTTAAGGTCAAGTTCGTCGGGGGTGGCCCGACAGCCAGTCACTTTTTTCTTCAGCAAAAAAAGTAACCAAAAATGCCGTAAGCTTACGGCGAAGCTTAACCACGACGGGTGCATCTCTTAGAGTTTTCTGTCCAGCAGTTTCAGAGGGATTATCGCCAAGCGGTATAGGGGGTACTTTTTTTGTACTGCACTTACATCATGCTTTACGTCCAATTTTTCCTTTTAGCGGAATAGTAGTTCTGCTATTTATAAACTTTTAATGGTGATGGGGTGTTCTGAGGGTTTGGTTTTTTTGTTTGAGTTTTAAAGTCAAGGTCGTCGGGGGTGG
>CAXAHI010000029.1:0-22450 GCA_963968645.1 uncultured Gammaproteobacteria bacterium | reverse complement strand
TACCATATAACTGCATGGCAACTAAGTGCAAATAGCTTTCGCTAGTCATCTAAACCGGTATTAACAACTTTTTTACCGCGATAAAAACCTTCTGGCGTAACATGATGACGACGATGCTTTTCACCAGTGCTTTCATCTACAGATAAAACGCCTTCTACCAAGCTATCGTGTGAACGACGTTGGCCACGACGAGAACGAGTTACCTTACTTTTTTGTACTGCCATTACATATGCTCCTGACCACTTTCGGCCTTTAACGTTTTTAGCACATCAAAAGGATTATCCATCCCCATACCTGAGCGCCGTTCAATTTGTTGCACTGGCTCATCCGCCAATACAGTGTTAATTGCTGCTGTTCGATCCGTTTCATCATTCGATGATTCAGTGTGCATTGCTACAAGCGGCAAGCTCAACAAAATCTCTTCTTCAATTAACGCATCGATATCTAACACACCCTCTTCATTAAGCAGGATGGGTTCGTAATCTTTAATCTTTGCTCGCGCCTCTTCATCATGGGCTGCAACGGTAAGCCTAGTCTCTATAGCGACTTCTACGGCTACCGGTTTTAAGCATCGTTGGCACTGCATTTCAACATTGCCATTAATCTGAACATCTATCTTTGACTTTTTAGACTCATTTAAGCCAAAATCGAGCTCAACTTGAAAGTTACCAGCAAAAGCCGATATCGCATCGACCAATCTCGACAAGCGTTCTGGCACCACATAACCGGCCAAAATTGCACGTCCATCGACGAGCTTTCTTACGGTAACGGACTGAGGCAATTTTTCACTAGGCATATTCGGGCGGATTCTATAGGGATTACCCGTGTTACGTCAATTTGATTTTTAACTGATTAGTGGTAATAACAGGCTCTACAAGCAAATTATGTCTATTTAGACGTTAATTTACCCGTTTGAAGCCTCTCTATTTATAAAAAGTAAGATTTGGAGCAAAATTAGTGCGTATCGTTCTTGGTTCAGGATCCCGTTATCGAGCGGCATTACTTCATCGAATCGTCCCCCATTTCGACATCGACAGCCCCGATATTGACGAAACCGCTCTCGCTGATGAAACACCCACATCACTGGCATTAAGGCTCGCTACCGAAAAGGCCATTAAAATAGCCACTCGCTGGGATAATTCATTAATTATTGGCTCTGACCAAGTCGCCCTACTTCGCAGCAAAGACGGCTCGACAGAAAAAGTGCTAGGAAAACCTGGCGATTTCGAAAAGGCACAGCAACAGCTTCGTCAATGCAGCGGCCAATCGGTTATTTACCGAACCGCCTGCTGCCTACTCAATTCAGCTACAAATCAGCATCAAACCTTTTATGATGATTACCTTTTGCACTTTAATCAGCTCGATGACGCGCAAATTAGTAACTACCTTAATAAAGAACAACCCTATGACTGTGCTGGTGCCATAAAGTCTGAAGGCCTAGGCGTGGCGCTAATTGAGCGCTACGAAGGTGATGACCCATCGACATTAATAGGATTGCCGTTAATAAAGCTTATTGCCGCGCTTAATAAAGAGAATTACTTTGTACTTGAAAATCAATAACTTGCAATAAATCACATATTAAAAGCCATGGCTTTACCCTTCTTTACATTGGCTTAAACCTACTTAACTTAGAAATCATCATAATGAACCTCAATCGCTGAGTAATCTTATTTCACCTTTTAAGACCACCAGCTTCAGAAACTGAGAAAACCACTTATCGTTTACGTCAGGGTTATTGTTTAAGTAAAAGTTATTGTTTAAGTAAAAGTTATTGTTTAGATCATTGTTAATGTTTAGATCCAAGTTATTTGCTCAACTCCAAAATTTTATGTTTCTCCAGGCATACAATTTATTTCTAGCCCGCTTTATTAGCGGGCTTTTTTTTGCCTCAATTATCATTAAATGACGACCCTAGCTTTGCCATAAATGACTCACCCCATTTAACTTCAACAATCGTTGCAATAATGATTATCGCTAAGCAAGCATGACTCACGATATACTTAGCCTATAATCACAACTTATTTATTTATGCGGCGGCCACTCTCATGTCACAAAACATTCTTATCGTTGATGACGATATCGAACTTTGTCAATTACTTGAACAGTACTTGAGCAATGAAGGTATCACTGTCTCGCTGATACATGACGGTTTAGAAGCGGTAGAACACCTGCAACAAGTGCACAATCAAAATAAACCCTATGACGCTATTGTTCTCGACTTTATGTTACCCGGCATGCAAGGGCTAGACATTCTTCAACGCCTAAGAGGCTTCTCTGCCACACCGGTACTTATGTTAACTGCGCGCGGTGATGATATTGATCGCATTGTTGGGCTTGAAGCTGGCGCCGATGACTACCTACCAAAACCCTGCAACCCAAGAGAGTTACTCGCTAGACTGCGCGCAGTATTAAGAAGAACCGAACAGCGCACACCAAGCCAACGTTCATCGAGCCAAAGTATTCATGGCATCACCCTGGACAGCGGCAATCGCAACGCAAGCATTAATGATAAAACCCTCGAACTGACCAGCGCCGAATTTAATACACTGCAAGCGCTTATGGCTCATGCAGGAAAAATTGTTACAAAAGAAGAGCTCACCGAAATAGCACTCAACCGAAAACATACGCGCTACGATCGAAGTATCGACGTACATATAAGTAGCGTTAGAAAGAAAATTGCAGGCCATCTTGGTGAAACAGAACTTATCAAAACCGTGCGCGGCTCAGGGTATATATTAGTGAACCAAATCGATGTTTAGTCTTTATTGGAAGATTTTTTTAGGCTTCTGGGTAACCAGTCTTATTCTTGGTAGTGGCGCAGTCATACTCAGTGATGCACTTCGCCAGCAAAGCACCATTGATATGCAGGGGCTCACCCCCTTAAAGCTTGTCGATCGATCAGTATTTATAGTGCGCCGCTTACCCGATGAAATTGAAGAGTGGAAAATACAATTAGCAGAAAATGATATTCACTTTCATGTTGCCTACGAAGAAAAAAGCCCCTTAAGCACACCGTTATTTAACGATAACATTCAACAAATGATTGACGCCTTAGACTCATCCATTTATCAAACGCAATCTAGCGTCACACGACTGCGTATTGGCCGTAAAGAACGATCCATTACCGGCGAACAAATTCGTTTCGTTTTGGATATGCCGGGCACCAACATATTAAAAGCAAAGGCATGGGTTAATGATATAGGCGTGCAATTCACCCTGGGATTAGTGCTGAGCGCCCTTGTTTGCTTTGTGCTTGCACGCTACCTAACACGTAATATCAAACAACTAAGTATCGCTACACGCGCACTCGCCAGCGGAGATTTAAGCGCTAGAGCAAAGCTTTTTAACTTAAGCAAAAATGATGAACTATCACAGCTTGGTCTCGATTTTAACGACATGGCAACCGCACTTGAAACCAGTTTAGAAAATCAGCGACGCCTAGTACGAGATATTTCTCACGAATTGCGATCACCGCTTGCACGCCTTCAAATAGCACTCGAAATCGCGCGTCAAAAAGATAACAGCCAAGAGCTTGACCGAATAGAAAAAGAAGCTAATCGCTTAAATGATTTGATTGGTCAACTGCTATCGATGCCTGATGATTCAGCACCGCTCAGTGACACTATCGATTTAACTGAGTTGTTAGAGTCAATTATCGATGACTGCACCATTGAAGCCGAAGTCAAACACGTTAGCTTATCGCTTCACACTGACTGCAGAGAATCACTGGTGGCAGCAACCGTTGTACAACTGCATAGTGCAATGGAAAATATTATTAGAAACGCGATTCATTACACCGCGAATAATAGCCAAATTACTATCGAGCTCTCTTTAATTAACTTGCCAAATAAAGAGAGTGCAAAACAGTCTTTCGCTTTTGTATCGGGCTCTTACTTTCAAGTATCTATTAATGACTGCGGCCCAGGCGTTCCACAAGAAGATCTAGAACAAATTTTTCAGCCGTTTTATCGCGTCGATAGAGCAAGGAATAGAGATACGGGTGGCTATGGAATAGGACTCGCTATTGTGCAGCGAGTCATCCAAAGACATAAGGGAAGTGTTAGTGCAAAAAACACTGAGGCCGGCTTATCGGTACAAATATTACTGCCGGTAATGATGAACGATTAACGCAGCTGTGGTGCAGCCGCGCTAACAACGCCCATAGAAAAACTCGCGCCAATTCTGCGAGCAAATTGCTCAAAAGGATTAGGCTGCACGGTGTAATCAATAATATTATCAATACCCACAACTTCACGTGCAACAAAACCGGCACTGCCTAGTCCATCAATTAAGCCTTTCTCTAATGCTTGTTCACCGGTCCAAATTAATCCTGAGAAAATTTCTGGATCATCCATTAAGCGCTCACCGCGACCCTGCTTTACGACATCAATAAATTGCGCATGAGTCACTGCTAAAACAGAATTCCAAAATTCAACATCACTTTCTTTTTGAGCCTGAAAAGAATCGAGAAAAGCTTTGCTTTCGCCAGACGAATAAACGCGACGATCAACGCCTATCTTTTCCATTAATCCTTGAAAACCAAAACCAGCACTGATAACACCAATTGAACCCACTAAGCTCGCTTTATCGGCATAAATTTGATCTGCCGCTACAGCAATGTAGTAGCCGCCAGAGGCACCTAAATCGGCAATCACTGCATGTAATTTTTTCTCAGGATACAGGCCTCTTAAGCGATGAATTTCATCGTTGATATAACCTGATTGAACAGGGCTACCACCCGGAGAGTTAATAGCGAGAATAACTGCCTTAGCATTAGTTGCTTCAAAGGCATTGCGCAACCCAGCCACCACAGTGTTAGCGTTAGCTGGCGCACCCGCAGCAATAACACCGTCAAGTGAAACTAAGGCAACATGATCGCCGCCGCCAGAAGGAAGGCTCGCATCGGTTGGCATTAACGCCGCAACAATCATAAATAAATAAGCAAAGGTAAGAAACTTAAAGAAAATTCCCCAGCGACGCGCTTTGCGCTGCTCAATAACAGATGCCGTGGCGACTTTTTCTAAAATTTGCCACTCGGGTTTATTCAATGAATTCTCGATAGCATCATTTTGGCTATTACTGTCACTCGATGAACTTTTACCAAACAAAATAGAATCCTCTTTTTTAACAAATGAACTATCAAGCTAATAAGCTATTTCAACTCATTGCTATGCTGACTATTAATACATAATTCTAGACTAGCGCAGGCCATTGCAACAGCTGCTCCATGCGATCTATGACAAGTGACGGCGCGTACTGTTCCAACACTGAGACTTCGTGCACACCGTAGCTCACAGCAATACGTTGCATATCGATATTCGCCGCCATTTGCATGTCATAACTGGTATCACCAATCATCACGGCTTGCTCGGCCGACATCTGAGTTTCGTGAAGCAATGCCTCAAGCATCATAGGGTTGGGTTTTGACGCGGTTTCATCGGCAGCGCGGGTAGCAATAAACAAATCCACAAGGTTATCAGCCGCAAGCGCTCTATCTAGACCTCGCCGACTTTTACCCGTGGCAACAGCCAGCAAATGCCCCTGCCCTTTAAGCTGCTCTAAGGTATCAATAGCACCAGGAAAAAACTGTGTTGGGCCATACTGCTGCTTTAAATTAACAAAATGCGATGAATAATTATTAGCAAATTGCTCCAGACCGCTTTGATCTAGACCTTCTTGCTCATCGAGTCCATTGTTATAAAAATGAGGAAACAACTGAAGCGCCGTTTCTTTTAAGCCCAGACCAATCATCTGCGCACAGCGATCATCTGTTTGTACCGGTAATTGAAGCGAAGTGATTGCCGCTTGCATCGCAGCAACAATATGCTCACGACTATCGGCTAAGGTGCCGTCCCAATCAAAAATCAATAACATTCTATACTCGTATTTATTAGCGACGCGGCGCCTTAACTTCTAATGTTGATAAGAAAACATCCCACTCAGGCGGCAATTCACTTTGCACTTGCAAGCGGCCGCCGTCATAAGGAATATCAATAGCACTGGCATGCAGAAACAAACGTTTATGGCCTTGCGCAGCCAGTGTCGCATTCACCTCAGTTACACCGTATTTCACATCTCCGCATAATGGATAGCCTGCCACTCTGGCATGCACGCGAATTTGATGCGTTCTGCCAGTTACGGGCATCGCCTGCATTAATGTGTAACCAGCATAATGCTGTAAAACCTTAAAACCGGTTTCTGAAGGTTTACCATCGGTAGCTGCAACCACCATTCGCTCACCAGACTGCAAAGTGTTTTTCTTTAAAGGCGCCGTCACAGAATCCAAACCGACAGGCCATCGGCCCACCGCGAGAGCTGTATAGGTTTTATCGACCGTTTTATCTCTTAAAGCTGCATGACAAGAAACCAGTGCCGAACGTTTTTTGGCAATGACCAGACAGCCTGAAGTGTCTCTATCTAGGCGATGGACCAGCTCAAGAAAGCGACAATCTTCGCGCACCTGCCTTAAAGCCTCAATTAAACCAAGAGATAAACCACTGCCGCCATGCACAGCCAAACCTGCCGGTTTATTGATAACCATGAGGCTATCGTCTTCAAACAGGATGGCATCTGTCAATAAACGGGCAAAACTGGGTGAAACACCGGGCATCGGTTTTTTAGCCGTAAGATGTACCGGAGGTATTCTGACAATATCGCCTTCACAAAGCCGGTAATCGGGCCCAACGCGGCCTTTATTAACGCGTACCTCGCCTTTTCGAAGAATCCGATAGAGTCGAGAACGAGGCAGGCTTCGCAGCCTTGCCATTAAGAAATTATCAAGCCGTTGCCCAGCATAATCGAGTTCGATCGTAACCAGTTCGACGCTTTTCTGCACTATTTCAACCAAGAACACACTTCCTGTCACTCTAGCCAGAGCTTAGAGTAAAGAATAAATTAAAAAATCAAAGCAATTGAGGTACTTAAAGGATAATGTTACGATGACTTCTGCTTATTTAGGGTAATTTAATTAATAAAAGCCAACAGATGCAGAGCTTATCAGATTTTTAAAGCCCTGTTTCATTGATTTAAGGCCAAACCCGTTAATTTAAGCACAATCCAAACAAGGTGGTTTAGACGAAGGTAGTCTAAACTAAAGACTAGCAGCATGACCTTATGCCGTTTCGCCCCCAAAGAATGAACTTTTTGGCCGTGCGAGAGCCTGAGGACCCACTACTGCTAAATGACATTCAAATGGCACAAGTCATTTAAGGCGAAAGACTAAAACGGCGACTAGATACTCACCGCTAAGATTTTCGAAGGCTAAGCAGACCCCCTATTGTGGTCTGGCATGGTCAAAAGTCTAAAAGACAACATGCTATACAACGGGCTAGTAGTTTCAACCCTGTAGTTGTCAGCCGCTTAATTACGGCTCAAAGACGAATAACTGAAGGGCCTCGCCAGTTAATACAGATAAAGCGAGAGCAAAGACACTAACGCCAAAATCGCAACGGACCCGCAATTTTGGATTGATTTTTTAAATATTACGTAGCTAACAGTGATAAAACTTTCGGCAGAAAGCACATATGTAATTTCTGCCCGAGCACATCGATAGTCAAATGACGAATCGAGCGAGTAATTCACCTTATCAAGGTCAATTACCAGTATGAACAGTGCAGACAAAGCGACGCTTATATCCAGCCTCGATTTGAGTTATCACCCAGCGATAGAGGAAAAATTTTAGCCGGCGCTCCATCGATACACGCAGTTCGATGTATTGAAAGACTCCATTGACGCATCACTAGTAATAGCGATTGCTCATGGACCGCCAGCCAAAGCAGTGCAACGACACTGCCTAACAAAGAAGAAGCGCTATCGATGCGCCCTACTCCAGTTAAACTGGGATAAGATTTGTATCGAGCGCACACCAAAATAGAAAATGACTTCGTTCGTGTTATCGGCCGTCAATCGCCGTCGAACCCAAGCCATGGTTTAACTAAAGCCTAAAACTATAAGGCAAACCCTCTAATTTCGGTCTGCAGCGCCCAAAATAGCTCAAAACTAGCTATGGCGAACTAATACAGTAAGCGGTGAGTTGACCCCTTACACAGTTATTTCTCCTTACCTAGCCACGAGTACTTCGTTAGACATTCTCCCTACCCGCTCGGTTTAACCCTTCGTCTTAACACGTTCATTACTTTCGCCTCGCTTCTACTCATTTCTGGCCATTGAGCTTACTGCGCGAATAATCGCGATAGCTGCCCAAAAGTGAAGAGAACATTATGAAACGCATGTTAATCAATGCTACACAACCTGAAGAACTTCGGGTTGCTATGGTTGACGGTCAAAAACTGTATGACCTTGATATCGAAAACCGTACTCGCGTACAAAAGAAAGCCAGTATTTTCAAAGGTAAAATCACCCGCGTAGAACCTAGCCTCGAAGCCGCCTTTGTCGACTTTGGCGCAGAACGTCATGGTTTTTTACCGTTAAAAGAAATAGCCCGCGAATACTTTTATCGTTCACCGCCTAACAGCCAAGGACGAATGAAAATTAGAGATGTCGTTAAAGAAGGCACCGAGGTTATTGTTCAGGTTGAGAAAGAAGAACGTGGCGGAAAAGGCGCAGCGCTAAGCACATTTGTTAGTCTTGCTGGTCGTTATATGGTGCTTATGCCAAATAACCCTAAAGCCGGTGGCATTTCTCGTCGAATCGAAGGCGAAGAACGTGACCAACTGCGTGATGCCATGGCTGACCTTGAAATCCCTACAGGTATGGGCGTTATTGTCCGTACCGCTGGTATCGGTAAAAGCTCTGAAGAATTACAGTGGGATTTAAGCTACCTGCTCACTATTTGGGAAGCCGTGCAAGCTGCTGCAGAACCTAAACCCGCGCCGTTCTTATTATTCCAAGAGAGCAACGTGATTGTTCGCGCTATTCGCGATTATGTCCGCAACGATATTGGCGAAGTGTTAATTGACGGCGCTGATGCTTATCAAGAAGCCTCACAGTTTGTTGAAAAAGTAATGCCGCATTACGCGAGCAAAATTAAACAATACAGCGGTGAAATTCCATTATTCAATCGCTATCAAGTAGAAAGCCAAATTGAAACGGCCTTTCAACGTGAAGTACACCTGCCTTCTGGCGGCTCAATTGTTATTGATCCCACCGAAGCCATGGTCGCTATCGACATTAACTCCGCACGTGCAACACGCGGCAGTGACATCGAAGAAACCGCCTTACAAACCAACTTAGAAGCTGCTGACGAAATTGCTCGTCAATTACGCTTAAGAGATATGGGTGGCTTAATCGTTATCGACTTTATCGATATGTCATCTAACCGCAACCAGCGTTCGGTAGAAAACCGCATGCGCGATGCGCTTGAAGCTGATCGTGCACGCGTCCAAGTCGGCCGTATTTCACGCTTTGGCTTGCTAGAAATGTCTCGTCAACGTTTACGTCCTTCACTTGGCGAAACTATTGCTACTGTTTGCCCACGCTGTGATGGCCAAGGCACCATTCGTGATACTAAATCACTGGCATTGGTTATTCTTAGACTTATTCAAGATGAAGCACAAAAAGATCGTAGTGCAGAAATTCGCGCCATGGTGCCTGTCGATGTCGCCACCTACTTATTAAATGAAAAACGCTCGGCCATTCGCCAAATTGAGAAAACCAATAAGCTACGTGTATTGGTTATCCCTAATCCAGCATTAGTCACACCGCATTATGAAGTGGTTCGCTTACGTGATGACGACACTGATGCCGGCGAAGTGGTTAGTTTCGATATTGCTCATGATGCAGAAGTCGAAGAATCTATTCTTGACGTAAGAGAAATTACTATTGAGCAACCGGTTGCCGCCGTTCAGCCTTCACAGCTAACCCAGCAAGCGCCGAATCGCCCAACAGCCTCTGCTTCTAGTGCAGCATCTGCAGCAGAGAAAAAACCTAGCTTACTTAAACGTATTTTAACTGCGTTATTTGGTAGCCCTGCTAAAGAAGCGCCCACACCAGCACAAAAACCTGCTCGCTCTTCAAGCAGAAACAGCCGCGGCAATACTAACAAGCGTCGTCAAGATCAACGTGGTAATCGTGGTAATTCAAAGAATCGCAACGATAACCAAAACCGCAACAACGACGAAGGCGGGAGAAAACCACGCGATAAGCAACAAGATGCAAAAACATCTGAGCAGAGCAAAGAGCGTCGCAGCGCCAATGACAACAATGAAACTACTGAAAACAATGACAGCCCCAAACCACGCTCGAATCGTCGCCGAGGAGGACGCGGACGCGGCGGTGAAGGCAGCACTAACACCAACACTAATACTGCAGAGAAAACGTCAACTGATGCTGTAGCGCCAACTGCTGAAGCAACAGGGAATGATTCAACAGATGCGCCAAGAAAGCGCCCTGATAATCAACGCGCTCGCTCATCACGTGGACCAAGACGTCGTGGCGGAAGACGCAGTGAAGCTAGTAATGAAGCGAATGGCAATCAAGAAGCTGCCAGCGCTGATGTAAATGGTAACGTTGCCGCTGATAGCACTGCAAACGCAGCATCAGCACCAAGCCCAGCGCCAGTGAAGGAAAAAGCAGTTGCTAAAACGCCTGAACAAGCCGCTAAGCCGGTAGTTAAAGCAGTAGAATCAGCACCCGCTACAGCTACAGTTAAAGAAACAGCACCTGTCACTAGCGAAGCACCAGCAAGTAAAACGGTTATAGCCGTAGAGCCAGTAGTTGCAGAAGTTAAAGCAGCCCCTGTCATTGAAGTAGCAACTAAAGAAGCCGCTCCTGCGAGTGTTGAGCCTGCAAAAGCGGCGCCAGTAGAAGCCGCACCAGTAGCTGCAGAGACAGTGAGCCCTGTAAGTGTTGCCGCTGCAGATACTGCTGAATCGCCCGATCAACGCGCGGGAAATGATCCTCGTGTTAAGAAAGTAAAGAAAGCTGAGCATAAGATTGCCACTAGCACACTTGAGATTAACGTTAGCAAACCATTAGTCGCTGACGCTGCTGATTTGCCGGTTAAAGACGTAAATCGTGCATCGAATGATCCAAGAGCGAAAAGAACATCTTAATATCAGTAGTTTAAGGCGAAAAAGGCCTTGCCAGATAAAAATGGCAAGGTATACTTGCGCCTGATTTTTTGGAGAGGTGGCTGAGTGGTCGAAAGCACTGGTCTTGAAAACCAGCGACGGTTTATCCCGTCCCAGGGTTCAAATCCCTGCCTCTCCGCCATTTAATAAAAAACCCGACGCATGTCGGGTTTTTTTATGGGCAACTGTTAATTATCAAGTCAATTATAAATTGAGAGCAGAAAAACTAGCCCCCGCCTAAAAGCCTAAAGCTATATCAAAATATAAAAATAGTTCAAGCCTCAGCGATTTAACCTTGCATCTGCTCTAACTCTATACCGTTGGTTTCACGCACATAAACAAAAATAAAGATTGCCGATATAGCCGCACTTAATGCATAGAATCCGTAGGCGCCCGCCAAACCGATGCTGGCCAACATAATGGGGAAAGTCATAGTAATAGCAAAGTTTGCCGACCATTGAAACAAGCCGCTCACAGCGAGGCCAGAGCCACGAATTTGGTTAGGAAACATCTCACCCAACATCACCCACATCACTGGGCCCCATGACATATTGAAAATAAAGACATAGGCATTGGCCGCAATCAATGCCAATGGGCCCCACTCGCCTGCATTCAAGTCACCGTTAGCTGCAACTTCTGCATTTACAAAGGCAACTACCATTAAGCCTAACGCAATCGCCATGCCGACAGAGCCCCATTGCAGTAACGGCTTTCTACCAATTTTATCAACCAGTAAAACCGTCACAATACAGGCACAAATACTTACTGCACCGCTAATAATATTAATTAACAACGCATCCGATTCTGAAAAACCGACCGCCTGCCAAAGTACTGCGCCGTAGTAAAAGACAACATTAATACCGACTAATTGCTGAAACACAGCAAGACCAATACCGACCCAAACAATTTTTCTAACCCGACCCGAGGATTGCTCGATAAGATCAGATAATTTAGGCGCATGATTTTCGGTAGCCATTGAAGCTTTTATCTCTTCCGCTTTTTTAGCCCCGTCTGCGGCACCGTATAGTTTTATTAGCACTGCAAGGCCAGCCTCATGTTTACCCGAAGCAATTAAAAAACGAGGACTTTCTGGAATAAAAAACAACGCAATTAAAAATAACGATGCTGGCAATAACTCTACCCAAAACATCCATCGCCACGCATCAAAACCCATCCATAATTCAGCGGTAGAAAGCCCTGCTAAATCGGCCAATAAATAGTTACTAATAAAGGCCAAAAATAAACCGCTAATAATAGCGATTTGTTGAATAGTGGTTAGCCGTCCACGATAACGCGCGGGTGCAACTTCACTAATATAAGCCGGTGACATAACCGATGCTGCACCAACGGCCAAACCACCAATAATTCGATAAACAACAAACTCGAGCGAACTCGCCGCAACACCCGAACCCCATGCGCTAACAATAAAAAATAGCGCCGAGCAAATCAGTAAATTTCTACGACCATAGCGATCGGCCAAACGACCAGCAAAAAAAGCACCCGCTGCACAACCGAGTAACATGCTCGCAACATTAAAACCGGTTGCCACACTGTCCGACTCAAACGCTGACTTAAGCCCATCAATCGTGCCATTAATAACGCCGCTATCAAAACCAAACAAAAAACCACCAATGGTGGCGACAATGCTAATTAAAACAATAAACAATGTATTGTCTTGATTTTCTTTTGTGGTCAAAACGGATTCCTCTTCATTATTATTAATGTCTATTAAACACAAATTCATCATTTATTGATTTATCAAAACCTTGCTTAACAAAATCTAACGTTATTTTTTAGCATTCTTGTTGAGTTATTCTGCCATCAGAAATTTTATAACAGAGCGTGTCAGGCCTGTTACAAGCAACCATTAGTAGGACTCAATAAATAGAGCTAGTCTTTTATTTTCGCGTTTTCATATGAGTCGCTAATTGTTGGCTTAAATCGCTTAACACTGATTGATACTCTGCTTCATTAGCAAGATTACGCGTCTCATCTGGGTCATTTTTATTATCATAAAGCATTTGCGCCTTAACCTTTTTACCGCCTCCGAACCATTGAGTTAAGGTAAATTGATCAGTATGTATCGCTTCTGCCCCATGATATCGTGGAAAAACCGCTGACCTTGCAGGCAAGCTATCATCCTTAAGATGCTTTACCAAGCTCATTCCTGCCGCCTGCGCAGGCGTATCAATACCGGCTAAATCCGTTAATGTGGGAAACACATCAATAAACTCAACTAATCCTTCGACCGTCTGATTCGAGGGCATATTTGGCACGCGAATAATCAAAGGCGTTTTAGTGGCCACATCAAAGGTTGAATGCTTACACCACAAACCATGCTCACCAAGACTGTAACCATGATCACCCATTAAGATAACAATCGTATTTTCGGACAACCCCAAATGGTCCAACTCCGCTAACACTTTACCCACCTGAGCATCGGCATAACTGACCGCAGCATGATAGCCATGCACTAAACGCCTTGCTTGCTCATCACCCACTGGCTGAGGCCTTTCTGGAATATCACTATACGCTCGAAGCTCTCCAAAATTATGATATGCACGCTGTGGCGCACCTAAAGGCAAGGTATTCTGAGGTAGTGTAAATTGATTAGCATCGTATAAATCCCAATATTTTTTTGGCGCGTTAAAAGGTAAATGCGGCTTTACAAAACCGACAGCCAAGAAAAAAGGCTTCTCAGATTCAGCAAATTCATTCATAGCTTTTATCGCTCTATTAGCGTTCTTACCATCAAAATATGTTTCGTCAGGACCATCAAACATCTCTGTTGAAGGGCCTCTTTTCGTTGCCTGAAACTCAGCTATATTTTTAGGCAGGTGATAATCACGCCAACCCGTTCTTTGACTTTTATCTTGATCTTTTTCAGCAGTCGAAACTTTCCCTGCTGACCAGCTCTTTTTAGCTGTATCTTGTTTGTGATGAAAAATCTTCCCATAACCGACTGTTGCATAGCCATTATTTTTAAACTGCTCAAATATAGTGGTGGCCTCTGGGGCATCGTTATCTACCAAAGTGGAGAAATTCTTAAAACGGCTTCGTGTCGCTCTCATACCAGTCAACAAGCTAGCACGCGATGCCCCACAAACGGGAACACTGACATAAGCATTAGCAAAACGTGTGCCCTGCTCTGCTAATTTATCAATATTCGGAGACTGCACATGTTCTCCGCCATAAGCACCTAACTCCACCCTTAAATCATCGACCATAATAAACAACACATTCGGCTGTTTACTGTTAGAGGCATTAACTCCGCTATTGACAAAAATCGATAAAACTAAGGTTAAAAATAATTTTTTATAATGCATATTCTTTATATCTCTCTGCTAGAGTAAATTTGTAGACGTTTCTATTTTTATGTTTATTTTTATGTTTATTTAATCCATGATTAAATAATTTTAACATTGTAATCTTAAATCTGGCTTACGCATAGACAATAATTCTTTCTTTTTCGCCCGTTAATATATACCCCTAACTGCTAACTTAAACCTTTCAATACAGACTTATACGCATACGATACACGATAGATTTTGCGCTTCATCGAGATCATTTTTATTGTCATATAACACCTGCGCTCTAACTTGGTTATTAATATCAAACCATTAAGTTAACGTGTATTGATCTGCATGAATCACTTAATCAGCTTGCTGGCTACTTTTCCATCTAAATAAGCATCATCAGGGCCATCAATCACCTTTGTAAAAGAGCCACTCTTACGCGTCTTAAATTCAGTAATATTCGCGGTTAACTGATAGCCACGAATATAAGAATGGCGACATGCCTTCGTAATTTTTTTTCTTATCTAACGATTAGACAGTGCTTATCCAGCACTTAGCCAGCAAGTAGCCAGCAAGTAGACAAAGTATCGCTTAATACCATTAACTGAGATTATGACGCGAATGATCAGTGTCAGCTTATTGAAGAAGCTAATATCAAGAAGAGCTCTGTAGCCCTCCGATACATTACCAATATTAGTCCCGACCTTACTATTGGAGCTTTCTGCATTTGGAATTAAAATGACGCTATAATATCAATCAGTTTTCTTTACTTAGAATAAAAAGCTGCTTTTAAATTTATGAAAGCTCGAATCAATGAAAACGCGAATCATATGAAAAATAATTTTAAAAAAATATTAAATATCGTATTGCTAAGCAATTTTATAAGTGTTGCTCAGCAAGGCGACCTAGGTTTAGAGACCGAAATGCTAGTCTGTGATCGAAAAGGGTTTTCTCATAGAAGATGTCGCTAACGTTAAAAAACATTATGAGTAAGCAATTAAATCTCAAGTTATTTTCATCATCGATAGAATAAATAAATCAGTATTATCAGCGATGATTCAATTGATTGAGCCATCTCCTTTAATAAAAAATTAGGTCCATAATGAAAAAAATGCCACTATTTAAAACAACATTAGGCCCACAGCTAAACCGCTATATTATTTTTATAGTAATACAGCTTGCTTGTGCATCGAGTGTTTTTGCAGCTGAAAGACCGAATGTTTTATGGATAGTCAGTGAGGACAATAGCCCATTATTAGGTGCTTATGGCGACGATTATGCGACTACGCCTCATATCGATAAACTCGCTAAGCAATCCATTGTTTTTGATAATGCCTTTGCAAACTCACCGGTTTGCGCACCGACACGCTTCTCGATTATTACCGGCATGCATGCCAATGCTATGGGCACTAACAACATGCGCAGTCGTAATAAAGTACCTGCTTTTGTTAAAGCCTATACGTATTATTTGCGTGCTGCCGGCTACCATGTCACTAACGACAATAAAACCGATTACAACTATGCGACTGGCGGTACAGATATCGACAGCAGCCAATATCTATCTTACCGAGACTGGCAAACCATTGATCGCCAACTGTGGGATAAAGGTACTTATACGGACCGAGAGAAAGGCCAGCCTTTTCTTCATGTTTACAACATCAATGAATCGCATGAGAGCCGCTTACATATATCGTTAGATGACAGGCAGCATAAGCCTGAAGATGTCACACTACCGCCCTACCATCCGGACACGGCTGAAATACGTAATGATTGGGCGCTGTATTATGATCGCATTTCACAAATGGATAGCTTGGTAGGAAAAAAACTAGACGAACTAAAAGCCGCTGGCGAGCTTGAAAACACTATTGTCTTTTACTATTCCGACCATGGTGGTGCCATAGCTAGAAGTAAGCGTTTTGTTTACGATACAGGTACAAAAATTCCCTTTATGGTATATGCTCCCAAAAAATTTCAGCACTTGTTGAATCATAAAATGGGCGACCGAAGCGACCAGATGATTGATATTGTTGATTTAGCTCCCACGCTTTTCTATTTAACTGGCATCGAAAAGCCTAGCCATATGCATGGCCAAAATATTTTTAGTGCAACAGCCGATAAAAGCAAACAATATACTTATCTTTACCGCGGCCGTATGGATGGACGTATAGATTTAGTGCGCGCCTTACGCGACAAACAATTTAAGTATATTCACAACTATATGCCTCATCGCCCTAACGGCCAGCACTTAGGCTACTTATGGAAAGCGGCGTCCGTCCGTTCATGGGAGCAAGCCTGTCAACAAAATCGTTGCAACAAAGCCCAACAACGCTTCTGGAAGCCAAGACCGGCAGAAGAACTGTATGACATCGAAGCTGATCCATGGGAAGTGAATAATTTAGCCCACGATAGCAGCTATAACAAAGTGTTATTAAGTATGCGTAAAGACTTAATGCAAAAAAATCGTCACTACAAAGATGTCGGCTTTATTCCTGAAGGCGAATTATCAATACGCACACAAGATATCACTGGCTATGAATTAGTGAGACAAGACAACTTTCCAATAGATTTAGTGATAGCAACCGCAGAAATAGCTAGCCTAGGTAAAGTCGAAAATACCGAGCTGCTTATTAAGCGACTCTCTCACCCAGAAGCCAGCGTACGTTATTGGGCAGCCATAGGTTTTAGTATTTTAAAAGAGCAAGCCCTGCCTGCAAAAAAGACACTCTTACGACGGTTAAATGATAGTTCTGCTGATGTACAAATTGCAGCTGCAGAAGCACTGGTTTATTTAGGCCTTGAAAACCATGCCTTACCCATAATGATGAAGCAGCTTCGGCATGAATCACCTTTGGTAAGAATACATGCCGCCAATGCGCTCAACGAAATAGGCAATAAAGCCAGCGCCGTAGTAGATGAATTGCAAGCCATGGTGACTGCCATGGAAAAACTAAAAGCAGAAGGTAAATTGCAAGAAGAAAAATATTTACTCCCCGCCCTTTCGCACACAGTATCGAAATTGCACCAGAAAACACATTAGAGAACGCAGTGAATAAAAAATTAAACACCTTAGTTAACGCGCCAATAATCGCTGCTAACGTAACTAAAACAACCATTAATAATTAAATGACTTAGCTATTAGTTAGTAAAAAATGTAGTGGCAAAATGTTATTGAATAGAGAAAAAGTGTTATTGAACGCCCTGAACCCATTAAAAACCTCACGTCGACTCTAACACTAATCTCTATTTAACAATTAAAATCAACAGCTTACAGCTAACACTTCAATATTGTCGCGCACTTGTTAATTCACTAAACGACTGTTACGCTCTATGTAATAAATATAAAACGTAAAACCGTTCTCCCCAAGAATGGCTTTATTTGAAAACTGAAAATAATAATACCCTGGAGAAAAAAGATGACCCCCATCTTTAAGCACTTGCGCGCCTGCGTGTTCGTTTTATTATCTTGCCTATCACTGCAAGCCTCTGCTATTTATATCGATATTAATTTTAGTGGCTCACTCTCCAATTCCCAAAAAGCTATTTTCACTCAGGCTGAACAATACTGGGAAAATACGCTTACGGGTTATCAACCTAGCATTAATGCTAACTTATTAAGCAATATCGTTATTAACGCTGAAGGTACGGCAATTGATGGCGCTGGTGGCGTGCTAGGCTCTGCAGGGCCAAGCTATATATGGACTACCGGCGGCTATACGCTTACCTCTGAAGGCAACATGCAGTTCGATACAGCTGATCTCACTAGCCTAGAAAACAACGGTTCACTTGAAAGCGTGATTCTCCATGAAATGGCGCACGTACTTGGTTTAGGCACACTTTGGCAACTCAATGGCGTCTACACAGCCGGCAGTGGCCAATACACGGGAGCCAATGCTCTAAGCCTGTGGCAAACTGAATTTGGCCAAACCAATGCTACTTATATACCTATCGAGTTGGGTGGCGGACCGGGCACTGCAGGCGGGCACTGGAATGAAGTCAACAATGGCGGCGCTTTAACGGGTATCACGGATACTAACAACAACGATATGCGCTACGAATTAATGACGGGGTGGCTAAACTCACCCACATTTATTAGTAATATGACTATCGCTTCTTTTGCTGACATCGGCTATGAAGTGGCGCTGTCAGAAGTGCCAGTACCTACCGCTGCTTATTTATTCTTATCGGCATTAACAGGCCTTGCTTTTGTTAAACGCAAACAAGGCTGCTAGCTGAATTAACCTAACAAAAAACTAGCGTATTGCCTTTATAACAATACCCGGCGTGAGTATCTGTGGCAGTATCACCGGCGTTTTATCCGACGCCGTATCGGCTGGGTAGTAAACGTATAACGGTACCCCGTTTCGAGAAAACCTAGCAAGATACTCAGTAATCACTGGGTCACTATTGGTCCAATCGCCTTTTAAATAAGTGATGGACTGCGCGGCAAAAGCGTTTTTCACTTTATTAGTTCCTAAAGCCACTTTCTCATTCACCTTACAAGTAATACACCAGTCCGCCGTCATATTAACGAATACTGCTTCGCCATTGTCTAACGCCTGCTGCAGCAGCTCTGGGCTATAAGCCTGAGCATGACTCGCACTAGCAGTATCATTGCTCGTATTATCCAGAACAACTTTATCAGCCTCTATATTCGCCGCATAAAGCGCAATAATAATGGCAACAGCTAGAGTCAAACCAGCGACAACGCGAGCCATAAAAACCTTATCGCGAAATAACGTGAGTCGCCAAACCCATAGTGCCAGCGCCACCAAAACAAGACCCACTAATATTAGTGCAACCGCATCACCGCCTGTCTGACGAGAGAACACCCATAGCAACCAAATAACGGTTAGGTAAATAGGAAACGCCAAAAACTCTTTAAGTAACACCATCCAATTACCCGGCTTAGGTAAGGCGTTAGCTAAAAATGGTACAAAGGCGATAAGTAAAAACGGCAGCGCCAAACCTAAGCCCATGGCTGCAAAAATGAGTAGCGCCACTATTGCCGATTGTCCCAGCGCAAACCCCATGGCGGTACCCATAAACGGCGCCGTACAAGGTGTGGCAACAATGGTTGCCAATACGCCCGTAAAAAAAGAACCGCGCCAATCATTATTCGAGCGTTGTTTATCGCCTAAACCTGAACCTATATTCTGCAGCGACGAGCCTAATTCAATAAAGCCCGATAGCGACAAACCTAAAACAAATAATAAGTAAATTAAAAACGCGATAAACCACGGCGATTGCAGCTGAAAACCCCAACCAATTTGTTCGCCTGCCAACCTAAGCGCAATTAACACACCCGCAATGAATAAAAAGCTAAGTACCACACCTGCGGTATAAGCTATACCGTGGCGTTGGCGCTCTGCTGAACTGAGGCTACCGCTTTCAACCAAGCTAACAATTTTTAATGACAATACCGGGAACACACAAGGCATAGCATTAAGAATTAAACCGCCGGCTAAGGCTAATAAAATGGCATACAACACATTCATCGCTGTAGTGTCTGACGGTGTTGATAAAGGCGACGATACTTGTTGCGCTTGCTGTGTTTGCTCTGCATTGCTGCTTGTCAGCGCAGGACCTTGTCTGGCAACAAACTCAAAGGCTTTAGAACCATCATCCATCCCTGCCGCGACTAACAAGACGGAAAGTAATTCTGGCGCATCTTCTAGGTAAGTATCTTTTTTTGCCGTGATATGCAGTGTTTCGCCATTAATCGTAACCTTGGGCGCATCGAAATTATCAACAATGGATGTGTTACCAATAAAGACTTCTGGCGAGCGCTGTAATGCCGGCAATGTATTTAGAGCAACCGAAATATCAACCCGCTCACCTACCGCGTAACTGGCATCAGTGCCGTAAACTAAGCGAGGAATTTTACTGCGCGCTTGATCAAATAACGGATGAGTAGCACGCTCTAATGCTGAATCGCTTAACGGTAAAAGTAATTCAAGTTCGGCTTTGCCAGGAATACAAACATCTTTGCAGATTAACCATTTTGCCGTCGCCGACAATAATATTTCGCCGTTATCATTAACGGTGCTTGGCTCAATAGCGGCTGGCACGGAAACAGAAACGGGTAACCAGGTTTCGCCGTGATAACCAAAATTAACGGCTCCTTCATAATCAATTCTTTCAGGTATTGGCCACTCAATATTTCCCGCTTTAAACCGCTCGGGCAAGTGCCAAGCTAATCGAGTGGGCAATCCCGTATCGCCAGGATTTTTCCAATAAGTATGCCACCCCGCTTCCGGTAATAAGCGCAGCGCCAACTGTGCGGTTTCGCCGGCAACAAGATAACCCTGCTCACTGACTAAACCGACCTTGATATGAGCACCCGTTACCTGCTCACCAAACACCGGCGAGCTTGCCAATACGGACTTTGAGGCTATCAGAAAAAGCAGCAGGCAAAGTACGGCAGACAAGGATAACAATCTACGTTGTGGCGATAATAAGGCTTTAACGGTCAAGAGAGCTTGCAGCATAGTCGACACTCAAAAATGAAGGTAATGGTTGATAGTAAGAAGATTATCAAATACTAAGTTAATTCAATACTTTGGGCTGTGAGTTTGATTCAATTTGGCATAAATGACCAACTTTGATGACTTTTGATCAATAAAACCAGCGTTCAAGAAGCCAAAAACGACACCAAAAGCAAGACGGTCAAATGTTAATCACTCTTATACTGGAATACGCACTTGATTTTACCCTACTGCGCCCCAATATAAAGCAGAGTAAACGGTGAAGTATTCATTACGATACACACCGCAAAACAGATCGTTACCAGCCACCACTTCAACGATCTTTTTCGGCAAAATGTTAGTGCAATTATCATTATTAGCGTTGCGTTTACAGGGGTATTGAGTATGATATTAACGTATTAGCGCCGCTTATAGCTTGTCGTCTAAAAAGCCACGCAAACCCGTTTTACATTTTCAGTAAATTGGATAGATCAACGTAGGAGTATTCACCATGCAGGATAAATTTTTTAGCTCACAGGCCGCCGGTTCGCGTTCTGTTTTAGAAACCAATAAGGTACTTCGCAATACCTATATGCTGCTTTCAATCACGTTAATGTTTAGCGCTATTGCTGCCGCATCAACAATGGCAATAGGCATTGGTCGTGGCACATCGTTAATGATGTCATTAGGCGCACTAGGTTTAATATTTTTCGCCCTACCTCGCACACAAAATTCAGCTTCGGGTATTTGGGTTGTTTTTGCCTTTACCGGCCTTATCGGTGGTTCACTAGGTCCAATGCTTAATTACTATATGGCTATGGCCAACGGTGGTGCATTAATTATGCAAGCCCTTGG
This sequence comes from uncultured Gammaproteobacteria bacterium, assembly GCA_963968645.1. GTDB lineage: Bacteria > Pseudomonadota > Gammaproteobacteria > Pseudomonadales > UBA7434 > UBA7434. The sequence goes on along the minus strand of CAXAHI010000029.1, from coordinate 805 downwards.
CGGTACAGCATTAGTGTTCTTTGGCCTATCAGGCTACGTGCTTACCACTAAGAAAGACTTCTCATTTATGGGTGGCTTTTTAATGGTCGGTTTGCTGGTTGCCATTGTCGGTATGATTGCGAATATCTTTCTACAGATTCCCGCGATGTCACTGGCTATCTCAGCAGGTATCGTATTAATTATGTCTGGCTTCATCTTGTTTGATACCAGCCGTATTATTAACGGCGGCGAAACTAACTATATTCGTGCTACTGTTTCATTGTATTTAAACATCGTTAATTTATTCACTTCTATATTGCATCTTTTAGGCGCGATGGATGACTAAATAAGTCCTTATCGACTTACTTATTTTAAAAAGCCCTGCTCTTGCGGGGCTTTTTTTTGACTAAAATAGATTGAGAAAATAATGTAATGGCAATGTTTTAACGCATAATAGCGAGACATCTAAAACACGATTGAAGTTTATGAATAACACTAACGAACACGCTTTCGCTCAATTTATTCGTACTATCGGCAAAGGTAAAACCGGCCGACGCTCACTGACGCTGCAAGAAGCGCAAACAGCGATGAGAATGATATTGGCTAATGACGTTGAGCCACTTCAGCTTGGCGCGTTTTTAATGGTACTAAGGGTAAAAGAAGAATCGGCCGAAGAAATTGCTGGCTTTGTACTCGCTTGCAGAGAATATATTAATAAAGACAAACCAGTGATGATAAAGCCAGACTTAGATTGGTCATCTTACGCGGGTAAAAAACGACAACCGCCTTGGTTTTTATTATCGGCCCTACTGCTCGCTCAATCGGG